>NZ_CP066018.1:1557667-1869201 GCF_016127575.1 Cupriavidus necator
CTTGTGGCGCAGCACCGCGCCCCAGGCCTCGCGCCCGGCCGGCGGCACCTTCAGCCCGCGCGGCAGCGCGCGCCAGACCGCCGCCGACACCAGCAGCGCCAGGGCCCCGACCAGCGCCATGCTGACGCGCCAGCCCAGCGTGCTGGAAATCCACGTGCCCAGCGGCACGCCCACCACGCTGGCAATGCTCCAGCCAAGAAACACAAAGCTGATGGCACGCCCGCGCGTCTGTGCGTTGACCAGCAGCGGCAGCGTGGCGGCGGTCTGGGGCGTATAGATGGCCGCGCCGATCGCGGTCAGGAAGCGGATCGCCATCAGCGCCGCAAAGCTGGGCGCAAACGCGGCGGCCAGGTGCATTACCCCGTAGACCAGCAGCGACCCGGCCAGCAGCAGCCGGCGGTCGATGCGCGAGCCCAGCGTGGCAAACAGCGGGGCGCCGATGCAGGTGGCCAGCGCAAACACCGAGATCAGCTGCCCGGCGCTGGCCGCGCCCAGCCCGAAATCGCCGGCAATGTCGTTCAACATGCCGGTAACGATCATCGCACCGGTGCCAATGACGAAGTTGCCGACGCAGAGCGTCACTAGCCTGGGGTCCATGCCGGCCTTGGGAATTGTGGATTGGCGCAGGGGGCGCCTTGTTGTTGTCTGGGCTGCCGCGGGCCCTGGCAGGCCGGGCGGTAAGGGAAGTCCCGAGTGTAGCGGTTTCATGGAATTCGCGTTTCCCGGAGGAAATGCCCGGCCAGATGTGAAACACCCCTGTCCCGCATGGCGGAACAGGGGTGTCGGGGGCGGGCCGTCCGGAGGCAATCCGGCCGCTGGTGACTCAGCGCGTCAGCACCGGCGCCAGCGCCTTCGGGTTGACGATGCAGTCATGGTTGCCGGCCAGCACGTCCAGGATGTTCTGGAACGCGGTGCGGAAGTACAGCTCGTAGCTGTCGCGCTCAACATAGCCCAGGTGCGGCGTGCAGATGCAGTTTTCCATGCGCAGCAGCGCGTGGCCCTGCAGGATCGGCTCGGACTCGAACACGTCGATGGCCGCCATGCCCGGGCGGCCCCGGTTCAGCGCGGTGACCAGCGCGTTCTCTTCCAGCAGTTCGGCACGGCTGGTGTTGACGAACAGCGCCGTGGGCTTCATCCGGGTCAGGTCAGTCATCTTGACGATGCCGCGGGTGTCGTCATTCAGGCGCAGGTGCATCGACAGCACATCGCTGTCGGCAAACAACTGCTCCTTAGATTCGGCCACGCCCAGCCCGTCGGCACGGGCGCCTTCGAGCGACGCCTCGCGGCCCCAGACCAGCACCTTCATGCCAAAGGCGCGGCCGTAGCCAGCCAGCAGCCGGCCGATCTTGCCGTAGCCCCAGATCCCCAGCGTCTGGCCGCGCAGCACCTGCCCAAGGCCGAAATTGGGCGGCATCGTCGTCGATTTCAGCCCCGATTGCTGCCAGGCGCCATGCTTCAGGCTGGCGACGTATTGGGGAATGCGTCGCTGCGCCGCCATGATCAGCGCCCAGGTCAGCTCCGCCGGCGCAACTGGCGAACCCACGCCCTCGAGCACAGCCACGCCACGGTCGGTGGCGGCATCCAGGTCGATATGGCTGCCGGGGCCGGCGCCGACCTTGCCGGTCTGGCTGATCAGCTTCAGTTTGGGCAGTTTTTCCAACAGTTGCCGGGTGATGCGTGTGCGTTCGCGGATCAGAACCACGGCTTCGACGTCTGACAGGCGTGCGGCCAGCTGGCCCACGCCCTTGACGGTGTTGTTGAACACCTTGACGTCGTGCCCCTCCAGCAAGCTGAAGCAAGGCAGCTTGCGCACGGCATCCTGGTAATCGTCGAGTACGGCAATCTTCATCGGCAACTCTGGTTATCTAACGGTCTTGTGCCGGTTGGTGCGCGCGGCCACCGAGCAGCGCGCCGGCCAACAGTATTGTTGAGAAATATCGAAAAACCCGCGCCGGCCGGTGGCGGCGATTGTTGCATAGCAAAAAACAGGGGGGTGCGCCAGTGGTATCCTTGCCCGTTCCGGTGCCGCCGCGGATTGTCGGTCGAGCATTGCTCCCGCCACGCGATCGCACCCGGGCAAAGTCCGGCCAGCCCGCGCAGCCACCCCTGCGCGCGCGAAGCGCAACTGTAGCGCAGCCGCAGGGACCGCCGCGACCTTTTGCATAAACGGGGCCGCCGCGGAGTTGTAACGGGATGTGTCGATCCGAGTGTGACCATCACTCCGGGCGTGTGACGGCCCCATCTGCCCGCTGGCCAGGCTTTGCAAGGATTCCTTCCCTTCCTTCCCCTTTACGAATCTGGAGTCTGCAGTATGAACCACCCCACGATGCAAGGTACGGCGCCCGTCAATGCGCCGGCCTGGGTCAAGCACCCCAAGCTGGTGGCCTGGGTCGCGGAAATCGCCGCCCTGACCAAGCCTGACAATATCTATTGGTGCGACGGCTCCCAGGAAGAATACGACCGCCTGTGCGAGCAGATGGTCGCCGCCGGCACCATGAAGCGGCTGAACCCGGCCAAGCGCAAGAATTCCTTCCTGGCACTGTCGGACCCCTCGGACGTGGCGCGGGTGGAAGATCGCACCTTTATCTGCTCTGAAAAGCAGGAAGACGCCGGCCCCACCAACAACTGGACCGCACCCGCCGAGATGCGCCAGACGCTGAACGGCCTGTTCGACGGCTGCATGCGCGGCCGCACGCTGTATGTGGTGCCGTTCTCGATGGGCCCGCTGGGTTCGCCGATCGCCCATATTGGCGTGGAACTGTCCGATTCGCCGTATGTGGCGGTCAATATGCGCATCATGACGCGCATGGGCCGCGCCGTGTACGACGTGCTGGGCACCAACGGCGAGTTCGTGCCGTGCGTGCACACCGTGGGCAAGCCGCTGGCCGCCGGCGAGCAGGACGTGGCCTGGCCGTGCAATCCGACCAAGTACATCGTCCATTTCCCGGAAACGCGCGAGATCTGGTCGTTCGGCTCCGGCTACGGCGGCAACGCGCTGCTGGGCAAGAAGTGCTTTGCACTGCGCATTGCATCGACCATGGGCCGCGATGAAGGCTGGCTGGCCGAGCACATGCTGATCCTTGGCGTGACCTCGCCCGAGGGCAAGAAATACCACGTCGCCGCCGCGTTCCCGTCGGCCTGCGGCAAGACCAACTTCGCCATGCTGATCCCGCCCAAGGGCTTCGAGGGCTGGAAGGTCACCACCATCGGCGACGACATCGCCTGGATCAAGCCGGGCCAGGACGGCCGCCTGTACGCGATCAACCCGGAAGCCGGCTACTTCGGCGTGGCCCCGGGCACCAGCGAGAAGACCAACTACAACGCGATGGCGACGCTGAAGGAAAACGTCATCTTCACCAACGTGGCGCTGACCGACGACGGCGACGTGTGGTGGGAAGGCATGACCAAGGAAGCGCCGGCGCACCTGATCGACTGGCAGGGCAAGGACTGGACCCCGGAAATCGCCAAGGCCACCGGCGCCAAGGCTGCGCACCCGAACGCCCGCTTCACCGCGCCGGCATCGCAGTGCCCGTCGATCGACGACAACTGGGACAACCCGGCCGGCGTACCCATTGATGCGTTTATCTTCGGCGGCCGCCGCTCGACCACCGTGCCGCTGGTGACCGAGGCCCGCAACTGGACCGAAGGCGTCTACATGGCCGCCACCATGGGTTCGGAAACCACCGCCGCGGCCGCCGGCCAGCAGGGCGTGGTGCGCCGCGACCCGTTCGCCATGCTGCCGTTCTGCGGCTACAACATGAGTGATTACTTCGGCCACTGGCTCGAACTCGGCAAGAAGCTGGAAGCCGCGGGCGCGAAACTGCCGAGGATTTACTGCGTCAACTGGTTCCGCAAGGACGCCGACGGCAACTTCGTGTGGCCAGGCTTCGGCGAGAACATGCGCGTGCTGTCGTGGATGATCGACCGCGTGGAAGGCAAGGGGCAAGCCGCCGAGCATATGTTCGGCACTACCCCGCGCTACCAGGACTTGAACTGGAATGGCGTTGACTTCACACCGGCGCAGTTCGCGCAGGTGACTTCAATCGACCGTGAAGCGTGGCAGCAGGAGCTGGTGCTGCATGATGAGTTGTTCACCAAGCTGCGGCATCGGCTGCCGCAGGCGCTGGCGGATGTGCGGGCGGCGCTGGGCAAGCGGCTGGAAGGCTGATCGCGCCACGGTTCGCGCAGTTCGCAATAAAGACGCCCGTCTCTGCCGAGACGGGCGTTTTTTTTATCCCGCCTCGCTATCCCCCAGCGTCTCCACTGCGTACTTCACCAACCCCGCCCGCCCCTCGATCCCCAGCTTGCGCTTCAGGTTCAGCCGGTGCGTCTCCACCGTGCGCACCGAAACCCCCAGCTGCGCCGCGATCTCCTTGTTGGCCAGGCCCCGCCCGATGCCGCGCAGGATGTCGCGCTCGCGCGGCGTGAGCGCATCGAGCGGCCCTGCGGCGGGGCTCTGCTCGGCCATGCCGCGCGCAATGCGGGCGCTGTAGAAGACCCGTCCGGCCAGCACGGACTGGATCGCCGCCATCAGCTCGTCGGCGGGCGCGTCCTTGAGCACATAGCCGCGCGCACCCGCACGCACCGCCTGGCGCACGTATTCCAGGTTGTCGTGCATCGACACGATCAGCACCGCCAGTTCCGGATAGCGGTCATGCAGCGCCGCGGCCAGGGCAATGCCGCCCATGCCGCGCATGCCGATATCGGTGATGACCAGGTCGGGCAGCTCGGCGGCACCGGCTCGGTCCAGCCACGCCAGCGCGGCCTCGCCGTCGTCGGCTTCACCGACCACGCGCAGGCCGGGCTGCAGCGCCAGATGCATGCGCATTCCGTCGCGCACCAGCGCATGGTCGTCGATCAGTAATACGCGGGCGGGCACTTCGGCGGAGTCGGCTAGCTGGGTCATGACGGCGAGGGTCCTGCTGAAACGGGATCGTGCGCAATGGCCGCGGGCCTGGCCAGCGGCAGTGAAGCGACCAGCTGGGTGCCGCCCATGCCCGAAACGATGTCGAACTGCCCGCACAGCGCGGCGATGCGCTCGCGCAGGTTGCGCAGTCCGATGCCGCGCTGCGGGTCCTCCTGCATGCGCGCCACGTCGAAGCCATGCCCGTCGTCGCGCACGGTGAGGCGCGTGGCATCGGCATCGAAGGCCAGCGCCACCACGACCCGGCGCGCGCCGGCATGGCGCTCGACGTTGGTCAAGGCTTCCTGGGCGATCCGGAACAGCGCCGTGGCCTGCTCGTCGGGCAGTTCGCGCGGGGTGCCGCTCTGAGTCACCGCAATTTCCAGCCCGCTGCCGCCCTGCATCTCGCGCGCCAGGTGCTGCAGCGCGGCGTACAGGCCCAGGTCGTCGAGCAGGGCGGGGCGCAGGTTGCGCGCCACGCGGCGCACTTCATTGAACACGGTATCGAGCCGGTTCAGCGCCATGCCCAGCACCGGCGCCACCGCGGCGCCTTCGGCCGGGGCCAGGCGCAGGCGGTTGGTGGCGGTTTCCAGCACCAGCTTGACCGACACCAGCAGCTGGCTGATGCCGTCGTGCAGCTCGCGCGAGAGCCGGGCGCGCTCTTCTTCCTGCGACTGCACCACGCGCTGCGCCAGCTGGCGCAGCTTGGCGTCGGCCTCGCGGTGCTCGCTGACGTTCAGCGCCAGGCCGCTGGCGGCGACCAGCAGGATGCTGATGCCGGCAATCACGCCGATCCAGGCCATGGTCTGGCGGATATCGGTCTCGGCACGGGCATCGAGCTGGCGCAGCGTGCTTTCCACGTCATCCAGGTAGATGCCGGTGCCCACCATCCAGCCCCATTCGGGCACCGCCACCACATAGCCGAGCTTGGGCGCCAGCTGCTGCGACGAGGGCTTTCTCCACAGGTAGCGCACCGCGCCGCCACCGCCCTTGGCTGCGGCAATCAGTTGCTGGATGGTCAGCGCGCCCTGCGGGTCGCGCAGCGTCCACAGGTCCTGGCCGACCAGTTCGGGCTGGCGCGGGTGCATCAGGTTGCGGCCGTGCAGGTCATACAGGAAGAAATAGCCGTCGGGGCCGTAGTCCAGCCGCGCAAGTGCCTCCATCGCGGCCTGCCGGGTGGCGGCGTCGGTGCGCCCGGAGCGCACCAGCGGCGCGATCGCGCTCTGCGCCAGTTCTACGTAGTGGCGCAGCTCGGTTTCCTTGCTCTGCAGGTAGGCGGCCTCGACCAGCGCGCGTTCATGCTGCGCGAGCTGCGTGGCCTGGAAGCGCACGGCAAGTGCGATGCCCAGCATGGCAACCGCAAGTGGCGCCACGGCTAGCAACAGGATCTTCTGGCGGAGTTTCATACGAGTGCGGGGGGACCGGGGGTAAACACCGATGCCGCGCAGGCGGCATGCCACCGTCGATTTGCGTAGTACTACGCAGAAGTGCTGCGTAGTTACGCGCTTGTGCGGGGTTTGGCGGGTGTCAATACTACACGCCGAACGCGCCGCCGCCCCAGCAGGGCGCATGCGCGGACGCAGCTGGTGCACCGTCCACACCCGGACGGTGCGTCGCCTGCCTGCAAGACGAGATCCGGAAACGACGACACAACCGGGCGCGCAGCAGCTATCCCAGGAGACACCCTCACCGCCGGATTGCCCCCGCTGCCCGCCCTCGGCGCACCCCCGCTGCCGATCCTGCCAGTTGCCTGTTACCAGTCTTTCGCCGCCGCAGGCTATCCATATCCCGGTCTGAGGAGACCCTTCACTATGAATCGCATCGGAGAACACCTGGTGTGGCTGGCTGTCGCCGTCCTTGGCGCGTTTGCCTTCGGCACTGTCGCGCTGGCGCGCGGCGAGGCCGTCAGCGCGCTGTGGATCGTGGTTGCCGCGCTCTGCATCTACCTGATCGCCTACCGCTACTACAGCCGCTTTATCGCCGACAAGGTGATGCAGCTCGATCCCAAACGGATGACGCCCGCGTGGCGCCATAACGACGGCCTGGACTACGTGCCGACCAACAAGGCGGTGCTGTTCGGCCACCACTTCGCCGCCATCGCCGGCGCCGGCCCGCTGGTCGGCCCGGTGCTGGCCGCGCAGATGGGCTATATGCCGGGCATGCTGTGGCTGCTCGCCGGCGTGGTGTTCGCCGGCGCGGTGCAGGACTTCATGGTGCTGTTCATCTCCACGCGCCGCGACGGCCGCTCGCTGGGCGACCTGGTCAAGTCCGAGATGGGCACGATCCCGGGCATGATCGCGCTGTTCGGCTGCTTCATGATCATGGTCATCATCCTGGCGGTGCTGGCGCTGATCGTGGTGAAGGCGCTGGCCGACTCGCCGTGGGGCACGTTCACCGTGGCGGTGACGATCCCGATCGCGCTGTTCATGGGCATCTATACGCGCTATATCCGCCCGGGCCGCATCGGCGAGGTGTCGGTGATCGGCTTCGTGCTGCTGATGCTGGCCATCATCGGCGGCCAGTACGTACACGAGAGCGCCGTGCTGGCGCCGCTGTTCACCTATGACGGCAAGGCGCTGACGTGGATGCTGATCATCTACGGCTTTATCGCCGCCGTGCTGCCAGTGTGGCTGCTGCTGGCGCCGCGCGACTACTTGTCGACCTTCCTGAAGATCGGCACCATCATCGCGCTGGCGGTCGGCATCCTGATCGTCGCCCCGGACCTGAAGATGCCGGCCTTCACGCAGTTCGCGCAAGGCGGCGGACCGGTGTGGTCGGGCAACCTGTTTCCGTTCCTCTTCATCACCATCGCCTGCGGCGCGGTGTCGGGCTTCCACGCGCTGATCTCGTCGGGCACCACGCCCAAGCTGCTGGAGAACGAGACCCACGCGCGCTTTATCGGCTACGGAGCGATGCTGGCTGAATCGTTCGTCGCGATCATGGCACTGGTAGCCGCCTCGGTGATCGAGCCGGGCGTGTACTTCGCCATGAACAGCCCGGCGGCCGTGATCGGCACCACGCCGGAAGCGGTGGCGCACGCGGTCTCGACCTGGGGCTTCGTGATCACGCCTGACGTGCTGGTGCAGACCGCCAAGGACGTCGGCGAAAACACCATCCTCTCGCGCGCCGGCGGCGCGCCGACGCTGGCCGTGGGCATCGCCCATATCCTGCACCAGGTGGTGGGCGGCCAGGCCATGATGGCGTTCTGGTACCACTTCGCCATCCTGTTCGAGGCGCTGTTCATCCTGACCGCCGTCGACGCGGGCACCCGCGCCGGCCGCTTCATGCTGCAGGACCTGCTGGGCAGCTTTATCCCGTCGATGCGCAAGACCGATTCGCTGGTCGCCAACCTGACCGCCACCGCGCTGTGCGTGGCGGCATGGGGTTACTTCCTGTACCAGGGCGTGGTCGATCCGCTGGGCGGCATCAACACGCTGTGGCCGCTGTTCGGCATCTCCAACCAGATGCTCGCCGCGGTGGCGCTGGTGCTGGGCACCTGCGTGCTGGTCAAAATGAAGCGCGGCCAGTACGCCTGGGTCACGCTGGTGCCGACCGTGTGGCTGCTGATCTGCACGCTGACCGCCGGCTGGCAGAAGCTGTTCCATGCCGACCCCAAGGTCAGCTTCCTGACCCACGCCGCCAAGTTCAGCGCCGCCATTGCCGAAGGCAAGGTGCTGGCCCCGGCCAAGTCGATGGAGCAGATGCACCGCATCGTCTTCAACGACTACCTGGACGCCGGCCTGTGCGCGCTGTTCATGCTGGTGGTGCTGTCGATCGTGTTCTACGGCTTCAAGACCGCGCTGCAGGCGCGCGCCGCGAAGCGCCCGACCGACAAGGAAACGCCGTTCGAGCCGCTGCCGGGCGCCGCCTCGGCCCAGTCCTGATACCGGAGCCCGCCATGCTGGAACAACTCGGAACGATGGGACGCTACCTGGGGCAGTCGCTCAGGCTGATGGTCGGGCTGCCCGACTACCAGACCTACGTGGCCCATATGGAAAGCACCCACCCCGACCGCGAGCCGATGAGCTACGAGGAATTCTTCCGCGAGCGCCAGGAGGCACGCTACGGCGGCGGGCAGGGCAAGTGCTGCTGAGCACACGCTGAACGCCGTCCTCCTGCGGGGCCGGCGGCATACAAAGCAGACAGGCGATCACTTGATCGCCTGTCTTTTTATCAAGTGTTGCGTGTTTACCGCGCTTTTGTAATGCACGGATACCGTTTCTGTAGCGGGTTACAGGGCTTTACAGGTAGTTACAGCAAGGGTGCGGCTCCTTCTCTACACTTGCGACACATCATGGCAATTCGAGGAAAAAAGATATGACTCGCCATCCCGTTCGCAATCTGACCATTGCCCTCGCCCTGGCGGCCTGCGCGCTGCCGGCCGTCGCGAGTGACATGAACAACGCCCTGGGCGGCGCACTCGGCGGCGTCGCCGGTGCCGCGGTGGGCGGCGCGCTGGGCGGCAGCACCGGCGCAGTGATCGGTGGTGCAGTGGGCGGCGGCGCCGGTGGCGCAGTGACCTCCAACCGCCGTGAGCGCACCGGTGCCATCATCGGCGGCGCGCTGGGTGGCGGTGCCGGCACCGCAGCTGGCAACGCCATGGGCGGCCGCACCGGTGGCCTGATCGGCGCCGGCCTGGGCGGCGGCGCGGGTGCGGCGCTGGGCGGCAATGTCTCGCGCAGCAACTCGTACGACGATGACCACCGCCGCTATTACAAGAGCAGCTACAAGCGCAAGAAGCACAAGCACCATCGCCACCACTACGACGACTAAGAAGTCGTAGTGGTCAGCAAAACGGGCCGTCATGGCCCGTTTTTCATTTGCGGCGTCTGGCATAATCATTCGCCAGTGCTTGCAAAGCCGCCGGATGCAGAAACAAAGAAGCCCGCAACCGGAACCGGTGCGGGCTTTTTCTCCAATAAAGGCGGAGAGGCTGCAAGGCGCTCCCCCAAGGACCTGTGGAGACCAGGTTTGAAGCAGGCGGGGCCGCACAAGCGGAGGAAGCGGCCCCGGGATCGCGCTGCCAGAGACCGCCGGGGAGGCAGGCCTGAGGCGGCCAGGCGGCCTTACAGCGGCGCGCGATCGGTAGTGGTGTCGTACTTGCCGCCTTCGGTGTAGGTGTCGAACTTGCCGGTGCGGGCGCCATCGACGTACGGATCGAACTTGCCGGTGCGGGCGCCGTCGGTGTACGGATCGAACTTGGCTACCTTGGCGCCGTCGGTGAACACATCGAACTTGCCGTTCTTGGCAAAGGCCGGTGCGGCCGACAGGGCGGCGGCGAGGGTGGCGACAGCGATCAGGGCGTAGCGGTTGGTTTTCATGATTCAGGCTTTCTCTATTGCATGGATGCCTGAGCCGTCACTTCGACGAAAGACTATGTTGCATTGCGGCATCCGATGGCTAGATATTAGGCATTTCCCTCATATCAATAAATATCAGGATCCACAATGATTAGTTTTGATTCGAACAATAAAATAGGCTGATTACGTAAGAATTCAGCGCAGAACCGGGAGACTGTGTCATGGATCGCCTGCAATCGATGCGTGTGTTTTCCAAGGTGGTGGAACTGGGAAGCTTCGCGCGTGCAGCGCAGCAGCTGGAAATGTCCAACGCAGTGGTGACGCGCTACGTGGCCGACCTGGAGAGCCACCTGGGCACGCGCCTGCTCAACCGCACCACCCGCAGCCTGTCGCTGACCGACGCCGGCGAAACCTACCTGCAGCGCTGCCAGCAGATCCTGGAAGACGTGGAAGAAGCCGAAAGCGTGGTCACGGCGCGCAGCCAGTCGCTGTCAGGCACGCTGCGGCTGGTCACCCCGGTGATGTTCGGCCTGCACCTGCTGCCGGAATTGCTGGCGCGCTTCCAGCAGCTGTATCCGGACGTGGTGTTCGACGTGATCCTGTCGGACCGCAACGTCGATATCGTCGAAGAAGGCCGCGACGTGGCCGTGATGCTGTCCGACCTGGGCCTGGGCTCGCACCTGGTGGCGCGCCCGCTGCTGTCGGCCGAAGTGATCCTGTGCGCATCGCCGGGCTATGTGGCGGCGCACGCGCCGATCCGCCATGCCCATGAACTCAGCCACCACCGCTGCATTGCCATGCGCCTGCCCAGCGCCGAGCACGAATGGACGCTGCTGGGCCCGGAAGGCGAGGTGACCGTGCCGATCCGCTCGGGGCTGCTGTGCAGCAATGCCGAGCTGGCCCACCAGGCGGCGCTGGCCGACATGGGCGTGGCCATGCTGTCGTCCTACCTGGCGCGTCCCAATATCGAATCCGGCAAGCTGGTGCATGTGCTGCCGCAATACCAGCTGCCGCGGCGCGATGTCAGCGTGGTCTACCCGAGCCGCAAGTTCTTGCCGACCAAGGTGCGCGCCTTTATCGACTTCCTGCTCGAAGAAGGGCAGGTACGCGGCAAGGAAGCGCAGCCGGCGCCAGCCGCCAGCCACGGCACGCAAGCCGTGCGCACCTGAGCGGCTACCTAGGCCGATCCACCCAAAGCAAAACGCCCGGCGATGCCGGGCGTTTTGCCGTGACGCGCTGACGCTTACTCGCCGGCGGCCGCCGCGCGCGACTTCTTGGCCGCGGCGGTCTTGGCGGGGGCCTTCTTGGCTGCCGCCTTCTTGGCCGGTGCCTTGGTGGCCGGAGCCTTGGCGGCTGGCGTCTTGGCCGCGGTCTTCGCTGCCGTCTTGGTTGCCGGCGCCGCCTCGGCCGTGCCATTCGATGCCGCCTTGGCCGTGGTCTTCGCCGCCGTCTTGGCGCCCGCCTTGGGCTCGCGCGCCTCGAACTCGAAGCCGATCTTGCCGTCCGGCTGCTTGACCAGGAAGGCCTTGAAGTTGCGGCCGGTGCGCGACGACTTGAACCCCGTCAGCAGGTCGGTCTTGCCGTCAGTGAGCAGCTTGCCGATCTGCTCGCGGCTGATTTCCTGCTGCAGGATGATCTTGCCGGTGGTGAAGTCGCAGCTCTTGGGGCTGGTCGCGCTGTTCTCGCAGACGTACTTCATGCCGTGCTCGAACACCGAGCCGCCGCACTTCGGACAGGTGCCCACCGGCTCCTGGCCGCTGAAGTCGACCGGCTCGCCGTCGTTGTCGTCGTCGTTCTGGCCGAAGTCGAATTCCATCTTGTAATGGCCTTCGTCGTCCTTGCCCAGCTTGAGGATGGCGGCGAACGGACGGCCCATCTTGCTGCGGAAACCCTGCAGCGGACCGATTTCCTTCTTCAGCAGCAGTTCTTCGACCTCATCGATCTCGAACTGGCGCCCGCCCGGGATCTTGCTGATCGAGAACTCGCACGCGGTGCAGGCAAAGCGGCGGTAGTTCTCCTTGACCTGTCCGCCGCATTGCGGGCACGGCGTGTCCAGCGTGGCGTAGTCGCCCGGGATGGTGTCGCTGTCGTATTCCTTGGCGCGCTTGACGATCTGCTGGGTCATCTGCGCGATCTCAAGCATGAACTCGTCGCGCTTCAGGCGCCCGCGCTCGATCTGCGAGAGCTTGTGTTCCCACTCGCCGGTCAGCTCGGCCTGCGTCAGTTCCTGCACGCCCAGGCCGCGCAGCAGCGTCATCAGCTGGAACGCCTTGGCAGTCGGAATCAGTTCGCGGCCTTCGCGCACCAGGTATTTTTCCGTCAGCAGGCCTTCGATGATGGCCGCGCGCGTCGCCGGCGTGCCCAGGCCCTTGCCGGCCATGGCCTCGCGCAGCGCGTCGTCGTCCACCAGCTTGCCGGCGCCTTCCATCGCCGACAGCAGCGTGGCTTCGTTGTAGCGCGCGGGCGGCTTGGTGGTCAGGCCGACGCTCTCGACCTTGTCGGTCTTGACCTTCTCGTCCTTGGCCACCGGCACCAGGTTGGCGGCATCCTTGTCGCCCTGCGCCTCGCGGCCGTAGATCACCAGCCAGCCCGGGTTGACCAGCACCTTGCCTTCGGTCTTGAAGTGGTGGCCGGCGACTTCCGTGATGCGGGTGGTGACCTGGAACTCGGCCGCCGGGAAGAACACCGCCAGGAAGCGGCGCACTACCAGGTCGTACAGCTTCTGCTCCGGTTCGGACAGGTTCTTTGGCGCCTGCAGCGTCGGGATGATGGCGAAGTGGTCGCTGATCTTGCTGTTGTCGAAGATCTTCTTGTTCGGCTTGACCCAGCCCTGCGCCAGAATCTTCTTGGCGTGCGGCAGGTAGTTGGGCGAGCTGTCGGCCAGCATGTCCATGGTCTGCTTGACCGTGTCCAGGTAGTCCTCGGGCAGCGCGCGCGCATCGGTACGCGGGTAGGTCAGGACCTTGTGCTTTTCATACAGCGCCTGCGCCAGGCCGAGCGTGTTCTTGGCCGAGAAGCCGAAGCGCGAGTTGGCCTCGCGCTGCAGCGTGGTCAGGTCGAACAGCGCCGGCGACTGCTGCGTCGACGGCTTGGATTCCTCGGTGACGGTGCCCGGCTTGTCGCGGCAGGCGGCGACGATGCTCTTGGCCTCGGCCTCGCTCCACAGGCGCGATTCGCGCGCCTCGGGATCGAACTCGCTCTTCTTGAACTTGGGGTCGAACCAGCGGCCTTCATACAGGCCGGCGGCGGCGATGAACTCGGCCCGCACTTCCCAGTAGTCGCGCGGCACGAAGTGCTTGATCTTCTCTTCACGCTCCACCACGATCGACAGCGTCGGCGTCTGCACGCGGCCCACGGTGGTCAGGAAGAAGCCACCGCCCTTGCTGTTGAAGGCGGTCATGGCGCGGGTGCCGTTGATGCCGACCAGCCAGTCGGCCTCGGAGCGGCAGCGCGCGGCGTCGGCCAGCGGCAGCATGTCTTCGTCTTCGCGCAGGCTGGCGAAGCCATCGCGGATCGCCTGCTGCGTCATCGACTGCAGCCACAGCCGGCGCACCGGCTGCTTGGCCTTGGCCTGTTGCGCGATCAGCCGGAAGATCAGTTCGCCTTCGCGTCCCGCGTCACAGGCGTTGATCAGGGCGGTGACGTCCTTGCGCTTGATCAGCCGGTTCAGCACCTTCAGGCGCGACTCGGTCTTGGCGATCGGGCGCAGGTCGAAATGCGGCGGGATCACCGGCAGGTTGGCGAAGCTCCACTTGCCGCGCTTGACCTCGTATTCGTCCGGCGCGGCGATCTCGACCAGGTGGCCGACGGCGGAGGACAGCACGTAGTCGTCGCTCTCGAAATACTCGTCGTGCTTGGTAAACCCCCCGAGGGCACGGGCGATATCCGCCGCGACCGACGGTTTTTCCGCGATGATGAGGGCTTTTGACATGGGAAGGGTCCTTGCGAGCTGCATCCGGCAACCCGCGAATTGCACTACAAACGAAGTAATCAGAACGCCGGGGGGCTATGAGGCGCCAATAATAAGCGCGCTTTCAACGGCGGTGCAAGCAAGCCCCGCCGCCGACCCTGTCGCCGCCTAGGCGGCGCTGCTCCCCCCGGCAAGCAACCAGTCCAGCACCTGCGGCACGTCTTCGGCACTCGCCGGCATCGCCGCACCGCGGCTCAGCATGCGTTCCAGCACCTCGATGTGCGGCAGCAGGGTGCCATAGAACTGGGGCGTGCCGCCCGACGCAGGCTGCACCAGCAGCGTCGGGAAATTCTCAATATCGATATCGCCAAGCGCATCCGCGTGCGTCTCGATGTCGATCCAGACGAAGCAATCCTCCGGATGGCGCGAGGCCAGCGCGGTCAGCGCCGCCAGGTAGTCCCGGCACGTGCCGCACCACTGCGCGCACAGGCAGGCCACCAGGCGGCCCTGCGGCCGCGCTGCCAGGCACCCGGCAATGGCGCCTGCGTCACGTTCTGGAAAGTAAACGGTCATGGCATCGGAAACATGAGGCGCCCGCGGCACGCGGGCTGCCGGCGATTGTATCGGTATTGCGCTGCGGCTCACCCAAGCCGCCGAAACACGTTTCCCGGTAGACGCTCGGCGTGCCCGGCCAGTTCCAGTTCCAGCAGGCGCGCCGCGACGGCTTCCGGCGGCTGGCCGCTGCGCTCGCACAGCGCATCCAGCGTAACCGGATCGTAGCCGAGAGCGGCCAGCAGGGGGTCGGCGTGGCCGGCAAAGTCAGAAAGATCTGGTTGCTCCGGTACGGACGCGGGAACGCGCGCGGCAGCGGGGCGGGCAGGTGCCGGCAGCAGGTTGATCTCTTCCAGCACATCCTCCACGCGCTCCACCAGCTTCGCTCCCTGGCGGATCAGCAGGTGGCAGCCGGCTGACAGCGGCGCGTGGATCGAGCCCGGCACCGCAAATACCTCGCGCCCCAGGTCGGCCGCCAGCCGTGCGGTGATCAGCGAGCCCGAGCGCGCCGCGGCCTCCACCACCAGCACCCCGCGTGCCAGGGCGGCGATGATACGGTTGCGGCGCGGGAAGTTGGCGGGCAGGCCCTGCATGCCGAGCGGGAATTCGGTGACGATCGCGCCGCGCGCGGCCACTTCGTGGGCCAGCGCCAGGTTCTCGGCCGGATAGACCCGGTCGGCCCCCGTACCCGTAACAGCGACGGTACCGCCGCAACCCTGCAGCCCGCCGGCATGGGCGGCGGCATCGACGCCCAGCGCCAGCCCCGAGACCACCGCCAGCCCCGACTCGGACAGCGCCCGCCCGAAGGCCTGCGCATCGCGCTTGCCCTGCTCGGTGGCGCCACGCGCGCCGACGATGGCCACCGCAGGACGCGCCAGCAGCGCGGGATCGCCCTTGATATATAGCAGCGGCGGCGGGTCGGGCAGGTCGAACAGGCGGGCAGGGTAGGCGTCGTCGCCAAACGTGACCACGTGGTTGCCGGGCGTGCCGAGCCAGGCGAGGGTGCGTTCGACCAGTGCCGGCAGCCCGGTGCCGGGCCTGGCCAGCACCGCGCGGGCGTGTTTCTTGGGGACGACGGACGACAGCGCTGCCACGCTCTGCGCCAGGATCTGCTGCGGCAACCCGAATGCGGTCAGCAGCAGGCGCACCGTGACCGGGCCGACCCCGGGCGCGCAGGCGAGCTGCAGCCACGCCTTCAGCTCGTCGGGATCGCGCGTGGTGAGCTGCCGGGCAGCGCCTGCATGGCAAAGAGAAGCGGCGGCCGCCAGGGCCGCCTGCGATGTCGCCAAGACCGGCTCAGCGCGGCGAGGTCGCCCGGTCGCCGACCGCGATCACGTTGGAGGCGTCGGTGACCAGCGCATACGACACCCCCGGGAACACGCGGAAGACAAAGGCCAGGCCGTAGCGCTCGTCGGGCAGGCGGATGGCGCGGTTGCTGTCGGTCTTGTCGGCGACGGTCTCGCCAGTGCGCGACAGCGCCAGCACATGCCCGGGCTCCACCCCGGCCTGGCTGCCGAGGTTGAGCACCACCACCTGCTTGGCGCCGCCGAACTCGACCCCGCCATAGACCTTGGCCACGCGGCCGTCGAGTTGCGTATCGGGCGCGTGCGGCACATAGCGCGCCGCTTCGCGCGCGGGCTGCGGCATCAGCAGCGTGCCCACGCCCATTTCCTGCCTGGCCTGCGTGACCTGCATGGTCGAGACCGCATCCGGGCCCTGCGCAGCGCGCGCCAGGCGCACGTTGCCTTCGTATTCGGCCTCGTAGCCGAGCACGGCATTGGAGACGGGGTCGCGCACCGGGGTGACCGGACGGTAGGCCTGCCAGTCGCTGCCTTGCGGCGCGTCGGCGGGGATGCCGCGCGCGTAGCCGGTATCGTCGCGGCCAAGGATGACGCGCGACTCGGACACGGCGACGATGCGTGCCGAGGTGGCCAGCGTATCCTGGTCGACCACCAGCGGGCGGATCAGGAAAGGCTCGATATCGGAAGACGCGATGCTCAGGATGGCGGCGCCGTCGGCGGCGTTGCCGCGTATCTGCGGCGACAGGCGCACCGTGCCGCTGCCGGCGGGCGTGGTCGACAGCCAGGCGCGGCCGTCGCGCTGGATCAGGTACAGCATCTGTCCCGGATAGATCAGGTGCGGGTTGCGGATCTGTTGCCGGTTCATGCCCCATAGCTCAGGCCAGCGCCATGGCTGGCGCAGGAAGCGGCCCGAGATCCCCCACAGCGTGTCACCCGTGCGCACGGTGTACTGCGACGGCGCATTGGCAGCCAGGTCTGAAACGGGGATGCCCTGTTGGGCCGTGCGCTGGGCTTCGGCCTGCTGCGCCGGCGTGACCGTCAGGTCCGCAGCCAGGGCCGGAAGCGCGGCCGCCGCAGTGATGCCAGCGGCACTCAGCAACGCATAGGCAAGCTTAGGGATGAACGCGTGCAGCCTGCGGCCCGACGCCGCCTGGTGTTCTTTGGTAAGATCGCGCATTTTCCTGACCGGCCGGTGGTTTCGGCCGGATTGACCCGGGAGAGCGTGCCTGTTTCGGCGCGCCTTGAATTTTTGTACTTGCGCCCCGATTCTGCATGTAAACACCCGCCGCCGCAACGCGGCCCGGTTGCCGGCAGCAGCCGGCGTTGCGCCTGAGCATCATGGCAAAACTCGATATCCTGACCTACCCCGATCCCCGTCTGCACACCGTTGCCAAACCCGTTGCGGCAGTGGACGACCGCATCCGCCAGCTGGTGAAGGACATGGCCGAAACCATGTACGAAGCGCCCGGCATCGGGCTGGCCGCCACGCAGGTCAACGTGCATGAGCAGGTGGTGGTGATCGACGTCTCGGAAACGCGTGACCAGCTCCAGGTCTTTATCAACCCGGAGATCGTCTGGGCCAGCGACAACCGAAAGGTGTGGGAAGAGGGCTGCCTGTCGGTGCCCGAGGTCTATGACCGCGTCGAGCGCCCCGACCGGGTGCGCGTGCGCGCGCTCAACGAGAAGGGCGAGAGCTTCGAGCTCGAAGCAGACGACCTGCTGGCCGTCTGCATCCAGCATGAGATCGATCACCTGCGCGGCAAGGTCTTTGTCGAATACCTGTCGCCGCTCAAGCTCAACCGCATCAAGAGCAAGCTGCAGAAGCGCGAGCGCACCCGCATGTAAGCGGCGCCCTGCCACAAAGATGTAACAGCCCGCCCGGATTCCCGCCGCCAGCGCGCGGCACCCGCGCGGGGTCTGTTATCTTTATGACTTCCGAAGAACAAAAGAACCGGCCGCGATAGCGGCCGGTCCTGTTTCAGGCCACGGAACCTGCCATGTCCCAAGCCAGACCCCTGCGTGTTGCCTTTGCCGGCACGCCCGAGTTCGCGCGCGTCGCGCTGGAAGCCATCCACGCCGCCGGTTTTCCCATCGTGGCGGTGCTGACGCAGCCTGACCGCCCCGCCGGCCGCGGCCTGCAGCTGCACGCCAGCCCGGTGAAGCAGTTCGCCGCCGCCAGCGGCCTTGGGCCAGTGCTGCAGCCGCGCTCGCTGCGCCGCCAGGGCAAGTACCCGGAAGACGCCGCCGCGGCCATCGACGCGCTCGCCGGCACTGCGCCCGACGTGATGGTGGTGGCCGCCTACGGCCTGATCCTGCCGGCCGAGGTGCTGGCCCTGCCGCGCCTGGGCTGCCTGAATATCCACGGCTCGCTGCTGCCGCGCTGGCGCGGCGCGGCGCCGATCCACCGCGCCATCGAGGCGGGCGATGCCGAGACCGGCATCACGCTGATGCAGATGGACGAAGGCCTGGACACCGGCGACATGCTCACGCGCGCGGCCGTGCCGATCGGCCCGGACGACACCACCG
Organism: Cupriavidus necator; assembly: GCF_016127575.1. NCBI lineage: Bacteria > Pseudomonadati > Pseudomonadota > Betaproteobacteria > Burkholderiales > Burkholderiaceae > Cupriavidus > Cupriavidus necator. Next base: position 1,576,160 of record NZ_CP066018.1, read on the forward strand.
GCACGCTGCACGACACGCTGGCCGCGCTGGGCGCGCGCATGACCGTGGCAGCGCTGCAGGAGCTCGCCGCCGGCCGCGCGCTGCCCGCCACGCCGCAGCCGGCCGAAGGCGTCACCTACGCCGAGAAGATCGCCAAGGACGAGGCCCCGCTGGACCTGCGCCGCCCGGCCGCGGCGCTGGCCAACCAGGTGCGCGCGTTCAACCCCTTCCCGGGCGCGACGGTGCAGGTCGGCGATACCGTGATCAAGTGCTGGCAGGCCGTGCCGCTGGCCGCCGCCAGCAGCCTGCCGCATCCGCCCGGCACAGTGCTGGCGGCCGACGCCGCCGGCGTCCTCATCGCCTGCGGCGAGGGCAGCGCACTGCAGGTCACCGAGCTGCAGAAGCCGGGCGGGCGCCGCCAGCCGGCGCAGCAGTTCCTGCAGGCCCTGCCGCTGCCGCCGGGCACGCGCTGCGCGGTACCCGGCAACGGCGCCGCGCAGGCATGATCGGACGGGCCTTGGCCGCACATGGCGGCATAAGTGCCGGCGGCACCGCCCCGGCCGGCGCAAGCGGCCACGGCTCCCCCCTGAAACCGTTGAACAGCCGTTGAATTTTCGGGTATCGCCCCCTATCTAACGGTCATCGCGTCCGCTTTCCCCCGGGACGCGGCTCACGATTACACGGAGATCACCGCAATGTTCAACTGGGTCAAGACCTTCATGCTGATGGCGGCCATCACGGCGCTGTTCATCGTCATCGGCGGCATGATCGGCGGGCGCAGCGGCATGATGATGGCGCTGCTGCTTGCGCTGGGCATGAACTTCTTCTCCTACTGGTTCTCGGACAAGATGGTCCTGCGCATGTACAACGCGCAGGAAGTCGACGCCGGCAGCGCGCCGCAGTTCTACGGCATGGTGCAGGACCTGGCGCAGCGCGCCGGCCTGCCGATGCCGCGCGTGTACCTGATCAACGAAGACGCGCCCAACGCCTTTGCCACCGGCCGCAACCCGGAGCACGCCGCGGTGGCGGCCACCACCGGCATCCTGCGGGTGCTGTCCGAGCGCGAACTGCGCGGCGTGATGGCGCATGAGCTGGCGCACGTGCGCCACCGCGACATCCTGACTTCGACCATCGCCGCCACCATGGCCGGTGCGATCTCGGCGCTGGCCAACATGGCGATGTTCTTCGGCGGCCGCGACGAGAACGGCAACCGCAGCAACCCGATCGCCAGCATTGCCGTGGCAATCCTGGCCCCGCTGGCGGCATCGCTGATCCAGATGGCAATCTCGCGCGCACGTGAATTCGAAGCCGACCGCGGCGGCGCCGAGATCAGCGGCGACCCGCAGGCACTGGCCAGCGCACTGGACAAGATCCACCGCTACGCCCAGGGCATCCCGTTCCAGGCGGCCGAAGAACACCCGGCCACGGCGCAGATGATGATCATGAACCCGCTCTCGGGCGGCGCCATCGCCAATTTGTTCTCGACCCACCCGGCCACCGAGGAGCGCATCGCGCGCCTGATGCAGATGGCCCAGACCGGCACCTATCCCGCCTGAGCGGCCGGAAATCCGGGGCAGGGCCCCCGCACAGGGTAAACTGCCCGCTGTTCCGCATGGACCGGCGGGCTTTTTTTGTGCCCGCGCCGGCCTGCTTCCCGATTCCAACGCCTGACCCGCCGCCTGACCGATATGCGCCTGCCTCCCGATTCGCTTGCCTTCCAGATGCTTGGCGCCGCCGCCGCGGTGCGCGCCGTCAGCGAAGGCACAGCCTTGCCCCAGGCGATCGAGGACGCCGCCGCGCAGCTGCGGCTGGACCGCGTGCAGGATGCCGCCACGCGCGGCGCGCTGCAGGACATCGCCTATCGCACCATGCGCCAGTTCGGTACGGCACGCGCACTGGTGACAAAGCTGGTCACGCGCCCGCCGGGCGCGCAGGTCGATTCGCTGCTGGCGGTGGCGCTGGCGCTGCTGCTGGAACACGCACCGGGCCCGCGCGACAAGCAGGACGGCGCGGACGCCGGCCGCCCGGGCTACAGCACCTTCACCGTGGTCGACCAGGCAGTCAGCGCCGCCGCCTCCGAACCCAAGACTGCGCATGCGCGCGGCCTGGTCAACGCGGTGCTGCGCCGTTTCCTGCGCGAACGCAAAGCGCTGCTGGCCGAGGTCAACCGCGACGAGCAGGCGCGCTGGAACCTGCCGCCGTGGTGGCTGCGCATGCTGCGCGAGGCCTACCCGGACCAGTGGATGGCCCTGGCCGCCAGCGCCAACGTGCGCCCGCCGATGACGGTGCGCGTCAACACCGCGCGCGTGTCCGTGCAGCAGTACCAGACCGATCTTGCCAACGCCGGCCTGGCCGGCCACGTGGTTGGCCCGCAGGCCGTGCGCCTGGTGCGCGCGGTGCCGGTGACGCAGTTGCCGGGCTTTGCCGAAGGCGTGGTCTCGGTGCAGGATGCCGGCGCGCAGCTGGCTGCGCCGCTGCTCGAGGTGGCCGACGGCATGCGCGTGCTGGATGCCTGCGCGGCGCCCGGCGGCAAGACCGGGCACCTGCTGGAACTGGCCGATATTGAAGTCACCGCGGTGGAAAGCGACCCGCAGCGCACCACCCGCATCGCCGAGAACCTGGCGCGCCTGGGCAAGCAAGCGCGGATCGTGGTCGGCGATGCCAGCCGGCCCGCCGACTGGTGGGACGGCCAGCCCTTTGACCGCATCCTGGCCGACGTGCCGTGCTCGGCTTCGGGCATCGTGCGGCGCCATCCCGATATCCGCTGGCTGCGCCGCGAGACCGATATTGCCAAGCTCGTCACCGAGCAGCGCCGCATCGTTTCGCAACTGTGGCCGCTGCTCAAACCGGGCGGCATCCTGGTCTATGTCACCTGTTCAATTTTCCCAACGGAAGGCGAGGAGCAGGCGCGCTGGTTTGGTGCGCAGCTGGCAGATGCGATACGATTGCAGGCGCCGGGGCAGCTGCTGCCCGGCACCCATGCCACGCAAGCCGCCGGCGCCAATGGCGAAAAGGACGCCACTGCCGGCACCAGCCTGCCGTCGGATCACGATGGCTTCTTCTACGCCCGCTTCCAGAAACGCGCCTGATCTGATCCGATGCTGAGCACGCCGCGCCTGTCAGACTTCCGCGTCATGGTGGACACGAACGTGGACACTGCCGCGGACCGGGCGTGCCTGCATCTGCGCCCCGGCGGCGCGGGCAGGCGTGGCCTGCTGGCGCGGTGGTGGCTGGCACTGGTGCTGGCGCTCGCCTCGCTACTGTGGCTGCCGCCCGTCGCGCGCGCGCAGGTCATCGAGGCCACCGAGGCGCGCATCGAATTCCAGGACGGCGGCTTCGAGCTTGCCGCCAGCTTCGACTTCGACCTGCCGCCCGCGCTGGAAGACGCATTGCACAAGGGCATCTCCCTCTATTTCGCGGTCGACTTCCAGCTCTCGCGCTCGCGCTGGTACTGGTTCGACGACAAGCCGGTCAACACCACCCGCAGCGTGCGCCTGTCGTACCAGCCGCTGACGCGCCAGTACCGTGTCTCCACCGGCGGCCTGCAGCTGCCGTTCACGCGCCTGAAGGGCGCGCTGCAGTTCATCCAGCGCGTGCGCGGCTGGCGCGTGTTCGAGCGCAATGTGGTCAAGCCGGGCGAGACCTACCACGCGGAAGTGCGCATGCGGCTGGACCTGTCGCAACTGCCCAAGCCGTTCCAGATCAACGCCGTCAACACGCGTGAATGGAACCTGGCCTCCGACTGGCGGCGCTTCGCCTATACGGTGCCGACGGACCTGAACGCAGCGCCCCCACCTCCGCTGCCCGCAGCGCCGCCGCCCGCGCCGGCCCCAGGCCCCGCATCGCCGGCGCTGCCGGCCTCGCCCGCCGTACCCGCGCCTGCGTCGGCGCCTGCCGCTGCCATTGACGCACGCGGCCTGACCATGCAGACGGTGTCGTACGGACTGTCGCCCGCACTGCTGCTGCAGCCCGCATCGAGCCAGCCATGAGCAACTCGCTGTGGGACAGCCGGTTCCGGCGCGTGCTGTACCGCGTCGTGGCCGGGATCATCGTCTTCCTGGCACTGGTGCTGGTGGGCCTGCTGGCCGGCGCATCGGCCAACACCGAATTCTTCGATCGCTATTTCACGCTGCTGTTCAAGGTGAACCTGGTGATCGGCGCGCTGCTGGTGCTGATCGTGGGTGCGCTGGCGCTGACGCTGTGGCTGCGCTATCGCCGCGGCAAGTTCGGCACGCGGCTGATGACCAAGCTCGCCGTGTTCTTCGGCGTGGTGGGCGTGCTGCCCGGCGTGCTGATCTACCTGGTATCGCTGCAGTTCGTCTCGCGCAGCATCGAGTCCTGGTTCGACGTGCGCGTGGAAACCGCGCTCGAGGCGGGCCTGAACCTGGGCCGCTCCACCATCGACAGCTCGCTCGCCGACCTGCAGGTCAAGGCACGCCTGATGGCCGAGCAGCTCGCCGGCGCCTCCGGCGTGGCCACTTCGCTGCAGCTGAACCGGCTGCGCGAGCAGTATGGCGTCCAGGAAGCCGCCATCTTCACCGGCAGCGGCCGCGTGCTGGCCACGGCGTCCAGCAACTACGCGTCGCTGGTGCCGGACCTGCCTTCGGGCGTGCTGGCCGAACAGGCGCGGCTGGCCGGCGGCTACGCGGCGGTGGAGGGCGGCACCGACCCGTCGGGCGACGGCAGCCCGAGCCCCGAACGCGTCGACAGCAGCCACCTGTACCGGCTGCGCGTGATCATTCCGCTGGGCGCCAGTCCAACCGCGGCACAGGATGACGCCGCAGGCGGCAGCGCCCCGCGCGCGCTGGCCAAGCCGCCGCGCTGGGCCGGCTCCGGCCTGTCCGTGGAGCGCCGCCCGGAGGAATCGCCGTCGAGCGGCTTCGGCCTGGTCGGCGAGACCGTGCGCGAGGAACGCTACCTGCAGGTGCTGCACCCCGTGCCGGCGGTGCTCGCGCGCAATGCCGACGAGGTCCAGCGCGCGTACCAGGAATACCAGGAGAAAGCGCTGGGCCGCACCGGCCTGCGCAAGATGTATATCGGCACGCTGACGCTGACGCTGTTCCTGGCCGTGTTCATCGCGGTGATGCTGGCGCTGCTGCTGGGCGGGCAATTGGCGCGGCCGCTGCTGATGCTGCTGCAGGGGACCAAGGAAGTGGCCGAGGGCGACCTCTCGCCCAAGCGCGAACTGAAAAGCCGCGACGAGCTCGGCATGCTCACGCAGCAGTTCAACCAGATGACGCGACAGCTGGCCGAGGCGCGGCTGGCGGTGGAAGAGAACCGCACCGCGCTCGAGCAATCGAAGGCCTACCTGGAAAGCGTGCTGCAGAACCTGACCGCCGGCGTGCTGGTGTTCGACCGCCGCTTTGTGCTGATTACCGCCAATCCGGGCGCGGAGCGCATCTTCCGCCAGCCGTTCGGCGCGGTGCTGGGCCTGCCGGTTGAGCAGATCCCTGGCATGGGGCCGTTCGGCGAGATCGTGCGCCAGGCCTTCTCGGACCAGAACACCAGCGAGGTGCTGGGCGGCGCCGAGCACTGGCAGAAGCAGATCGAGCTGCCGCAGGGCGAGGAACAGCCGCTTACGCTGCTGGTGCGCGGCGCACGCCTGCCCGGCGGCGAGCGCGATGAGCCCGGCTACGTGATCGTCTTCGACGATATCTCCGATGTGATTTCCGCTCAACGCTCGGTGGCCTGGGGCGAGGTGGCACGGCGCCTTGCGCACGAGATCAAGAACCCGCTGACGCCGATCCAGCTCTCGGCCGAGCGCCTGCAGATGAAGCTCTCGCCCAAGCTCGAAGGCACCGACGCCGATGTGCTCAAGCGTGGCGCGGCCACCATCGTCAACCAGGTGGCCGCGATGAAGCGCATGGTCGATGACTTCCGCGACTACGCGCGCACACCGCCCGCGGTGCTGCAGTCGCTGCAGCTCAACAGCCTGGTGGCGGAAGTGCTGCACCTGTATGGCATCGATGATCCCGCGGTGCACGAGCATCCGGTGATTCATCCGACGCTGGGCACCGCGCTGCCCGAGATCAAGGGCGATCCGACGCAGTTGCGCCAGGTCATCCACAACCTGCTGCAGAACGCACAGGATGCCGCCACCGAGAACGTCGCGGCCGGTAGGGCGGCGCCCCATATCACTCTGAACACCGAGACTGTAGAATACAAAGATTCTGCCGGCGAAAACCGGCAGGCCGTCAAGCTCACCATTGCGGACAATGGTCCCGGTTTTGCGCCACGAATCCTGAGCCGTGCGTTCGAGCCCTACGTGACCACGAAAGCCAAGGGCACGGGCCTGGGGCTCGCGATGGTAAAGAAGATCATTGACGAACACGGCGCGCGAATCGAGATGCGCAATCGCATGGAAGGTGCGGAGATCGTCGGTGCACAGATCTCGATCCTGTTCGTTAAACTGACATAGTCAACAATGGCGTCCGGTCCCGGAACGCTGCGGTGGGGTTAAGAGGGGAAGTATGGCAACGATCCTCGTAGTCGATGACGAAATGGGAATCCGGGAGCTGCTCTCGGAGATCCTCAGCAACGAAGGCCACGTGGTTGAACTCGCGGAGAACGCGCTGCAAGCGCGCGAATACCGCGCGGCGGGTACGCCCGACCTCGTGCTGCTCGATATCTGGATGCCCGATACCGATGGCGTGACCCTGCTCAAGGAATGGTCCGCGCAGGGACAGCTGACGATGCCCGTCATCATGATGTCGGGCCACGCCACCATCGACACGGCGGTCGAGGCGACCAAGATCGGCGCGCTCAATTTCCTTGAGAAGCCGATCGCACTGCAGAAGCTGCTGTCCGCGGTCGAGCAGGGCCTGGCCCGCGGCATCGAACGCCCGCGCAGCAGCTCGGCCACCACCGCCGCCCCCGCCACGGTCCCGTCTGCCGAACCCGGTTCGTCAGACATCGTGCCCGAGACCACTGCCGAGGCCGCCCCCAACGGCAGCCCCGCGCGCGTGCCCGAGGCCGAGATGCAGTTCTCCTTCGACATGCCGCTGCGCGAAGCGCGCGACCTGTTCGAGCGCGCCTACTTCGAATACCACCTGCTGCGCGAACACGGCAGCATGACCCGCGTGGCCGAGAAGACCGGGCTGGAGCGCACCCACCTGTACCGCAAGCTCAAGCAGCTCGGCGTCGAACTGGGCCGCAACAAGCCCGAGCCGGCCGAGCAATGAGGCTGTGACGCACATGACGCTTGACTGACCAAAAAAGTCCAGTTATAGTTTCGCTTCTTTGGCCCGGTAGCTCAGTCGGTAGAGCAGAGGATTGAAAATCCTTGTGTCGGCGGTTCGATTCCGTCCCAGGCCACCAGAACAAGAAAAGCCCGGCTCCCGCAAGAGCCGGGCTTTTTGCTTTGTGGCATCGCATAGGCAGATTTGTGTACAGGCAGCGCTGGGCCCTGTGAACCGGCGTTGGTAACCCGCCGCGAGGTACTGAACCATGTCGACGAAACGCAAAATCCATATCCCATCTGATGCCGAGGACAAGGCGCTGACGCTTGCCGCGCGCGCGGACGCGGACAACCCCCCGCTCACCGCCCGGGAACTGGCCCGCATGCGGCCGGCGCAGGAAATCCTGCCGAGACTGGTAGGGGATAAGATGGCCCTGGTCATGCTGCAGCCCCGCTGCCGGCGTGCTTGACCAACGCGCAACAGCCAACCCAGAAGTAAATATCTTCTACTTGGCAGCCGATATATGTATCTCTACGATGGCCTGACGCGCTGCCGCCCGGCGGCGCGGACCGAGCCGGCCAAGCCGCACCCATAACGCGGACAGCCGGTCCAGGGCTTACTTTCTTACCGGGGGGTCTGATGGATACGTTGATCGGGACAGACAACCGCTGGCCGCCGCAGACTGCGGGCGAAGAGCGCGGATTGTGGAAGAGCACCATGGCCGCGGCCAGCCACGCGCTGGGGGCGGCGGGGCGGGTGCAGCAGGCGGTCTCGCAGACGCTGAAGCTGCAGCACAAGATCCGCGCGCTGCGCGACGAGCTGCACCAGATGGAGGCCGAGCGCGACGTCTACCGCGAGCTGCATGCGCGCACGGTCGAGGAGCTGCACCAGGCGATCGACCGCAGCCCGGCAGAGATCCGGCGGCTGCGTGCGGAGACCGAGGCCATGCAGGTGCGCCACCGCGCCTACAAGCTGCTGGTGCAGCACTACATGCGCCTGGGCACGCCGATCGATCCCGGGGTCTTTGCCGAGCAGCGCAGCCGCGTGCAGCAGCACATCCTGTTCCAGCGCCGCAAGGGCATTCCGGTGGCACAGATCCGCGTCGAGGACATCGCGTTCCTGCTGCGCTGAGGCGCGCTGCAGCCGTCAAGCCATGCGCTTTGCCGCGATGGGCCAGGCTGCACTAACATGGCGGCAGCGATGCATCCCGCACTCGCATCCGACACTGCCAGGCCACCATGTTCGACATCCAGAACTACACCAGCTTCGTGCTCGCCATCCTGGTGTTCCAGCTGATCCCCGGCCCGGGCACGATCGCCATTCTCAACGCCACCGCGCGCAATGGCATGGCGGCCGGCATGGGCGCGGTCTGCGGCACGCTGCTGGGCGACCTTGTGTACATGCTCGCCGCGGTGGCGGGGCTGGCGGCGGTGATGCAGGCCAATCCGCTGCTGTTCCACGGCTTGCAATGGTTCGGTGCCGCGTACCTGTGCTGGATGGGGGTGCAGCTGCTGCGTACACGCTTTGCCGCGGACGCCGGCGTGCCCGAGCCGCGCAAGTCCACGCGCGTATACCTGCGCCAGGGCTTCACGGTGAGCCTGACCAACCCCAAGGTAGTGCTGTTCTTTGTCGCGTTCTTCCCGCTGTTCCTGCGCCCGGATGCGTCGCCGGCCACGCTGGCGGCGATGATGGTCCACGTCACGGTGCTCAGCCTTGCCTACCAGGCGGCGCTGGTGCTGGCGGGCAACGCGGTGGCCAGCCGGCTGCGGGCGCTGCCGTTCGCGCGCACGCTGGCAACGCGACTGGCCGGGATCGCGCTGGTCGGCTTCGGCCTGCGGCTGGCGGCCAGCAACCGGTAACGGCCCGCGGCCAGCGCCGCGATTCGATACCGCGCGTCTGCACACAACAAAGCGGCCACGCATTGACGCGCTCCGTGCACGAACGGAACACTGTCGCGTCCGCGCTCACCGCATGTGCGCGGGCTTGCTACTGAACCGCCACCGTTCGAGGCGTCGTCTCAGGCGACGTTGTCCATCTTGCCGCTGCACGTTTTCCTTACTGCCTTTGCCGCGATCTCGCGGTCGCTCTCGTATCCCGTTCGTTGCTCCGCTTTATCGCTGCCGCGCGCCGTCAACGGAGCGCAGCGATGAGTACGCTCGCACGCCGCCTGGTGGCCGAAGGCCTGGGCACGGCCCTGCTGGTGGCGATCGTGGTGGGCTCCGGCATCCGTGCCGAGCGCCTCGCCGCAGGCGACACCGCGCTGGCGCTGCTGGCCAATTCGCTGGCCACCGGGGCTGGGCTGGTGGCGCTGCTGGTGTCGCTGGGCCCGGTGTCGGGCGGCCATTTCAATCCGGTGGTGAGCCTGTCGGCGCTGCTGCAGGGCACGCTGCCGCCGCGCGATGCGCTGCGCTATGTGCTGGTGCAGGTGGCGGGCGGAGTCTGCGGCGTGCTGGCCGCCCATGCGATGTTCGGCGAGCCGGCGCTGGCCTGGTCGGCGCAGAGCCGCACCGGCGCGGCGATGTGGTGGAGCGAGTGCGTGGCCACCTTCGGCCTGGTCGGCGTGGGCATCGGCACGCTGCGCAGCCGGCCGCAGCTGGTGCCGTTCGTGGTGGCAGGCTATATCATCGCGGGCTACTGGTTCACGTCGTCGACCTCGTTTGCCAACCCGGCGCTGACCATCGCCTGCGCGCTGACCGATACCTTCACCGGGATCCGGCCGCAAGACGTGCCGGGCTTCGTGCTGGCCCAGATCGGCGGCGGGCTGGCTGCCACGCTGCTGTTCCACTGGCTGTGCCGCAAACCCGCTGCGGCCGCCACGGCGCAGGCCGACTGGCGCGCTGCGCCCGCCAGCGCCCCTACCAGCGCCGATTGAGCTGCACGCCGAAGATCGAGCCGCTCGCCTGCGAGGCCCACGCGTCGGCCGGCGCGGTGTAGCCGATGCCGTCGACGTCGCTGGCACGGCTATAGGTGTAGAAGGCGCGCAGGTTGGCATTGCCGGCCGACTTGCCCAGCGTCAGCGTGGGCGCCACGGTCAGCGCGGTGCGCTGGCCGCTGACGCCGAAGCCGGACGAGATCTGGTCGTGCGAGACCTCGAAGTTCAGGCGGAACTGGTTGCTGGCCACGTAAGCAGGACGCAAGCGCGTGGTGGTCCACTGCAGCGTGCCGACCGGCGACCGGTCGAACTGCAGGCTTTGCTCCACCGCGCCGCTCAGCCCTGAACGGCCCCTCCATTCCATCGATTCCGCCACGCGCGTGCGCGACAGCGCCGGTCCCATGCCGGTGTAGCCGGTCATGGCGTTGCGCGATCCCGATCCGAACTGCACCCCGAACCGGTTGGTGCCGTACAGCACGCCTTTCTGCTCATGCAACGCAGACGCCCACCATGCACCGCCGGGGTCCTGCACCAGCGGCTGCGCCTCCACCCGCGTGAAGCCGAGCTGGATCGAACCCTGTTCGTTGGTGTTGATGGGCGCGGTGCGCAGCGAGTGGTAGCTGGGCAGGTTCTGGCCGTTCTGGTCGGCGCGCGCGGTGTACTGGTAGCTCAGGCCGATATCGCCGATCACCTTGGCGTTGTCGATGCCGAAGCGCATCGCCGTGGAATTGGGCGGCAGCAGGCCGGACGACAGCAGGAACGGCGCATTGTCGCGCCGGCCGGCCCACATGGTGGCGCCGTCCAGCACCGCCAGGCCGCTGACGGCGGTATAGAACTGCGGCACCAGGGCGTAGGGATCGATCGCCGCGGGGCGGCCATTGACCGTGGTGGCGTCGGTGCCGCGCGCCTGCGCGATCAGCATCACCTGCGCGCCGCCATCCAGGTCCAGCACCGATTCGCGGATCTTGACCTCGCCGGCGCTGCGGCAGGCCAGGCCGTTGCCGATGCCGGTGGAAAGCGCGCCGCCGGGGCAGGCGCGCATGGTGGCCGGGCGTTCCTCGGCCGCGGCGCGGCCGCTGTAGCCGAGGCGCCACACGGAATCCCCGGCGGGGTCGTCGGCGGGCAGCTGCGAGTGCAGTACCGGCGGGGCGTCCGGCGGTGTGCCACCGGTGGTGCTGTCCGCCGGCTCGGCGGGCGCCTCGGCCTGGAACTGGCCGAGCCGGGGCGGGAACAGCACCAGTGGCGGCGGCGGCTGGGGTGGCGGTTCAGGCGGTCCGACGAAGCTCGGGTCGACAGCGGGGCTGGTGCCGGCCAGGGTTGCCGGCGCGCTGCCGTCAGGCTGCACGCCGGGCTGGGCAGCCGGCTCGCCCGTGGTACCTGGCGCCGGTGCCGCTGGCACGGTCACGCTGGCCGCGGGTGCCGCTTCGCCGGCGATCAGCGCCGCCAGTGGATCCTCCGTGCTTGCCGTGGCCGGCGTGGCAGGCTCGGCGGCTTGCGCCGAACCAGCGGTCACCACCGGCGGCACCGCCGGGCGCGGTTCGATGCGGGGCGGCGGGGTGGTCGCGCTGGTCGTCGCATCCCCGGTCTGCGCGCACGCGACCAGGCCCCACGCGGCCAGCACGGCAAAACCGAGGCGGCGCAGGGGCAGGCCACCGCGTCCGGCAGGGCCGGGACAAAGCGGGATGGCGGGAATCCGACGAGAGACTGGCGGCAATTCGGACAGCAATTCAGTCAAGCAACATCGATGGCCGGAGCAGGCAAGGGCTCCGGAGGCGGGACTGTTTTTTATCAGCCGACCCATTTGACCGCAAGCCGGGTTACAAAATCCATCACACTGTGCGCCGTCTCACAATGCGAAAAACCCCCGGATATGGCGCGATTGACTAGCGAAAACCCGCACTTGCGCGATACCCCGTGGCGAAAGAGCCACCGCTATAATCGGCTGGCTTGTCTTTCGGGTAAGACAGCCCTTTGCCGTGGCCCGCGTCCGGCGCCAGGCATGCTGGGCACGCCGCCGTGCCCGTTCGCAACAGGCACAGCGTTGCGCAAGCCGCTGTACCCCGGCGGCTGGTGCGTCACGGTCCGGCGCGCGGCATCATGCAAGCCGCGAGCCTGCATCCGAATCAATATCTATAAGAGGAGAAGTGGAGATGGAACGTCGTTCCTTTCTGTTGAAAGCGTCGGCCGTGGCCGCCACCGGGGCACTGGCCGCGTGCGGCAAGGGTGAAGAGAAGGCTGCACCTGCCGCCGCCAGCGGGCCGGCAGCGCCGGCCGTGGTCGGCAGCAACCCGGCCGTGGAATGGCGCCTGGCCTCGAGCTTCCCCAAGTCGCTCGACACCATCTTCGGCGGTTCCGAACTGCTGTCGGCCCGCGTCAAGGAACTGACCGACGGCAAGTTCAACATCAAGGTCTTTGCCGCCGGTGAAATCGTGCCGGGCCTGCAGGTGCTGGACGCGGTGCAGAACAACACCGTGCAGATAGGCCACACCGCCGGCTACTACTACTTCGGCAAGAACCCGACGCTGTGCTTCGACACCACGGTGCCGTTCGGCCTGACCGCACGCCAGCAGAACGCCTGGATGATGCAGGGCAACGGCATGAAGCTGATGCGCGAGTTCTTCAAGGAATACAACGTCGTCAATTTCCTGGGCGGCAACACCAATGCACAGATGGGCGGCTGGTTCCGCAAGGAAATCAAGACCGTGGCCGACCTGCAGGGCCTGAAGTACCGCATCGCCGGCTTTGCCGGCGTGGTGCTGTCGCGCCTGGGCGTGGTGCCGCAGCAGATCGCCGGCGGCGACATCTACCCTGCGCTGGAAAAGGGCACCATCGATGCAGCCGAGTGGGTGGGCCCGTACGATGACGAGAAGCTGGGCTTCTACAAGGTGGCGCCGTACTACTACTACCCGGGCTGGTGGGAAGGCAGCGCGCAGCTGTCGTTCTACGCCTCGGCCACCGAGTACGAGAAGCTGCCGGCGCTGTACAAGCGCGCGCTGGAAACCGCCACCATCGAGGCGCACACCAACATGATGGCCAAGTACGACACGGTCAACCCGCAGGCGCTGGCCCGCCTGCTGGAAAACGGCGTCAAGCTGCGCCCGTTCTCCAAGGAGATCATGGAGGCCTGCTTCAAGGCGACCCAGGAATCCTACGCCGACGAAACCGCCAAGAACCCGTCGTTCAAGAAGATCTACGACGACTGGCGCGTGTTCCGCAACAACCAGGCCGCCTGGTTCAACGTGGCCGAGCAGGGCTTCGCGCAGTTCAGCTTCGCGCGCAAGCTGTAAGCGGCACACTGCCCCGGGCCGCACGGGGCTTGCCGCAAACCCCATGTTCCCTCGGGAGCATGGGGTTTTTTGTTGGCCACGGCAGGCGGGCGCCCGCCGGGCGGGGATCGCGCGGCGCCGGTAGAATCGCCGGCATCTACCGGAAATCCCTATGCAACTCGGCATTCTCTACGCCCTCCTGGCCTACATCATCTGGGGGCTGCTCCCGCTCTATATCAAATCGCTGCCCGGCATTGCGCCGCTGGAGATCCTGCTGCATCGGATGGTGTGGTCGCTGGTATTCCTCGGCCTGATCCTGACCTGGCGGCACCAGTGGGCGTGGCTCGGCCGGGTGCTCAGGGACCGGCGCCTGCTGCTGTCGTTCGGCGCCAGCGCGGCGCTGCTGTGCGCCAACTGGTTCCTCTACATCTGGGCGGTGTCGGCCAACCGCGTGGTCGATGCCAGCCTGGGCTACTTCATCAACCCGCTGTTCAGCGTGCTGCTGGGCGTGGTGTTCCTGCATGAGCGGCTGCGCCTGGTGCAATGGCTGTCGATCGCGGTAGCCGCGGCCGGGGTGGCCTGGCTGACGGTGGCGGCAGGCCAGCTGCCGTGGATCGCGCTGGGGCTGGCGGCCAGTTTCGGCGGCTATGGCCTGCTGCGCAAGACCGGCGCGCTGGGTGCGCTGGAAGGGCTGTCGCTGGAGACGCTGCTGGTGTTCCCGATGGCCGCGGCGGCACTGGCCTGGCTGTTCGCGACCGGCCAGGACAGCTTCACCCACGCAGCGCCGGGTACGCAGTGGCTGCTGCTGCTGGCCGGGCCGGTCACGGCGGTGCCGCTGCTGTTCTTTGCGGCCGGCGCGCGGCGCATTCCGCTGTCGTTGCTGGGCCTGCTGCAGTACACCGGGCCGACGCTGCAGCTGCTGCTGGGCGTGTGGCTGTGGAACGAGCCGTTCCCGGCGCAGAAGCAGGTCGGCTACGCGCTGATCTGGCTATCGCTGGCCTTGTATGCAGCCGAGGGGCTATGGATGAATACGCGGCAGAAGCCCGCTATCATCCAGTCGACCAATGAAATCAACTAAAAATCAACTCATTTCATTTGTCACACGCATAACTGATACGGTGCCTGGCCACCATGTCTGCCCCGCCTGATGCCACTCCCGCAGTCCAGCGCAAGATCATCCATTGCGACTGCGACTGTTTCTACGCCTCGGTCGAGATGCGCGACGACCCCTCGCTGCGCGGCCGCCCGATGGCCGTGGGCGGCTCGCCCGACCGGCGCGGGGTGATTGCCACCTGCAACTATGAAGCGCGCGCCTTTGGCGTGCGTTCGGCGATGCCGTCGGCGCAGGCGCTCAAGCGTTGCCCGGACCTGCTGATCGTGCGCCCGGCGATGGACAAGTACCGCGAGGTCTCGCGCCGGATCTTCGCGATCTATCGCGAATACACCACGCTGGTCGAACCGCTGTCGCTGGACGAAGCCTACCTGGACGTGAGCCTTTGCACCCGCCACGCCGGCAGCGCCACCCGCATCGCCGAGGAAATCCGCCAGCGTGTGCGCGATGAAGTGGGCGTGACGGTATCGGCCGGGGTGGGGCCGAGCAAGTTCGTGGCCAAGATCGCCAGCGACTGGAACAAGCCCGACGGGCTGTTCGTGGTCAAGCCGGCGGCGGTCGATGGCTTTGTCGCCGCGCTGCCGGTGGAACGCATCCACGGCGTAGGCAAGGTCACCGCGGCCAAGCTGCGGCGCCTGGGTGCCGGGACCTGCGGCGACCTGCGGCCGTGGTCGCCGGACCGGCTGCACCGCGAGTTCGGCGTCTTCGGGGCGCGGCTCTACAAGCTGTGCCGCGGGGTCGACGAGCGCGAGGTCACGCCCGAGCGCGAGCGCAAGTCGATCAGCGTGGAAGAGACCTATGCCGACGACCTGCCCGACCTGCAGGCCTGCATGGCCGAGCTGGAACCGCTCATCGCCATGCTGGAAGCCCGCATTGAGCGGGCTCAGGCACACGACACCATCGACAAGCTGACCGTGAAGCTGCGCTTCTCTGACTTCCGCCAGACCACGGTGGAATGCCGCGGCCACGCGCCGGACCGCACCGTCTACGCGCGCCTGCTGGCCGAGGGCCATGCGCGCCGGGGCTTGCCAGTGCGGCTGCTGGGGGTGGGGGTAGGGACCAGCGACCGGGATACGTCGCAGCTGGAACTGTTCGACTGAGCGCAGGATTATTCGAGCGAATAATCAACGCACCTTAAATAATGGTGTATTGATAAATCGCATCAATAGCCAAGCTATTGCAGGTCGTTGCGCATCACCAGCAGCCACGGCATATGCGAATTGGTGACGCCGTCGAGCCGGCCCGAATCGCCCAGCTCGATCTCCTCCATCGACACCGACTGCTGGACATTGCCGCCGATGGCACGCACCACGCGCGTGGCCGGATCCACGCCGACCACGATGTCGCAGTGCATAGGGGTGGTGCCGAAGCCGATTTCGGCGATGTCCTCCAGATAGCGGTCGCGTCCGCGCCCGGCGCAGATGATGTCGCCGGGCCGGGGCATGGCGGGGACGGGCTCGATATGGAAGGCTGGCCTGGGCAGGATGCCGTCGCGGGCATCGACCACGTACATCGAGTGCGACTGCCCGGTCAGGAACTGGCGCTCGTCCAGCCCCGCCTTGCGCAGCACCCATGAGATAAACACCGCCGACCAGGCCCAGGATCCCTGCGTCACCTGCCGGCAGCCGGGCGCTTCGCCGACGATGCCCCAGTAGCGGCGCGCCAGCGAGCAGCCCAGGGGCGTGGCTTCCATGCCGGTGCCGTCCGGAAAGGACAGGCAGCTGGCGGCCGGTGGCGGATTGCCGTTGGTCTTGGATTCGGTATCGGTGGTGGCGGCAGCGGGTGCCCCGGCCTCCGCGGGGGACGGTGGCTGGGCCTCCGGGATCTCTGGCAGTGGCGCAGGCAGTTCCGGTGCGGGCACCGGGCTGTAGGTGACGCAGGAGGTGTCGTCCCGGCCCAGCCGCACCACCTGCCCGCCCCAGCGGGCCCATTCCTGCGTGGCGATCTCGACGATGCGTTCGCGCGGCGTGGCGCCCGGGCGCGTCACCGGCCTTTCGGTGTCGGGCAGCGCGCGCGCCTGCGGCCGCACCGGCTCGCTGACGGTGGTGCAGGCACTCAGCAGTGCCAGCGCCACGGCAACACAGGCCGCGCGCATGGTGCCTGCAGCCTGTGGAGAAAGCTGTGGAACCGGCTGTGGAAAGCGCTGTGCATAACGCTGTGGAGATCTGCGGCGCGGCGGACGGGCAAGCATGGAGGCCCCATGTGGCACGGCACCCGGTCCGGCCTGTCACGGCCACGGCTGGACGCCTGTTGGAAGACTTCGCGCGCGATCGCTCCGGCGACGGATTCAGCGATGCGGCGGATACTGCAGAAAATCAGCTTACCGCTGTGGATAACGTCCCCCGCCTGGCGCTCGCCAGCGCCCTCGGGCACCGGGCGGCGGCATGGCGGGGTCTGACAATTCGGGCCCTGCAGTGCAGCCCGTCAGGCTCACTGGTTGACAGCGTCCTTGAACTTCTGGCCAGCCTTGAACTTCACGGTCTTGGCTGCTTCGACCTTGATTTCTTCGCCGGTACGCGGGTTGCGCGCCATGCGCTCGCCACGCTCGCCCTTGCTGAACGTGCCAAAGCCGATGAGGCTCAGCGTTTCGCCCTTGGCCACGGCGTCCATGATGGCCGACAGGGTCACGTTCAGTGCCTGTTCCGCCTTGGACTTGGTCAGACCGTCCACCCCGGCTGCGATAGCGTCGATCAGTTCGGTTTTCGTCATGCTTCACTCCGTATCGAGTTGATAAAACACAGGCGTCCGCATGCCGGGCGGCCTGACTGGCACCGCTCCGGCAAAGACACCGCGGGCCACATGATACCGTGTCGGACAAGGCGCACCGGGAACAGATTGTTACCTGGCAGTTTCCGCGAGGCCGCGCCAGGCTGGGCTTCGCGGCAAATCGACGCAGCTGGGTACAGCCATCGCAAGCCGCGGAAGGTGACGAAAGCGTCCTAAGCTGACAGGCAGGGGCCCCCAGGTCGCGCAGGCGAGATAGCGGGCGGGCCGCGTACCTAGCCTCTCACCCATCCCTCGCCAGAGGCCCTCAGAGGCCCTCTGCCCACGCGCAGGCGCATTGGACAGGGCTGGAGAGCTACTGACGGCCAGAAACGCTTGCAGGCGCTCTGGCAGCCTCGGAGGCGCAGACTGCACTATGTTGCATGTTGTCGGATCATTGGGCTGGCGGCGAACCCAGCCGCTATTCGGCGCATGCATGGCACCTTGCCGGGGCGGTTTACGAACCGGCTCCAGATCCTGCGGGCGGCGTATACGTGAAAGTCGGTGTGGTTGGGCGTATACGCCCGAGGTATACGCCGAATCTTCAAATCCAAAACCACAAAGCTTCGCGCTATCGCGACGTTTACAGTCCCGGCCATTTGGATGATGCCTTGGGGGCATTCTTTTGCTGACGCCGTTGGTTCGTTCTTTCGGTTTACCTTCTTCTTTCATGTATACAAATAGTAGTAGTAAGTAAACACCCGCCCCCGCTGTGGAAAACCACGTAAACGTCTTTCGGTTCAACGGTTTACGTAAACGAGAAGTGGTCGTATCCAATGTTGGTCGAGGTGGATGACTCAACCATCCGGAGGAGGCCAGTGCCGCAAGCCCTCCGACTTATGCCTGAGGCATCCCCATGCCAGCCCCAGGCAGCCCACATCCAATCCGCGTGCTTGTCCACAGTTCGAGGCGGGGTTATCCACACGCGGGGACGTAAACGGGCGTCGCGGCTGAGGCGGAAATGGGGTGCCGTATACGTGTCAATCGCAACCAGGGCGTATACGGTGAGGTCGCCGGAAAGGGGTGTTACGTATACGTGTCACGGTTGCACCGGTATCATCCCCGATCGCGCCGGAACGGCCGGCACAGCGGGCCACTCAGGCAAACAGGCGACGAGCACGGAAAGGCAAATGGCGGACAAGGCAAAGCGCAAGGCAGCGGACGAGGGCAAGAAGAAGACGGCGAGCGACCGGATCGAGGTGCGCCAGTCAGGCGTGCACGGCAAGGGCGTCTATGCGATCGGCCAGATCGCCGAAGGCGAACGCGTGATCGAGTACAAGGGCGAGCACATTTCGTGGAAGAAGGCGCTGGAGCGCCATCCGCACGATCCCAGCGATCCCAACCACACTTTCTACTTCAGCCTGGACGACGGCAGCGTCATCGACGCCAAGTACGGCGGTAACCGCGCGCGCTGGATCAACCACGCCTGCGAACCCAACTGCGAAGCGCGCGAGAAAAAGGGCCGCGTCTTCATCCACGCGCTGCGCGACATTGCCGAGGGCGAGGAGTTGTTCTACGACTACGGCCTGGTCATCGACGCGCGCTATACCGCCAAGCTGAAGAAGGAGTTCGAGTGCCGCTGCGGCAGCCCGCAATGCCGCGGCACCATGCTGGCACCGAAAGAAAAGAAGAAGAAGGCCAAGTAAGGCGCGCGTCCCAACCCGCGCCTCCGCCAGCGCAGCGGCGGGTTCAGGCCACCGATCCTGGCGGTTCGCAGGGGATCCGGATCACGAAGCGCATGGTCGGCCGCCGTTCGGGCGCGCCGTCCGCGGCCGGGGTATCGCCGGCCGCACCTGGAACCGGCGGCACGTCCTCGATGCGGATGGTGCCCTGGTGCAGCGTCACGATCTCATGGACGATGGCCAGCCCCAGCCCGGCGCCGCCGCTATGGGCCGCCCGCCCGCCGCCCGGCTCAGGGGCGCGGTCGCCGCGGAAGAAGCGCTTGAAGACTTCCTCGCGCCGCTGCGGCGGGATGCCGGGGCCGTTGTCTTCCACCATCACCACCGCCATGCCGCGGTGACCCATGGCCTCGCCGCCGGCGCGCACCGTGATGCGCCCGCCCGCGGGCACGTACTTCACCGCGTTGTCGATCAGGTTGGACAGGGCCTCGCGCATCAGCAGCCGGTTGCCGCGCACCACCGCGGGCGCGCTGCCGGTGAAGGTGGGGCCGGGCAGGATCTCGAAGCCCAGGTCGATGCGTTGCGCCAGCGCCTGCGGCACCCACTCGGCGCCGATCTCGAAGGCCAGCTCGGCCAGGTCGAAGTGTTCCACCGGCCCGAGACGCTCCAGCGACAGCCCCGGCTCGGCGCGCGCCAGCGACAGCAACTGGTTGGACAGCCGCACCGCGCGGTCGGCGGCGGTCTGCACCTCGCGCAGCGCATGCCGGGCAACTTCCAGCGAATCGGCTTCCTGGGCCCGGTCGGCATGCAGCTTGACCGCGGTCAGCGGGGTGCGCAGCTGGTGCGCGGCATCGGCAATGAACTTGCGTTGCGCGTCGAGCGCGTCGCGCAGCCGCGCCAGCAGTGCATTGAGGCCGCGGATCAGCGGCGCCACCTCGGCCGGCACCTGGGTCTCGTCGAGCGCGGCGAGTGAGCGGGCAGTCTGCCGGTTGAGCTTGTCGGCCAGGATCTGCAGCGGCACCAGCTCTTCCTTGAGCACGTGCGACAGGATCAGGCTGCCGACCAGCAGCAGCAGGATCAGCGGCACCGACACCGACAGCAGGATCTCGTTGGCGGCGGTCTCGCGCCGGTCCAGCAGCTCCGCCACCTCCACCACGATCGGCCCGCGCGCGGGTTTGCCGGCCTCGCTGGTGCCGAGTTCGTCCACCGCGGCGCTGGGCAGCATCACCGGCAGCCGCACCGCGCGCACCTGGCGTCCGCTGAACCAGGCGTAGAACAGGCGCGCATCGTGCAGCGTGGTCTGGCCGGTGCCGTAGCCCAGCCAGGTGTCCATGCCGCCGATCAGCCCGTCGGGGCCATGGATGCGCCAGTAGATGCGGTCGGTGCCCTCGGCCTCGACCAGCGTCTGCGCGATCATCGGGATGTCGTGCTCCAGGCGCGGGCCGGCAATGCGGATCTGCTGGGCGATGTTGTTGGCCACGCCATACAGCGCGCGGTCGAATACCTGCGTGGTGTAGTGCGCCGCCAGCCAGTACGACAGCGAGCCGCTGGTCAGCACCAGTGCAAACAGCGGCGTGGCCAGAGCGCGCAGCAGGTGCGCGCGCAGGCTGATGTTGGAGCCGGGGCGGGACGCCTGGCGCGTCGCCGCGGGGGTGTCGCCGGCGGCGGAGGCCGGGGGCACGTTCCGCGTTGCGATGCGGGAGGCCGTGCGCCAGGAAACCCGGGAGGAGGTGCGGGAGCGAGGCCACATTGCCGGCTAGGCCGAAGGGCAGGGCCGCGTGTCGGATGACCGTGGCGGCCGGAGCGGTTTCATTGTCCGGCGCGGATCTGCAGCAGGTAGCCGAAGCCGCGCACGGTGACGATCTCGACATCGCTGTCCTCGAGCTTCTTGCGCACGCGGTGCACATAGACCTCGATCGCGGTGTCGCCCACGGTGTCGCCGCCTTCGCCGGCGGGGTGGGCAAAGGTGGCCAGGTGGTCCTGCAGCTGCGCCTTGCTGACCACGCGGCCCTGGCGCTGCAGCAGCAGTTCCAGCACCGCGAACTCGCGCGGCGACAGCTCCAGCGGGCGGGCGTCGATAAACATGCGGCGGTCGTTGCCCGACAGCCGCAGGCGCCCCAGGCGCACGTCGCGCTCGGGGGCGGCCTCGCCGTGCTGGCTGCGGCGCAGCAGCACGCGCACGCGCGCTTCCAGCTCGGGCAGGGCGAACGGTTTGATCAGGTAGTCGTCGGCGCCGGCGTTCAGGCCCGAGAGCTTGTCTTCCAGCTCGTCGCGCGCGGTCAGGATGATGACCGGGGTGGTGCGGTTGCGGGCGCGGTAGCGCGCCAGCAGGGTCATGCCGTCGATGCCGGGCAGGCCCAGGTCGAGGATGACCAGGTCGTGCTGCTCGCGCAGCAGGTGTTCGGTGGCATAGACGCCGTCGTGGACGACGCGCATCTGGTGGCCAGCGCGGGACAGGCCGGCTTCGACGCCGCTGGCAATCTGGCGGTCGTCCTCGATCAGCAGGATACGCATGGCGGCAGCTCGGGCAGGAAGTTGGGCATGGCTGGAGGGAAGGCCTCTTGGCGCACACGGGAGGTGCGGGCCTGCCGCAGATTGTACTAGGCGCGGGCCTCCGCTTCCTTACGGATTGCCTACAGCGGCCCGATCCGGCGCTGCCGCCGCGCCCGCGCTTAGTCGGTCACCGCGTCGGCGGCGCGCTCGATGAAGTGGGCCAGGTCGATATCGCGCTGGGTCAGGCCGTTGGCATCGTGCGTGGACAGCGTGATGTCGACCCGGTTGTAGACGTTGAACCATTCCGGGTGGTGGTCGGCCTTCTCGGCCTGGATCGCCACGCGGGTCATGAAGCCGAAGGCGGCATTGAAGTCATGGAAGGTGAAGCGCTTGAAGATCGCGTCGCGGTCCGGGACGGTGGTCCAGCCGGGCAGGTCTGCCAGCAGCGTGGCACGGGCTTGCGGGGAAAGCGGAGTCATAGGGGGCTCGATCTGGTCGTAACGAAAACGAAGGCCGCAAATCAATGCGGACAGCCGGCCCGCCCGCGCCGTGGCGGCGGGCATGCCGGCATTGTTTCACAAAGCGGGAAGCGGGGCAGGGCGCCCCGGGTTTGCCGGCAAGGGGCCGGATCAGATGTCTTCGGTATCGGCCCAGCCTTCGCGGGTGCCGACATTGAGCACCTGGTCGCCCGGGGCCACGTCGCCCGCGCCCAGCGTCGGCTGCGCGCGCAGTTCTTCGTACAGCGGCGCAAAGTCCGGCCGGGTGGCGTCGAACAGCTGTTCGAAGCTGTCGATCACGAAGTAGGTCTTCTGGAAGGTGTCGATGCGGTAGCGCGTGCGCATGATGCGGCGCACATCGAAGCCGATCCGGTTGGGGCTGGCCGAATCCAGGCTGTAGATCGACTCGCCCTGGCTCGACAGGATGCCCGCTCCGTAGATGCGCAGGCCCTGCGCGGTGCGGATCAGACCGAATTCAACCGTGTACCAGTACAGCCGCGACAGCATGTCCAGCGCGCCCAGCCCGTTCGCCTTCAGGCCGCCCTTGCCGTAGGCCTCCATATAGTCGGCAAAGACCGGGTTGATCAGCAGCGGCACATGGCCGAACACGTCGTGGAAGCAGTCCGGCTCCTGCAGGTAGTCCAGCTGCTCGGGCTTGCGCATCCACCAGCTGGCCGGGAAGCGGCGGTTGGCCAGGTGCTCGAAGAACACCTGGTCCGGCACCAGGCCGGGCACGGCCACGACCTGCCAGCCGGTGGCGCGCATCAGGGTTTCATTGAGCTGGTCGAAATCGGGGACGCGGTCCTTGTCCATGCCCAGCGTGGCCAGGCCCTGCAGGAATTCATCGCTGACACGGCCCTGCAGCATCGCGGCCTGGCGCTCGTACAGCTTGCGCCAGATGGCGTGGTCGGTGCTGGTGTAGCGGTGCACTGGCTGGGCGATGGTGAAGTCCGGGCGCAGTTCCTGGCCGGACAGCAGGCCGGCGTCGAACTGTTCCTTGAGCTTGTCGGTCAGGGTGCCCTGGAAGGCGCCGGGGGCTTCGGTGGCCGTGGCGATGGACATAGGTGCGCGTCTCCTTGTAATGCGTGCTTGCTGCATCGGTGGCAGCATCAATGCGGATTTACTGCGTAGTTTAGACATCCAGGCGCGCAGAAAGGCCGCAAAATCCGCTTTTATTGGTGTTGTGACGCATATAATGTGCATTATTCAACTGAAGAATGCGGGATTTGTGTATGACTGCCTCCGGCGTCTCCCTGGACCCCTTCGACCTCGCGCTGCTGGCCGTCCTGCAGGCCGACGGCCGCACCACCCACCAGCAGCTGGCCGAACGCGTGCACCTGTCGCCCAGCCAGGTCGGGCGCCGGCTGGCGCGGCTGGAAGCCGACGGCGTCATCACCGGCTACCGCGTCAACCTGTCATCGCAGGCGCTGGGCCTGGGGGTGATGGTCTTTATCAGCGTCAAGCTGGCCCACCATGCCGACACCATCATCGAACGCTTCCGCGAAGAGATCCTGCTGCTGGAAGAGGTGCAGGAGTGCTATTCGGTGGCCGGCGAGGCTGACTACCTGATCCGCGTGGTCGTGCCCGACCTGCCCACGCTGGCCGAATTCACCATGAAGCGGCTGATGCGGGTGCCGGGCGTGGAAAGCGTGCGTTCGAACATCGTGCTGACCGCGATCAAGTGCGACGGCCCGCTGCCGCTGTCGCACCTGCGCTGAATCTTTTCCTGCGGCGCGTTGCAGGTTTGCGTGCCGGTCTTGCGCTCCTGTGGCGTGCGTGTCACCCTCGCCGGGTGCCGCAAACGTGGCGGGAACGGAGGATGGCAGGATGAAGGGAATCGTCGCCCGAGCCGATCGGGGTCTTGGCAGGATGCCAATGCAATTGCATGCGCGGCGCGCAGTCCTGGCCCTGGTGGCCACGCTTGGAATCCTGGCAGCGGGCGGCGCGCAGGCCGCGCAGGTGACGCGCTTCTCCCCTGAAGGCACGGTCGGGCAGGTGCGGCAGGTGGCGATCCGCTTTGACGAGGCCATGGTGCCGATGGGCGACGTCCAGGCCACCGCGCCCGCGGCGGTTTCCTGCACCGGTGCCGGCACCGGCGGGCAGGCCCGCTGGATCGATGCGAAGAACTGGGTCTATGACTTTGCCAGCGACCTGCCGCCGGGAGTGCGCTGCACCGTGCGCATGCGCACCGGCCTGCGCAGCGTGGCCGGCACCGCCTATGCCGGCAAGCCGGAGTACCGTTTCGAGACCGGCGGCCCGACGGTCGTGTCCAGCCGGCCTGCGGGCGGCGAGATCGAGGAAGACCAGGTCTTTGCGCTGCGCTTCAATGGCGCCGCCACCGCGGCCTCGGTGCGCGAGCACGCCTGGTGCCAGGCGCAGGGGCTGGGCGAGCGCATCCCGGTGCGCTTGCTCGCCGGCAAGGAGCGCGATGCCGTGCTCGACGCCATCCACTGGGAACGCATCGCCAAGCAGGCGCCCGATGCCGTGCACCTGCTTGCCTGTCAGCAGCGGCTGCCGGCCGCGGCGCGGGTGCAACTGGTGCTGGGCGCGGGCATTGCCACGCCCTCCGGCGTGGCCACGCGCGACGAGCGCCGCTTTGACTACACCGTGCGCGAACCCTTCACCGCCAGCTTCAGCTGCGAGCGTGAACACGCGCAGTCGCCGTGCACGCCGCTGCGGCCGATGTCGGTCAGCTTCTCCTCGCCGGTGCCGCGCAAGCTGGCCGAGAGCGTGGTGCTGAAGACGCCGTCCGGCCCGCGCGCGCCGCAGTTCGATCCCGACCTGGCGCCGGACGCCAGCGTCAGCGCGCTGACCTTTGCCGCGCCGTTCGCGGAGAAGGCCCAGTTCACCATCGAAGTGCCGCGCAACCTGAAGGACGACAGCGGCCGCACGCTGGCCAATGCCGACCTGTTCCCGCTCAAGGTGGCCACGGCATCGATGCCGCCGCTGGCCAAGTTTGCCGCGGCGCCGTTTGGCGTGGTGGAACGCTTCGGCGAGCTGCCGCGCGGCAAGGCGCCGGCCGACTACCCGCCGCTGCTGCCGGTGACGCTGCGTAACGTCGAGGCTGACCTCGCCGTGCGCGGCGTGCAGGCCAGGGCCGGCACCGTGATGAAGCTGCGCGTGGACGACGACACTGCCGTGATGCAGTGGTTTGGCCTGGTGCGCCGCATGCATGAGGCCAGCTATACCCGGGCCGAGCTCGACGCCGTGCTGGCGGGCCGCTCCCCGTATCGAGTCAACAACCCGCGCAATGCCGTGTCGATCGAGACGCGCTCGGTGTCCCTGCTCGAGCGCGCCCCCGGCGTGCAGAAGCTGGCCGTGCCCAAGCCTTCGGGCGATGCGCCGCGGCCGTTCGAGGTGGTGGGCATCCCGCTGCCGGAACCGGGCTTCCATGTGGTGGAGATCGCCTCGCCGATGCTGGGCGAGTCGCTGCTGGGCAAGCGTGCGCCGATGTACGTGCGCACCGCGGCGCTGGTCACCAACCTGGGCGTGCATTTCAAGCTCGGCCGCAGCGCCGGCAATGAAGACGATGGCAGCCGCAGCGGGCTGGCCTGGGTCACCGCACTGGACGACGGCAAGCCGGTTGCCGATGCCGCCGTGGCGGTGCGCGACTGCAGCGGCCGCCTGCTGGGCGAAGGGCGTACCGATGCCAGCGGCGTGGTGCGCTTTGCCAGGCTGGCTGCCGCGCCCGAGGGCGCCTGCGAGCAGAACGGGCTGTCGGGCTATTTCGTCTCGGCCCGCATCGGCGTCGGCCACCCGCAGGCACGCGGCAAGGCCGACATGGCCTTCGTGATGTCGGACTGGAACCGCGGCATCGAGAGCTGGCGCTTCAATGTGCCGACCGACACCGGCACCGCACCCACGGTGCGCGCCCACACCATCTTCGACCGCACGCTGCTGCGCGCCGGCGAGACCGTGTCGATGAAGCACGTGATCCGCGCCGAGACCGCGCAGGGCTTTGCCCTGCCGCCGGCCAGCCGACCGCTCCCCACGCGCGTGGTGATCCGCCATGAAGGCAGTGGCCAGACCTACGAGCTGCCGCTGCAATGGCGCCAGACCGCGACCGGCGGGCGCAGCGCGGAAAGCAGCTTCCAGGTGCCGGCGGCGGCCAAGCTGGGGGTCTACAGCGTCGAGCTGGAAACGCAGAAGGGCGAAGGCGCGCAGGACAATGGCGGTGCGCGCGGCTACACCAGTGGCAGTTTCCGGGTCGAGGCATTCCGCTTGCCGGTGCTGGCCGGCACGCTACAGGTGGCAGGCAAGGCGGGGCCCATGGTGGCGCCTGCCGAACTGCCGGTCGGCGTGGAGATCCACTACCTCTCCGGCGGCGGTGCGGCCGGGCTGCCCGTGCGCGTGTCCGCGCTGCTGCGCGACAAGTACGTCAGCTTCCCCGGCTATGACGAGTTCTCGTTCAACCCGCCGCGCGCGCAGCGCGAAAGCGCCAGCGGCGACGAGGAGATGGATGAGGACGAGCAGGGCGATGCCAGTGCCGACAGCCAGAAGCTGGTTGCCGACAAGCTGCCGGTGACGCTCGACAAGAACGGCAACGGCACCGTCACGCTGCGCAAGCTGCCCAAGATTGAAGCCCCGCGCGACCTGCTGCTCGAAGCCGGCTTTGCCGACCCCAACGGCGAGATCCAGACGCTGCGCCAGACCGTGCCGGTGTGGCCGGCGGCGGTGGTGGCCGGCATCCGCACCGATGGCTGGGTCTCGGTCAAGCAGAAGCTGGCCGTGCACGGCGTGGTGCTGGACGTCAACGGCAAGCCGGTGGCGGATGCGCCGGTCAAGATCAACGCGCGGGCACGCATCACCACCTCGGCGCGCAAGCGCGTGGTGGGCGGCTTCTACCGCTATGACAACCGCTCCGAAACGCGCGACCTCGGCACCGTGTGCGAGACCCGCACCGATGCGCAGGGCCGTGCGCGCTGCGACGTGGCGCTGGAGCAGGCCGGCCAGATCGAACTGGTGGCGAGCGCGCGCGACAAGGACGGGCGCACCGCGCAGGCGGCCTCGACGGTCTGGGTCACGCGCCAGGGCGAGCTCTGGTTCGGCGGCGAGAACCATGACCGCATCGACCTGCTGCCGGAGAAGAAGTCCTACGCGCCGGGCGACACCGCCGTGTTCCAGGTGCGCATGCCGTTCCGCCATGCCACCGCGCTGGTGGCGGTGGAGCGCGAGGGCATCTACCAGACCCAGGTGGTGGAACTGCATGGCAGCGATCCCACCGTGCGCGTGCAGGTGAAGCCGGAGTGGGGGCCCAACGTCTACGTGTCGGTGCTGGCCTTGCGCGGGCGCCTGCATGAGGTGCCCTGGTATTCGTTCTTCACCTGGGGCTGGCGCCAGCCGGGCGAGTGGTGGCGCGCGTTCCGCAGCGAGGGCCGCGAATACGCCGCGCCGACCGCGCTGGTGGACCTGTCCAAGCCGGCCTTCCGGCTGGGGCTCGCCGAGATCCGCGTCGGCAATGCGGGCCACCGGCTCGACGTTACCGTGACGCCGGACAAGGCCAGCTATCCGGTGCGCGGCAAGGCGCGCGTGGCGATCCAGGTGAAGCTGCCAGAAGGCAAGCCCGCCGCCAACGGCGAAGTGGCGCTGGCCGCGGTGGACCAGGCCTTGCTGGAACTGATGCCCAACACCAGCTGGGATCTGCTCGATGCGATGCTGCAGCGGCGCGGCTACGGCGTGGAAACGTCGACCGCGCAGATGGAGATCATCGGGCGCCGCCACTACGGGCGCAAGGCGGTGCCGGCGGGCGGCGGCGGCGGCAAGAGTCCCACGCGCGAGCTGTTCGACACGCTGCTGGTATGGAACCCGCGCGTGCAGCTCGACGCCGAGGGCCGCGCCAGCATCGAGGTGCCGCTCAACGATTCGTTGACCAGCTTCCGCATCGTCGCGGTGGCGGACCTCGGCCTCGGCCGCTTCGGCACGGGCAGCGCCACCATCGCCGCCACGCAGGACCTGCAGGTGATTTCCGGCCTGCCGCTGCTGGTGCGCGAGGACGACCGCTACCGAGCCATGTTCACGCTGCGCAATACCACCAGGCGCGCAATGACGGTGCAGGCCAGCGCGCGCGGCACGCTGCTCGGCAATGAGGCCAGCCTGCCGGCGCAGACCGTGCAGATCCCTGCCGGCGAAGCGCGCGAGATCGGCTGGGACGTGACCGCGCCAGCGTTGCTGGCGTACTCACGCAGCGGCACCGTGATGTGGGAAGTGCAGGCGAGCGAGCAGGGCACGGGGGGCGCGGCCGACCGCATCAAGGTGTCGCAGCAGATCGTGCCGGCGGTGCCGGTGACAGTGCAGCAGGCCACGCTGGCGCAGGTGTCGCCGTCGCTGTCGGTGCCGCTCAAGGCACCGCCGGGCGCGCTGGCGGATCCTGCGGGCAAGGTGCGCGGCGGGCTGCAGGTGAACTTCCAGTCGTCGCTGGCGGGCGGCATGCCGGGCGTGCGCGAGTGGTTCCGCAACTACCCGTTCACCTGCCTGGAGCAGCGCGCATCGAAGGCCATCGGCCTGAACGACACCGCCGCGTGGGACGCGCTGATGACGCAGCTGCCGTCCTACCTCGATGCCAACGGGCTGGCCTCGTACTTCCCGCTGAACGCCGACGGCGACTTCGGCAGCGAAGTGCTGACCGCCTACCTGCTGGCGGTCACCGACGAGGCCGCGCGCGCCGGGCTGGCGCTGCGCATCCCCGACGCGCAGCGCACGCAGATGGAGCGCGGGCTGACCGACTTCGTCGAAGGCCGCATCCGCCGCGACAGCTGGGCCCCGGTGGCCGGCACGCAGTACCTGGACGCGCGCAAGCTGGCCGCGCTAGAGGCGCTGTCGCGCACCGGCCATGCTCAGGCGCGCATGCTGGGCTCGATCCAGATCCTGCCGGCGCAATGGCCGACCTCGGCGCTGCTGGACTGGACCCTGCTGCTCACGCGCATGCAGGACATCCCGCAGCGCGAGCAACGCCTGGCCGAGGCGCAGCAGCTGCTGCGCTCGCGCCTGACGGTGCAGGGCACGCGCCTGGCGTTCTCCACCGAGCGCAACGACAACTGGTGGTGGATGATGGCCGGCGGCGACACCAATGCCGCGCGCCTGCTGGCGCTGGCGTCGGAACTGCCGGGCTGGAAGGAAGAAGCGCCGCAACTGGCCACCGGGCTGCTGGGCCGGCAGGTGCATGGTGCCTGGGGCACCACCACTGCCAACGCGTGGGGCATGCTGGCGGTGACGCGCTTCTCGCAGGCGTTCGAGAAGACACCGGTGGCGGGCACCACGCGGGCGAGCGTGAGCAATGCGGCCGACGCCTCGCGCAGTTTCGACTGGGCGCGCGCGCAGCGCACCGACGGCGTGGCCCAGGGCAGCCTCGACCTGCCGTGGCCGACCGGCGCCGACGGCGGCACGCTGCAGGTGGAGCACGCCGGCGCCGGCCATCCGTGGGCCACGGTGCGGGCGCTGGCGGCGGTGCCGGTGACCGCGCCGCTGGCCGCGGGCTACCGCATCAGGCGCACCGTGACGCCGCAGGAGCAGGCGGTGCAGGGCAAGTGGTCGCGCGGCGATGTGTACCGCGTCAAGCTGGAGATCGATGCGCAGGCCGACATGACCTGGGTGGTGGTCAGCGATCCGGTGCCTGCCGGCGCCACCATCCTCGGCAGCGGCCTGGGCCGTGACTCCACGATCGCCACGCGCGGCGAGCGGCGCAAGGGCGCGGCCTGGCCGGCCTACACCGAGCGCACGCCGCAGGCCTACCGCGAGTACTTCGGCTACCTGCCCAAGGGCACGGTATCGGTCGAATACACGGTGCGGCTGAACAACGCCGGCGACTTCGCGCTGCCGCCCACGCGCGTGGAAGCGCTGTACGCGCCCGACGTGTTCGGTGTGGCGCCCAATGCGCGGCTGGCGGTGGGGGCGCGCCCATGAGCTGGCTGGCAATGATGATGCCGGCACGCGTGCGCGAGTGGTGGCTCGCGGGCACGCTGGCCGGCATCATCTACGGCGCGCTGCTGGTGCAGGTGGCGATCGAGCTGCCTGAAGGCGCGCCGCTGACCGGGCATATCGCCATGCAGCCCGCGTGGAAGACCGCGATGGCGCTGCTGCTGGCACGCGCCGCGTGGTTCCACCGGCCGCTGGTTGAGCGCCGCTGGCTGGTCACTGCGCTGCTGTTCTCGGCCCTGGGCGACCTCCTGCTGGCGCTGCCGACGCTGACGTTTTCGTTCATGGGCGGGCTTGGCGCCTTTTTGCTCGCGCACCTGGCCTACCTGCGCGTGCTGGTGCCGCTGGCGGGCGACACGCGTCCGCACCGGCTGATTGCGTGCGGCGCCATGCTGGGCGTGGCGGGCACCATGCTGGGCCGCTTCTGGCCCAATATGGGCCCGCTGACGGTGCCGGTGGCGGTATACGTGGGCGTGCTTGCGGCGATGGCCTGCAGCGCGCTGGTGGCGCGCCTGCCCACGCCGCTGGCGGCGCTGGGGGCGCTGTGCTTTGCCGCATCGGACATGATGATCGGCATCGCGCGCTTCCTGGTGCCGTTCGAATCTTTCCAGCTTGGCATCTGGTGGACCTACGCCGCGGCCCAGGTGCTGCTGGTGGCGGGCATCGTGGCGGGACGCGAGCAGGCATGAAGCAGCGCTGTATTCGCATGGTGCTGGCGACGGCGTTGATCTGGTCCGCGCCGGCCATGGCGCTGCCGTCCTTCGAGCAAGTCCGTACCGACTGGCGCAGTGCCGACGTGGTGGTGCTGGACCGCCACGGCGATACCGTGGGCCGCGTGCGCGACGACTTCCGCGCGCGCCGCGGCGACTGGGTCGCGCTGGCCGATACCTCGCCCGCGCTGCGCACTGCCATCGTGCTGTCGGAGGACCGGCGCTTCTATGCCCACAGCGGGGTCGACTGGCAGGGCGTGGCGGCCGCGGCCTGGGCCAACCTGTGGAACACACGCACGCGCGGCGCCTCGACGCTGACCATGCAGCTGGCGGGCCTGCTCGATGAGGACCTGCGCCGGCCGGGCGCGCCGCGGCAGGGCCGCAGCTTGACGCAGAAGCTGGGGCAGGCCGCCGGTGCGGCGGCGCTGGAGCGCAGCTGGAGCAAGGACCAGATCCTGGAGGGCTACCTGAACCTGGTGCCGTTCCGCGGCGAGCTGGTGGGCCTGTCTGCGATGTCGCAGGTGCTGTTCGGCAAGTACCCCGAAGGGCTCAACGCGAGGGAATCGGCCCTGGCGGTGGCGCTGGTGCGCGCGCCCAATGCCAAGGCCGCCCAGGTGGCAAGCCGCGCCTGCGGCATCCTGCGCGAGATGCGCCTGCCGCGCGAGTGCGAAGGCCTGGAAGGCTTTGCGCAACTGGCGCTGCTGCGCACCGGGCCGGTCGCACAGCGCGCCGCGGCCGCCACGCCATCGGCGGCGTTGCCGCAGCTGGCACCGCACCTGGCACCGCACCTGGCACGGCGCCTGGTCGGCGAAGCGCGCTCGCAACTGGCCGCGGGCGTACCCATGCCTGCGCGCATCGCGTCCACGCTCGATGCCCGCCTGCAGCGCGAGGCTGCCACCAGCCTGGACCGGCACCTGCGCGAACTGGCCGGGCGCAATGTCGAGGACGGCGCGGTGGTGGTGATCGACAATGCCAGCGGCGACGTGCTGGCCTATGTGGGCTCGTCGGGCACGCTGTCAGGCGCCGCGCAGGTGGACCACGCGGCGGCGCTGCGGCAGGCGGGCTCGACGCTCAAGCCCTTCCTGTACGAGCAGGCGCTGGAAGAGAAGCGGCTGACCGCGGCTTCGCTGCTGGACGACCGGCCGGTGAACCTGCCGGTCGGCGGCGGGCTCTACGTGCCGCAGAACTACGACCACCGCTATGCCGGCTGGGTCAGCCTGCGCGCGGCGCTGGCCGCGTCGCTGAACGTGCCCGCAGTGCGCACGCTGGTGATGGTGACCCCGCACCGCTTCCACAAGCGGCTGGTGGCGTTGGGGCTGCCGTTGACCGAGGCCGGCGACTACTACGGGTTCAGCCTGGCGCTGGGCAGCGCCGACGTGTCGCTGCTGGCGCTGACCAATGCGTACCGGGCACTGGCCAATGGCGGGCGCTACGCGCCGCCACGGCTGCGGGAAGGGGCGCCGCCAGCCGCATCGATGACAGTGGTGATGCAACCAGGCGCCAGCTACGTGATTGCCGACATCCTGTCGGACCGCCATGCGCGCGCGCGCACCTTCGGCCTGGACAGCCCGCTCACCACGCGCTTCTGGACCGCGGTGAAGACCGGCACCAGCAAGGACATGCGCGACAACTGGTGCATCGGCTGGTCGCAGCACTACACCGTGGGCGTGTGGGTCGGCAATGCCAGCGGCGCCAGCATGCACGAGGTCTCGGGCGTATCGGGCGCAGCGCCGGTCTGGCACGACATCATGGAAGCGCTGCACCGCACGCGCGCCAGCCACGCGCCCGCCATGCCCGACGGCGTGCAGCGCGTGGCGCTGAGCTTCGACGACGGGCTGGAGCCGGCGCGCGATGAAGTCTTTCTGGCCGGCACGGCGATCCGGCGCGTCAGCGTGAGCGCACCCGCCGCGCGCCCGACCGCACCCGTGATCGCCAATCCCGCCGACGGCACCGTGTTTGCGCTGGACCCCGACATGCCGCCCGCGGCGCAGCGGGTCTGGTTCCATGCCGAGGGCGTGGCCGGCCAGACCGCGCGCACGGTCAGCTGGCGCATGGACGGCAAGCCGCTGGGGCGCGGCGGCGAGGTGGCATGGCTGCCGTGGCCGGGGCGGCACCAGGTGGAGTTGCTCGATGCGTCTGGCAAGGTGGTGGACCGCATCGGCATCGAGGTGCGTGGCGCGTCAGTGCGCGCGCCGGTGCCAGCGGCCAAACGCTGAGGCCGCTGGCGCTCTGTGCGCAATAATGGCGCTTCGCAACGTCTTGCCGGAGCCAGCGCATGTCCCTCGTCCCCCTCGATGCCGCCAGCACGGCGGCGCGCCTGCCGTATCCCGAACTGGCGCAAGCCATCGCCGACATGCTGGCCGAGCTGCGCGACGGCACCGCCATGGCGCCGCCGCGCATTGCGCTGCCGGTGGGCGATGCGCAAGGGGGCGAAGGCACGCTGCTGGTGATGCCCGCGCGCAACCGCAGCCTGGTGATGACCAAGAACATCACCGTCCATCCCGGCAACCCGCGGCGCGGGCTGCCCAATATCCTCGGCGAGGTGGTGGTGGCCGACGCGCACACCGGCGCGCGCATCGCCATGCTCGACGGCCCCACGGTGACGGGACGGCGCACTGCGGCCGTGTCGCTGCTGGCGGCGCAGTGCTTTGCCGCGCGCAAGGATTGCGAGTTGCTGATCGTCGGCGCCGGCGTGCAGGCGCTGACGCACCTGGAGGCCTTCGTGGCCGGGCTGGGCGTGCGCAAGGTGTGGCTGCATTCGCGCACGCGCGACAAGGCCGAGGCACTGGCCGCGCACGCGCGCACGCTGGGCGTGGAAGCGCAGGTAGCCGAGTCGGTCGCTGCAGTATTGCCTCGTGTATCGATGGTGGTCACGGTCACGTCCAGCCGCAGCCCGGTGCTGCCGGACCTGGACAGCGGCCTCTGGCGCGACGATCACTTCATTGCCGCGGTCGGTGCGTTCCGGCCCGACATGTGCGAACTGCCGCCGGCGCTGTGCCATGCGGCCGCGGATAGCGGGCGGCTGCTGGCCGATACCCTGTTCGGGATCGAGGACGAAGCCGGCGACCTGCTGCAGGCCGGCATCGACTGGGCCGACGTGCAGCCGTTCGAGACCGCGATCCTGCAGGCCGATGCCATCCGTGCGCGGGCCGGCAGCCCGCTGGTGTTCAAGAGCGTGGGCTACGCGCTGTGGGACCTGGCGGCCTGCGTGCTGGCCAGCCGCGGGTGACTAACCCGCGCCATCGCGGGCACGCAGCCAGTCGCTGAAAAGCTCGCGCGCCGGTGCCAGGAAGCCGGCGATCGGTTCGCTGCGGTCGCTGGCATACCAGTGGCAGTAGCAGCCGTGGATGGTCGCCACCATCAGGCGCGCCATCGGCGCGGGCAGTGGGCGCCCGGGGGCGGACAGCGCATCGACCAGGTCCTGCACATGCGCGTCCCAGCTGCGGCGGATCTCCTCGCGCACGTTGGGCGGCACGCTGCCTGAGAACAGCAAGGCCAGCACGACACCCTTGGCTTCCGGATTGGCCGTGAAATAGTCGGCCACCCGGTCGAAGGCGTTTTCCAGCCGCCGCGCCGCGGTCTTGCCCCGGTGCGGCTCCGTGCCGAGCTCCTCGCCGATATCCCGGAACAGGCTGGTTGCGGCCTCCGCCAGCAGCATTTCCTTGCTGCCGAAATGCCACAACAGGCTGCTCTTGGCCACGCCGGCCTCGGCGGAAATCTGGTCGAGGGTCACCTCGGCGTAGCCGTGTGCGCTGATCAGCCCGCGCGTCACGGCAAGGACGCGTTCCCGGGTTTCCAGGCCGCGGCGGTTCTTGGTGACGGAGGCTGGAGGCTTTTGTGCGGCCGGGCGGGTCGGTGGCATGGGCGGGGGCGGAAGACAGGTGGTGCCGGCAGCAATTTATGAGTATTCGGGCCGGATGCCTATTTGACAGCGGCCGGGGTCTGCCAGCAAACTCCAGTATTGTACTGAACGTTCAGCACAATTACGGAAGTGTTGCAGGCCGGATACGGACATCCGGCCCAGGATTTCCAGGAGACCAGGATGTCGTACCCGACTGCCATTGCCGCCGCCGCCGCCGCGCTGGCTGCAGCCGCCATCAGCCTTGCCGGCACCGCCGGCGCCGCACCTGCCCCGGCCACCGCGGGCAATCCCGCCACCGATGCCACCGCCCGTGCCAATGCGGCCGTGCTGCAACAGCTGCCGTTCCAGGACCGGCGTGACTTCGAGGCCGCGCGCCGTGGCTTTATCGGCACGCTGGATAACACCGAGATCCGCGATGCCAAGGGCAATGTGGTTTGGGCGCTGGCCCCCTATGGCTTCCTCAAGCAAGACCGGGCGCCGGCCACCGTGAACCCCAGCCTGTGGCGCCAGGCGCAGCTGAACATGCACAACGGGCTGTTCCAGGTGACGGATCGGATCTACCAGATCCGTGGCTTCGATATCGCCAACATGACGATCATCGAGGGCGATACCGGCCTGATCGTGATCGACCCGCTGACAGCGATGGAGACCTCGCGCGCCGGCCTCGACCTGTACTTCAAGCACCGGCCCAGGAAGCCCGTGGTCGCGGTGATCTATACGCACAGCCATGGCGACCACTTCGGTGGGGTCAAGGGCTTCGTCAGCGAAGACGACGTCAAGGCCGGGCGGGTCAAGGTGCTGGCCCCGGAAGGTTTCATGGAAGAGGCCGTCAGCGAGAACGTCTTCGCCGGCAACGCCATGAGCCGGCGCGCGCAGTACATGTATGGCTTCAACCTTCCGCGCTCGGCAACCGGGCAGGTGGATGCGGGGCTGGGCAAGGGGGTGGCGCACGGCACGCTGACGCTGATCCCGCCGACGGACCTGATCCACAAGACCGGCGAGACGCGCACCATCGATGGTGTGCAGATCGAATTCCTGATGGCGCCGGGCACCGAGGCCCCGGCCGAGATGCTGATGTACTTCCCGCAGTGGAAGGCACTGTGCGCCGCCGAGGACGCCACCCACAACCTGCACAACCTGTACACCATCCGCGGCGCCCAGGTGCGCGACGCCAACCAGTGGTGGCGCGCGCTGGACGAGACCATCGACCGCTTCGGCGGCCGCACCGAGGTCCTGTTCGCCCAGCACCACTGGCCTACCTGGGGCCGCCAGGACATCGTCACTTACCTGGGCAAGCAGCGCGACGGCTACAAGTACATCCATGACCAGTCGCTGCGGCTGGCCAACATGGGCTATGTGCCGGCCGAGATCGCCGAGCGCGTGAAGCTGCCGCCGTCGCTGGCCGCCGAATGGCATCTGCGCGACTACTACGGCACCGTCAGCCACAACGCCAAGGCGGTATACCAGCGCTACCTCGGCTGGTATGACGCCAACCCTGCCAACCTGAACCCGCTGCCGCCGGAAGAGGCGGGCAAGCGCTATGTCGAATTCATGGGCGGCGCGGCGCGCGTGCTGGAGCAGGCGCGTGCGGCGTATGCGCGTGGCGAATACCGCTGGGTGGCCGAGGTGGTCAAGCACGTGGTCTTTGCCGATCCGTCCAACCAGGCTGCCCGCCGGCTGGAAGCCGACGCGTTGGAGCAGCTCGGCTACCAGGCCGAATCCTCGACCTGGCGCAATGCCTACCTGACCGGTGCCGCCGAACTGCGCAGCGGCCCGCCCCAGGCCGGCCGCCGCGCCGGCAGCCCGGACGTGCTGCGCGCCATGACCGACACCATGTTCCTGGACTACCTGGCGATCAGCCTGAATGGCGACCGCGCCGCGGGCAAGACGCTGGCGCTGAACTGGGTACAGCCGGACACCGGCAAGCGCTTTGCGCTGACGGTGGAGAACGGCGTGTTCCGCTACAAGCCCGACGCGCAGCACGCGTCCCCGCAGGCCACGCTTACCATGCCGCGCGCCGTGCTGATGGGCGTGCTGGCCGGCCAGACCACACTGCAGGCCGAGACCCAGGCGGGCCGCGCCCGTGTGGACGGCGACCCGCAGGCGCTGGCGACGTGGACGGCGCTGATGGACAAGTCCGAGCCGAACTTCAGCATCGTGACACCCTAACCGCACCGAGATGGGGCAGGCGCGCGGCCACTGTTGCGTGCCCGCCCTATAAAACCGCTCTTGCCTCAGGGTTTTTTCCTGCGCGCGGCATAAACCGTTGTGCGGATGCCTCGGTGAACGGCCCTGAGAGCCGCTCCCATGCTGGTTTCTTAGTGGTTAACCCTCCCTTTAGGGGGCGTCCTCTACGAATCAGTGTCATCGGTGAAACAGTCGTGCTCCGGCTGGCCGGATAATGCACACGGCAGTAACCGAAAGAGGAGTAAGAGGATTATGAAATCGACCTATAAGAAGATGCTGGCGGCAGGCGCTGTCATGGCGCTGGCCGGAGCCGCACACGCGCAGTCCGCCGGCAGCAATATCGTCAGTCTGGGCTGGTTCCGCGTGATGCCGAACAGCTCCGCCGATCCGCTGACTGTCGACAGCATCAACGGCCGCCCGGTCGGCATGACCCGGCCGAACACCGGCGCGGAGATCGAATCTGCCGACACGCTGGGCCTGGCCTTCACGCACTTCTTCACCGACAACATCTCCGGTGAAATCGTCGCGGGCATTCCGCCCAAGCATGACGTCAAGGGCACCGGCAACTATGCCCAGTATGGCAAGCTCGGTTCGGTCAAGCAGTGGAGCCCGGCGCTGCTGGTCAAGTACCACTTCTTCGACGCCAAGACCAGGTTCCGTCCCTATGTCGGCATCGGCGTGAACTACACCTGGTTCACCGACGAGACCATCACCAACCAGAACTTCGTGAACCGCGAGTTCTTGCCGGGTGCGCGCATGACCGCCAGCGCCAAGCCGTCGTGGAACCCGGTCTTCAACATCGGCGCCAACTACGCCATCAACGACAACTGGTTCGTCGGCCTGTCGGTCTCGTACGTGCCGCTGTCGACCCGCGCGTCCTTCACCACGCAGGCGGGCCCGGTAACGATCCAGTCACACACCAAGATCAAGATCGATCCGGTGGTGACCTTCCTGAACGTGGGCTACCGCTTCTGAGCGCGGCACACTGACGGCAGAAAGGGCACCCGGGGGTGCCCTTTCTTGTTGGCGCCGGCTGCGGTGGCCAGCTTACGCCACCGACTTGACCGGATAGCCGGCCTCTTCGATGGCATCGCGCAGGGCCTCTGGGTCGGCGCTGCTCTCGACGCGTACGGCCTGGGCGGGCACATCCGCGCTGACACGCGCGGCCGGGTCAACCGTCTGTACGGCACGCGTGATGGCGCCCACGCAGTGGTTGCACGACATGCCTTCGACCTGGAACTGGATCATGGTGGGACTCTCCTGAACGGGATGAGACGGGCGGCGGGTGCCGCGACAGATGCAGTTTGAACCTTCCCATGGTGGGAAGCGCAAGAGGAATTTGTTGGCGCCGATGTGACGGTAATACCATGTGCATCCGGCCTTGACCTTCCAATGATGGTAAGGTCCATGATGCTGACATCGACACTGTGGATGACTCAGGACCCATGCCAAATTCCAGCGCTGTGCTCGCTTCACAACCTGTCCGGCCGGCCGACGAAATGCCCGAATGGCGCCTGCCGGTCGACGGCATGACCTGCGCCTCATGCGTGCGCCGCGTGGAGAACGCGCTGGCCCGGGTGCCGGGCGTGCGCGACGTGGCCGTCAACCTGGCAACTGAAGCCGCAACGCTGCGCGCCGACTCGGGCGCGGTGCTGCCGGCCGCCGCCCGTGCCGTGGCCGATGCCGGCTACACGGTGCCGCAGGACACCATCGGACTGAATATTGCCGACATGACCTGCGCCTCATGCGTGTCCCGGGTCGAAAAGGCGCTGCGCGCCGTGCCGGGCGTGATGGAGGCGCAGGTCAACCTGGCGACCGAGCGCGCCAGCGTCACGCTGCTGCGCGGCGCGGCGGATACTGCGGCGCTGGTGGCCGCGGTCGCGCGCGCGGGCTATGGTGCGACGCCGGTGGCCGATGCCGCATCGCAGGCGCCGCAGGCCGCGCAGGGCACTGCCTTCTGGGATGGCCCCTGGCCGGTGGCGATCTCGGCGGCGCTGTCGCTGCCGCTGGTGGCACCCATGGTGCTGGAATGGCTCGGCGTGCACTGGATGCTGCCGGCATGGGTGCAGTGGCTGCTGGCCACGCCGGTGCAGTTCGTGTTCGGCTGGCGCTTCTACAAGGCTGGCTGGAAGGCGGTGCGCGCCGGCGCCGGCAATATGGATTTGCTGGTGGCGCTGGGCACGACGGCGGCCTATGGGCTGTCGCTGTGGCTGATGTGGCGCACGCCGGCCGACGCCATGCCGCACCTGTACTTCGAAAGCGCGGCGGTGGTGATCACGCTGGTGCGCCTGGGCAAGTGGCTGGAGACCCGCGCCAAGCGCCAGACCGCCGATGCCATCCGCGCGCTCGCGGCGCTGCGTCCCGATACTGCCCGCGTGCGCCGCGGCGGCGTGGAGCAGAGCGTGCCGCTGGCGGCGGTGCGCGTGGGCGACGAGGTGGTGGTGCGCCCCGGCGAGCGCATCCCGGTGGACGCCGAGGTGATCGAAGGCAACAGCCACGCGGACGAATCGATGCTGACCGGTGAAAGCGTGCCCGTGCCGAAGAAGCCCGGCGACCGCATCACCGGCGGCGCCATCAATTTCGAAGGGCTGCTGGTTGCGCGCACCGAGGCGGTGGGCGCCGAGACCGTACTGGCACGCATCATCCGCATGGTCGAGCACGCACAGGCGGCCAAGGCGCCGATCCAGCGCATGGTCGACCAGGTCAGCGCGGTGTTCGTGCCGGTGGTGCTGGGCATCGCGCTGCTGACGGTGCTGGGCTGGGGCCTCTTTGCCGGCGACTGGGAAACCGCATTGCTCAACGCGGTGGCGGTGCTGGTGATCGCCTGCCCGTGCGCGCTGGGCCTGGCCACACCCACGGCAATCATGGCCGGCACCGGCGCCGGCGCGCGCGCCGGCATCCTGATCAAGGATGCCGAGGCACTGGAGGTGGCGCACCGCGTCAGCGTGGTGGCATTCGACAAGACCGGCACGCTCACGGTGGGCAAGCCGGAAGTGGTGGCGCTGCATGCGGCCGATCCCGCCGATGCCGACGGCAGCGCGCTGCTGGCGCGGCTGGCCGCGCTGCAGGCCGGCAGCGAGCATCCGCTGGCCCGCGCCGTGCTGGCCGCAGCGCAGGCGCGCGGCATTGCCGCGCCGCAGGCCACGGAAGTGCAGGCCCTGCCAGGCCGCGGCATTGCCGGCGTGGTGGACGGCCAGGCGCTGCAACTGGGCAGCGAGCGCCTGCGTGAAGCGCTGGGCGCAGCGGCAGGCACGCTGGCAACGCTGGCGGAGCAGTTACGCGCGGACGGCCGTACCGTGTCGTGGCTGGTCGAAACCACGCTGCCGCGCGTGGCCGGGCTGGTCGCGTTCGGCGATGCCATCAAGCCGGGCGCGCCGGCGGCGATCGCCAGGCTGCGCGCGGCCGGTGTGCGCACCGTGATGCTGACCGGCGACAATGCCGGCGCGGCGGCGCGCGTGGCGCAGGCGCTGGGGCTGGACGACGTGCAGGCCGAGGTGCTGCCCGAGGACAAGGCTGCCCGGGTGCAGGCGCTGGGGCGCGATGGCGCGGTGGTGGCGATGGTGGGCGACGGCATCAACGATGCGCCGGCGCTGGCGGCGGCGGATGTGGGCATTGCCATGTCGACCGGCACCGACGTGGCCATGCACGCCGCCGGCATCACGCTGATGCGCGGCGACCCGGCGCTGGTGGCCGATGCGCTGGCGGTCTCGCACCGCACCGTGCGCAAGATCCGGCAGAACCTGTTCTGGGCTTTTTTCTACAACGTGGTAGGCATTCCGCTGGCAGCGGCCGGGTTGCTGAATCCGGTGGTGGCGGGTGCGGCGATGGCTTTCTCCAGTGTCAGCGTGGTCAGCAATGCGCTGCTGCTGCGCCGCTGGCGTCCGCAGGCCGGGGCTGCCACGGCACAGGGAGGCGAGCGATGAATATCGGCGAAGCGGCGCAGGCGTCGGGCGTGTCGGCCAAGATGATCCGGCACTATGAATCGATCGGGCTGGTGGCGGCACCGCCGCGCACCGAGGGCGGCTACCGTCGCTATGACGAACGCGCCGTGCACAACTTGCGCTTCGTGCGGCGCGCCCGTAATCTGGGATTCTCGCTCGACGAAATCCGCAACCTGCTGTCGCTTTGGCATGACCGCGGCCGCGCCAGTGCCGACGTCAAGGCGCTGACGCTGCGGCATGTGGCCGACCTTGAGCTGCGCATCGCTGAACTGGCCGCCATGCGCGACACGCTGCGCGAGCTGGCGCAGCACTGCAGCGGCGACGATCGGCCGGATTGCCCGATCCTCGCCGATATGGCGCAGCCGGAAGCGCAGGGCAGGCTTGCCTGCCACGGTTGAGCGGGACAGAGTGCAAGGCAGGCAGCAGGCAGCACCACAAAGAATAACGACAGCCGGCGCCAGCCTTTTGCTGGCGCTCCGTGCCGGGAGGAGACTTGCGCGAATGGAACAACCGATGACGGACGATCCTGCTATTGCCGGTGTTGCCGGCATGCCTGCCGATACCCCAGCCGGCACGCACGCGCCGGTACAGAGCCGCCAGCGCATGCGCGACGGCACCGAGCTGCTGCTGCGCACCTGGCAGCCCGATCCGGCGCGCTTTGCCGAGCCGCTCGGCTCGGTGCTGCTGGTGCATGGGCTTGCCGAGCATGCCGGACGCTACCAGCATGTGGCCGATGTGCTGTGCGGGCTGGGCCTGCGCGTGCGCGCGCACGACCTGCGCGGCCATGGCGCCAGCGGCGGCGCGCGCATGGTGGCGGACCATCAGGATGCCTACCTCGACGACCTCGCCGAGATCTATGATGCCGCGGTGCCGGGCTGGAACGAGTTGCCGATCCTGCTCGGCCACAGCATGGGCGGGATGATCGCGGCGCGCTTTGCCACCGCGCGCGTGCGCCCGGTGCGCGCGCTGGTGCTGTCCTCGCCTGCGCTGGCGCTGCGCCTGTCGGGCCCGATGCTGGCGCTGCACCGCGTGCTGCTGGCGCTGGCGCCGCGGCTGCGCGTGCCCAATCCGATCGATGCGCGGCTCTTGTCGCACGATCCCGCCGTGGTGGCCGCCTACCGCTCAGACCCGCTGGTGCAGACCACCATCACCGCCAGCGTAC
This sequence comes from Cupriavidus necator, assembly GCF_016127575.1. NCBI lineage: Bacteria > Pseudomonadati > Pseudomonadota > Betaproteobacteria > Burkholderiales > Burkholderiaceae > Cupriavidus > Cupriavidus necator. The sequence continues at coordinate 1,617,711 of NZ_CP066018.1, forward strand.
TGGAGAGCTTTATCCGCGGCATGGCGCAGGCCCAGGCCGATGCCGCGCTGCTGGAGGCCCCCATGCTGATGCTGGTCGGTGGCGCCGACCGCGTGGTGGACCCGGCCGGCAGCCGCAGCTTCTTCGACCACGCGCCGCCGGAGTTGCGCGAACAGGTCTGGTTCGAGCACGGCTACCACGAGATCTTCAATGAAGCGCAGCCGCTGCGCGGCGAAGTGTTCGCGGCGCTGACCGGCTGGCTGCAGCGTCACCTGCAGCAGCAGGGACACTAAGTCCGGAACACCGACTCGGCCACGCCGAACACTGCCGCGACGACCGGGTCGTCGCGGCGCGTGGCCAGGCATACCAGCGTCAGCTCGGTCTGCACCGAGACCCCTTCAACGATCACCAGCCCGTGCGCATGCGATTCGCGCAGCGCGATCGCGTCGCGCACCAGCGACAGCCCCACGCCGGAGCGCACCAGGTCCAGCATCGAAGCCTCCTGGTCGACATGCGCCACCTTGGGCACGCCGGCCGGGTCGACGCCGGCCTGCGCAAAGCGCGCGGACAAGAGCCGGTTGTGCGCCGATTCGGGCGGCGTCCAGATCCACGGCAGCGTTGCCAGCTGCGCCCATGAACGCAGCGCGGTGCGCTCTTTCCAGCCCTTGGGTGCCACCACATAGTAGGAGAACGGCGTCAGCGTCAGCGCATGGAAGCCGGCGTCAGGCGGCTGGCCCAGGTAGAAGCCCACGTCGAGCGCGCCGCTGCGTACCTGTTGCAGCACCCAGCCCGACATGCCGTGGCGCAGTTCTGTGCCGATCTGCGGGTGGCGTTCCACCAGCGTGCGCAGCATCGGGCCCAGCCGCGTGAATTCCGGATCGAGGATGGTGCCGATCGCCAGCCGGCCGCGCACGGTGTGATGCATCGCGCTGACGGTGTGCTGCAGGTTGCCCACGCCGTCGAGGATGCGTTCGGCCAGCGGCAGCAGTGCGGCGCCGTCGGCGGTCAGCGTCAGGCCCGCGGCAGTGCGCTCGAACAGCCGGATGCGCCACGCCGATTGCAGCGCCTTCAACTGCAGGCTGACTGCGGGCTGGGTCAGGTGCAGCCGCTGCGCGGCGCGGGTCAGGTTGCCCTCGCGCGCGACGGCAACGAAGGCGCGCAGGTGGTGGAGGTCCAAGGCAGTGTCGGGGCGAAAGGTGGCGCAGGGGCGAGGCGTGGTGCGGCGCAATATTTTGCGCGGCTTATATTGCGATTGACGATAAATCATTGGACGGGGCCGCGCAACTGCACCAAGCTTGCGCTCAATACGGCCCGGCACGCCTTGTGCGGCGCGGCATCGATGCCAGCGCGAGACTGGCGGATGTTTGCGCCAGCGTCTTCACCAGACGCAAAGATCGGGCGAGCCGCATGCCGTCAGCGACCCAGCATTCAGGAGCGGAAGTGGAAGACATCCTTGCAGAAGCCAGCGCGGTGCAGACCATCATCGGCCATAGCATCGCAGGCCGGCAGACACGCGGCGCATCGCAGCGTCTGGCCGATATCTATAACCCCGCCACCGGCGAAGTCGCAGCACGCGTGGCGCTCGGCACCACGCAGGACGTGGCCGACGCCGTCGCCGCCGCCCATGCGGCATTCCCCGCCTGGGCCGACACCCCGCCGCTGCGCCGCGCGCGCATCCTGTTCAAGTTCAAGGAGCTGCTCGACCAGCACCACGACGACCTGGCCGCGCTGATCACGCGCGAGCACGGCAAGGTGTTCTCGGACGCCAGGGGCGAAGTCACGCGCGGCATCGAGGTGGTGGAATTTGCCTGCGGCATCCCCAGCCTGCTCAAGACCGACTTCACCGACAACATCGGCGGCGGCATCGATAACTGGAACCTGCGCCAGCCTCTGGGCGTGGTGGCAGGCATCACGCCGTTCAACTTCCCGGTGATGGTGCCGATGTGGATGTTCCCGGTGGCGCTGGCGTGCGGCAATACCTTCGTGCTGAAGCCGTCGGAACGTGATCCGTCGCCGAGCCTGCTGATTGCCGACCTGCTGCGCCAGGCTGGTTTGCCCGATGGCGTGTTCAATGTCGTGCAGGGCGACAAGGAAGCGGTCGATGCACTGCTGGCGCATCCGGATGTGCAGGCGCTGTCGTTCGTCGGTTCGACGCCGATTGCCGAGTACATCTATACGGAAGGCACCAAACACGGCAAGCGCGTGCAGGCATTGGGCGGCGCCAAGAACCACCTGGTGGTGATGCCCGATGCCGATCTCGACCAGGCGGTCGATGCGCTGATCGGTGCCGCGTATGGTTCTGCCGGCGAACGCTGCATGGCGATCTCGGTCGCCGTGGCCGTGGGCGATGTCGCTGACAAGCTCGTGCCGCGCCTCGCCGAACGTGCGAGCTCGCTGAAGATCCGCAACGGCATGGAGTCCGACGCCGAAATGGGTCCGCTGGTAACCGCTGCGCACAAAGCGAAGGTGGAGGGCTATATCGCCAAGGGCGTGGAAGAGGGCGCGACGCTGGTCACCGATGGCCGCGGTCATACCGTACCCGGCCATGAGAACGGCTTCTATGTCGGCGGCACGCTGTTCGACCACGTCAAGCCGGATATGACGATCTACAAGGAAGAGATCTTCGGCCCGGTGCTGTCGGTAGTGCGCGTGCATGACTTTGCCGAAGCGGTGGCGCTGATCAATGCGCATGAATTCGGCAACGGCGTGTCGTGCTACACCAGCGACGGCGGCATCGCGCGTGCGTTCGCGCGGCAGATCCAGATCGGCATGGTCGGCATCAATGTGCCGATCCCGGTGCCGATGGCGTGGCATTCTTTCGGTGGCTGGAAGCGATCGCTGTTCGGCGACCATCACGCCTATGGCGAAGAGGGTGTGCGCTTCTACACGCGCTACAAGAGCGTGATGCAGCGTTGGCCGGATTCGATCGCCAAGGGCGCCGAGTTCACCATGCCGGTGGCGAAATAAGCCGCAACGATGACGACAAGAACAGCGATGGAGACATTCGACTACATCATCGTGGGGGCCGGTTCGGCAGGCTGTGTCCTGGCCAACCGCCTGACGCAGGATGCGGACGTCAGCGTGCTGCTGCTGGAGGCCGGCGGCAAGGACGACTACCACTGGATCCATATCCCAGTGGGCTACCTGTACTGCATCGGCAACCCGCGCACCGACTGGCTCTATCGCACCGAGGCCGAGGCCGGCCTGAACGGCCGCTCGCTCGGCTATCCGCGCGGGCGCGTGCTGGGCGGTTGCTCGTCGATCAACGGCATGATCTATATGCGCGGCCAGCGCGAGGATTATGACGAGTGGGCGCGGCTCACCGGTGATGCTGGCTGGCGCTGGGACAATGTGCTGCCGTTGTTCAAGCGCAGCGAGGACCACCACCGCGGCCCGAGCGAATTCCATGGCGCCGGCGGCGAATGGCGCGTGGAAGGCCAGCGCCTGCGCTGGGACATCCTGGAGCGCTTTGCCGATGCCGCCGAAGAGGCGGGGATTCCGCGCACGGAGGACTTCAACCGCGGCGACAACTTCGGCGTCGGCTATTTCGAAGTGAACCAGCGCCGCGGCATCCGCTGGAACACGGCCAAGGCGTTCCTGCGGCGTGCGTCGGAGCGTCCCAACCTGACCATTGTCACCGGGGCGCAGGTGAGCGGGCTGACCTTCGACGGGCGCCGCTGCACCGGCGTGAACTATATCGGCGGCGGCCGGCCGCACACGGTGGCGGCCACGCAGGAAGTGATCCTCGCCGCGGGCGCGGTCAATACGCCGCAGCTGCTGGAGCTGTCGGGCATCGGCCAGGCCGAGCGCCTGCAGGCGCTGGGTATCCCGGTGCGCCATGCGCTCGCCGGCGTGGGCGAGAACCTGCAGGACCACCTGCAACTGCGCTCGGTGGTGAAGGTCAGCGGCGTGCGCACGCTCAACACGCGCGCCGCGAGCCTGTGGGGCAAGTTCTGCATCGGCGTGCAGTACGCCTTCAACCAGAGCGGGCCGATGAGCATGGCGCCGTCGCAGCTGGGTGCCTTTGCGCGCTCGGACCCGGCGCAGGCGCGGCCGAACGTGGAGTACCACGTGCAACCCTTGTCGCTGGACAAGTTCGGCGACCCGCTGCATGCGTTCAACGCCTTTACCGCGAGTGCCTGCAACCTGCGGCCGACCTCGCGCGGCAGCGTGCATGTCGGCAGCGCGGATTTCCGCCAGGCGCCGGTGATCGCGCCCAATTACCTGGCGACCGACGAGGATCGGAAAGTCGCGGCCGACTCCATCCGGCTCACGCGCCGCATCGTGGCGTCGCCGGCGCTGGCACCGTTCCAGCCCGAGGAATGGCTGCCGGGCCCGGCATTCCAGACCGACGAACAGCTGGCCGAAGCGGCCGGCAATATCGGCACCACCATCTTCCATCCGGTGGGCACCTGCAAGATGGGCCGCGCCGACGACCCGATGGCCGTGGTCGACCATCGCCTGCGCGTGCTGGGTATCGATGGCCTGCGCGTGGTCGATGCCTCGGTGATGCCGCTGATCACATCGGGCAACACCAATTCGCCGACCATCATGATCGCCGAGCGCGCCAGCGACCTGATCCGCGAAGACCGCCGGCAGGGCCTGGCGGCGGCGGAAGTATTGGTGCAACCGGCGCCGGCGGCAGCCGCTGCAGGCGCCTGACATGAGCGCGCCACGGGTCGCGGGCGGGGCCGTGACCGAGTGGCGCAGCCTGCTCATGTGCGCTTGCAAAAAAACTGACACTTGGTTCATGTTTCATAGTGCAAACCCCGATGTTTTGCGATGCAACAGGCGCACACAATAGACGCCTCACAGGGTGCGTCGGCAGCACATCGAAGCCATCGCCGCAACCTGCGCGGGAGCCGCCCCGCACCAATACAGAAAGCCGCAGGCAGGGCCGCAAGCACGGCCAGCCTGGCGGAACAAGCGGCAGCAAGGGCCTACAAGGCCGGTTCGGACCATTGTCAGTGCCGGGCATCACCCCGGCAGTTCAGCAAGAGGGCGGGCAGGAGACATGAACCAGCAGGAAACCATCCTGGAAACGCGGAACCTCACCAAGGAGTTCAAGGGGTTCACGGCGGTGAGCGACGTCAACCTGCAGGTGCGCCGCGGGTCGATCCATGCGTTGATCGGGCCCAACGGCGCGGGCAAGACGACTTGCTTCAACCTGCTCACCAAGTTCCTGGAGCCGACCACCGGCACCATCCTTTTCAACGGCATCGACATCACCCGTGAAAAGCCCGCGCAGATCGCGCGGCGCGGCGTGATCCGTTCGTTCCAGATCTCGGCGGTATTCCCGCACCTGACGGTGATGGAGAACGTGCGCATCGGGCTGCAGCGCCAGCTTGGCACGGCGTACCAGTTCTGGCGCAGCGAGCGCTCGCTGGACGTGCTTAATGACCGCGCCATGGAGCTGCTAGAGCAGGTCGGCCTGACCGAGTTCGCGCAGACGCTGACGGTGAACCTGCCGTACGGCCGCAAGCGCGCGCTGGAGATCGCCACCACGCTGGCGATGGAGCCCGAGCTGATGCTGCTCGACGAGCCCACGCAGGGCATGGGCCACGAAGACGTGGACCGCGTCACGCAGCTGATCAGGAAGGTCTCGGCGGGCCGCACCATCCTGATGGTGGAACACAACATGAGCGTGGTCTCGTCGATCGCTGACAAGATCACCGTGCTGCAGCGTGGCGCGATCCTGGCCGAAGGCCCGTATGCCGAAGTGTCCAGGGACCCGCGCGTGATGGAGGCCTACATGGGCACCGTCGACGCGGAACTGCAGGGCGCGCACTGAGAGGGCCGGGGAACGATATGACTTCATTGAACACACCCGCGCTCGAGATCAAGGACCTGCACGCCTGGTACGGCGAATCGCACATCCTTCACGGCGTGGATTTGACCGTGAACCGCGGCGAAGTGGTCACGCTGCTGGGCCGCAACGGCGCTGGCCGCACCACCACGCTGCGCGCGATCATGGGACTGACCGGCGCGCGCAAGGGCTCGATCAAGGTCAATGGCCACGAGACCATCAGCCTGCCCACGCACAAGATCGCGCACTACGGCATTGGCTATTGCCCCGAAGAGCGGGCGATCTTCTCCAGCCTCTCATGCGAAGAGAACCTGATGCTGCCGCCGGTGCTGAAGGGCGCCGACACCAGCAAGGGCATGAGCGAAACCGATATCTACGAGATGTTCCCGAACCTGAAGGAGCGCCGCCAGAGCCAGGGCACGCGTCTTTCCGGCGGCGAGCAGCAGATGCTGGCGGTCGGGCGCATCCTGCGCACCGGCGCCAACCTGCTGCTGCTCGATGAAATCTCGGAAGGGTTGGCACCGGTGATCGTGCAGGCGCTTGCGCGCATGATCCTGATGCTCAAGCAGAAGGGGTACACGGTGGTGATGGTGGAGCAGAACTTCCGCTTTGCCGCGCCGCTGGCTGACCGCTTCTACGTGATGGAGCACGGCAGCATCGTCGAGCGCTTCGCGGCCAATGAGCTGGAGGCCAAGATGCCGGTGCTGCACGAACTGCTCGGGGTCTGATCCGCACGGATCATGGGTTGATGTTTGGCAGGAACGGGTGGCGCGCACGCCGCCGCAAATCAGGAGACATAGACATGAAAAAGACTCGGCTCGCGGCCGCGATGGCGGCCATTGCCATGGGTGCGGTTTCCTTCAGCGCCGTTGCCCAGGTGTCCGGTGACACCGTGAAGATCGGCTACATCACCGACATGTCGGGCCTGTACGCCGACATCGACGGCCCCGGCGGCCTGGAAGCCATCAAGATGGCGGTCGAGGACCGCGGCGGCAAGGTGCTGGGCAAGCCCATCGAGATTGTCTCTGCCGACCACCAGAACAAGGCCGACATCGCCGCCTCGAAGGCGCGCGAATGGATGGACCAGCAGGGCCTGGACCTGCTGCTGGGCGGTACCAACTCGGGCACCGCGCTGGCGATGAACAAGGTGGCTTCGGAGAAGAAGCGCGTCTACATCAACATCGGCGCCGGCACCGCGCGCCTGACCAACGAAGAGTGCTCGCCGTACACGGTGCACTACGCCTATGACACGGTGGCGCTGGCCAAGGGCACCGGCAGCGCGGTGGTCAAGCAGGGCGGCAAGTCGTGGTTCTTCCTGACCGCCGACTACGCCTTCGGCCATTCGCTGGAAAGCGATACCGCGGCGGTGGTCAAGGCCAGCGGTGGCACGGTGGCGGGCCAGGTGCGCCATCCGCTGTCGGCATCGGACTTCTCGTCGTTCCTGCTGCAGGCGCAGTCGTCCAAGGCGCAGATCCTGGGCCTGGCCAACGCCGGCGGCGACACCATCAATGCGATCAAGGCGGCCAAGGAATTCGGCATCACCAAGTCGATGAAGATCGCCGGCCTGCTGATGTTCATCAACGATGTGCACAGCCTCGGGTTGAAGAACACCGAAGGCCTGCTGATGACCGACAGCTGGTACTGGGACATGAACGACGACACCCGCAAGTTCGCCAACCGCTTCTTCGGCAAGATGAAGAAGATGCCGAGCAGCCTGCAGGCCGCGGACTACTCGGCGGCCAGCACCTACCTGAAGGCGGTGGAAGCGGCCAAGACCGACGATCCGGACAAGGTCATGGCCGAGTTGAAGAAGATGAAGATCAACGACTTCTATACCAAGGGCTATATCCGCCAGGACGGCCGTGGCATCCACGACATGTACCTGATGCAGGTGAAGACCGCGGCAGAGTCGAAGAAGCCGTGGGACTACCTGAAGGTGGTCGCGACCATTCCGGGTGACCAGGCCTTCACCACGGTGGCCGAGTCGAAGTGCGCAATGCTGAAGAAGTAAGCTGATGTGAGATCTGCCGGCGGCGCGCCACCTGCGTGCCGCCGGCATCGGACGCGGTTCCTTGCTGCGGTGTTCGCCAACGGTGTTCGCCGCAGCGTTCGCATTACCTGGCACCAACCGCAGCAATTCCCGCCATACAACGGCGGTATCAACGGCACTCCGCGATGGACATCTTCGGAATCCCCTTGCCGGCCATGCTTTCCCAGCTATTGCTGGGGCTGGTCAACGGCGCCTTCTATGCGATGCTGAGCCTGGGCCTGGCGGTTATCTTCGGCCTGCTCAACGTCATCAATTTCGCGCACGGCGCGCTCTTCATGCTGGGCGCCGTGCTGGCCTGGATGGGCATGGAGTACGCCGGGCTGAACTACTGGATCATGCTGCTGCTGTCGCCGCTGGTCGTCGCCGCACTGGGCGTGGTGATCGAGAAGACCATGCTGCGCTGGATCTACAAGCTCGACCATATCTACGGCCTGCTGCTGACGCTGGGCATCACGCTGGTGATCGAGGGCATCTTCCGCTCGATCTACGGCGTCTCCGGGCTGCCGTACTCGACGCCGGATGCGCTGCAGGGCGCGACCGACCTGGGCTTCATGATCCTGCCCAACTACCGCGCGTGGGTCGTGGTGGCGTCGCTGGTGGTGTGCTTTGCCACCTGGTACGTGATCGAGAAGACAAAGCTGGGCGCCTACCTGCGCGCCGGCACCGAGAACCCCAAGATGGTCGAGGCCTTCGGCGTCAACGTGCCGCTGATGGTGACCCTGACCTACGGCTTCGGCGTGGCGCTGGCCGCGTTTGCCGGGGTGCTGGCCGCGCCGGTGATCCAGATCTCGCCGCTGATGGGCCAGAACCTGATCATCATCGTGTTCGCGGTGGTGGTGATCGGCGGCATGGGCTCGATCATGGGCTCGATCCTGACCGGCCTGGGGCTGGGCGTGGTCGAGGGGCTGACCAAGGTGTTTTATCCGGAAGCGTCGTCGACCGTGGTGTTCTTCATCATGGTGATCGTGCTGCTGCTGCGCCCGGCCGGGCTGTTCGGGAAGGAGAAGTGATGAGCGCACCCTCCACATCATCGACGCCATCCACGGTGGCGGCCAACGCGGGCAACGCAGGAAAGGGACAAGGCGTGCAGAAGAAACTGTTGTACGGATTGCTGCTGCTGGCACTGGTGGCCGCGCCGCTGGCAGGTGCGTATCCGGTGTTCGTGCTCAAGGTGCTGTGCTTCGCGTTGTTTGCGTGCGCCTTCAACCTGCTGATCGGTTATACCGGGCTGCTGTCGTTCGGCCATGCGGCCTTCTTCGGCGGCGCTGGCTACGCGGCCGGCCATGCCATGAAGGTCTGGGGCGTGACCCCGGAAATCGGCCTGATCCTGGGCACCGGTGCGGGCGCGCTGATCGGCTACGTGGTGGGCTCGCTGGCCATCCGCCGGCAGGGCATCTACTTCTCGATGATCACGCTGGCGCTGGCGCAGATGCTGTTCTTTATCTGCCTGCAGGCGCCGTTCACCGGTGGCGAGGACGGCCTGCAGGGCATCCCGCGCGGCAAGCTGTTCGGTGTGCTGCCGCTGTCGGACGACCTGACGCTGTACTACGTCGCGCTGGCGATCATCGTGGCCGCCTTTGCGCTGATCGTGCGCACGGTGCATTCGCCGTTCGGCCAGATTCTGAAGGCGATCAAGGAGAACGAGCCGCGCGCGATCTCGCTGGGCTATGACGTCGACCGCTTCAAGCTGACCGCCTTCGTGCTGTCGGCGGCGCTGTCGGGGCTGGCCGGCTCGATCAAGGCGCTGGTGCTGGGCTTCGAGACGCTGACCGACGTGCACTGGTCGATGTCCGGCTCGGTCATCCTGATGACCCTGGTCGGCGGCCTGGGCACATTGTCGGGTCCGATTGTCGGTGCCTTCGTGGTGGTCGCGCTGGAGAACAAGCTGGGCGACATCGGCAACTTCCTGGCGTCGGTCACCGGCATCTCCTGGTTCGGCACGCTGGGCGAGTCGGTGACGATGGTGACCGGCGTGATCTTCGTGATCTGCGTGCTGACTTTCCGCCGTGGCATCATGGGCGAGCTGCTGGCGCGCTTCGGGGGCCACTCGGGCAAGCGGGAGTAACCCGGCAGGAGTGACCGCGGGTCGACATGCCCGATTCTGGGGCTAGGGTTTTTTCTAGCTTGTCCTCGATGCACCGCTTCGTTACATTCCATATACGGTTTTCGCAGGTTAAATGGAGGCGGAAGCGAGGAGACGACAGGCGCGCACCCGGTGTCGGGTAGCAGCGTTATAAATAAAGGGCGTTGCCGGGTGATCCTCGGCAACGCTTTTTTCATTTGGGCCTCCCAATCGCTGCTGTGGCGCTTTCGCCCCATCATGGGGCATCCAGGCTGCACCGGCATCACCTGGCTACCCTCCACATGCGACAATGCGGGCGCTCTCATTGCCCGCCATGCCTGCCGCACCTGATTCCCCCGACTCCCCAGCCGTTCCGGATCATCCCGACGCGCCCGCGCCGCAGGGTTTGGTACGCCTCGGACTGGGCGCCGACGCAGCCACGCTGGAAGCCTGGCTGGCTACGGTGCAGCCACTGCCGGTGCCCGCCGCGCGCGCGCGCCGGCTGATGCTGGACGAGCTGCTGGCCCAGTCCGGTCGCGGCATCTGCCTGCTGGTGGATGATGCGCAGGCTCCGCACGATCTGCTGGCGTGCCTGCCGGTGGCGCTGCTCCCGAGCCTCGAGCTTGCCGGGCTGGCCGCTTGCGGCATGGAGTGGTGGGTACGGCCCGGGCTGGACGGCGGGGCCCGCCGCGCCTGCCTTGAGGCCTGTTGTGCCACGCTGGCCGACTGGGGCCGCGCGCACGGTATCCGTCACGCGCTGCTGGCGCCGGGGCTGGCGGCAGGGCAAGGCGGCGCGCCGCCGGGCTTCTGCCCGCATGGCAACGGCATGTGGCACCGCAGCCTGGTGCCTGCGGCCAAGGTGCTGGGCTGAACTGATACCGCCCGGCAGCGCGCCGGCCCGCCCGCACCGATCTCCTCCGATCCTATCCCTTTTCGCTTTCCTGCTTCCTGCAATGACGGAATTCGCATTCCTGGCGGTTGCCGCCTTTCTCGCCGGCCTGATCGACGCGGTCGCCGGCGGCGGCGGCCTGGTACAGATCCCGGCGATGTTCTCGGCCTATCCCAATGTCGCGCCGGCCACGCTGCTGGGTACCAACAAGATGGGCTCGATCGCGGGCACCGCCAACGCGGCGCTGCGCTACGGCCGCAGCGTGCGTATCTACTGGGGAGCGACCGCGCCCGCGGTGGTGGCGGCCCTTGTCTTCTCGATGGCCGGTGCCTGGGCGCTGACCAAGATTCCGGCCGAACCGCTGCGCAAGGCGCTGCCGTTCGTGCTGGTGGTGTTGCTGGTCTACACCGTGGCCAAGAAGGACCTGGGTACGGAACACGCGCCGACGCTGTCGGGCGCGCGCGAGCGCATCGCGGCGCTGCTGGCCGGCGCCGTCATCGGTTTCTATGACGGCGTGTTCGGTCCGGGCACCGGCAGCTTCCTGATGATCGCGTTCGTGCGGGTGTTCGGCTATGACTTCCTGCACGCGGCGGCCTCGGCCAAGGTGGTCAACCTTGCCACCAACCTGGCGGCGCTGCTGTTGCTGGCCAGCAAGGGCCATATCTGGTGGCAGCTGGGCCTGGTGATGGCGGTGGCCAACATCGCCGGCAGCCAGGTGGGCAGCAAGCTGGCCCTGCGCCACGGCAGCGCCTTCGTGCGCAAGGTGTTTATCGTGGTGGTGAGCGCGCTGATCCTGAAGACCGCCTGGGACGCGTTCCTGCGCTGACGGCGAAGCCGGGCGGCGCTCGCGATGCGGGTTAATCCTCCCTTTTCGCGCCAAGTCGCTGTGCTAGACTCGATCCGAATTCCCGACCGCACGGTCGGTGAATAGCCGGATCGCGCCGATCCGGGGGAGTGGTGCGGACGGGGAAACTGGGGAGCGGCCTTGCGTCGTTCCTGGCTGTAGCGCAGGTGCCGGCGATGTGCCTGTGTTGACCCGAGGGGTCGATCAAGGCCCACTGAACCGGATGGAATGCGCACCCGCTGGGCTGCGCCTCATCCAGTTCAGTGGACCAGGGCATCCGCCGGTGGACGCCGGACGGATGCCTTTCCGTTTCAGGAACCGAGGAGACAAGATGGATTTCAAGCGCGCCAGCCTGCTGGCAATCGCTGCGGCGAGCCTGGTTGCCGGTGCAGCCCAGGCACAGGTCAAGGTCGGGGTGACGGTGTCGGCCACGGGTCCGGCGGCATCGCTGGGTATTCCGGAGAAGAACACCTTCACGCTGATGCCCAAGGAAATCGCGGGCAAGAAGATCGAGTACATCGTGCTGGACGATGCCTCCGACACCACCACCGCGGTCAAGAACACCCGCAAGCTGATCAGCGAAGACAAGGTTGACGTGGTGGTGGGTTCCACCGTGACGCCGAACTCGCTGGCGATGGTGGACGTGGTGGCCGAGAACGATACGCCGATGATCACCATGGCCGCCTCGGCCCGCATCATCGAGCCGATGGATGCCAAGCGCGCCTGGGTCTTCAAGACGCCGCAGAATGACTCGCACATGGCGACCGCCATTGCCGAGCATATGACCAACAACAACGTGAAGACGGTGGCCTTCATCGGCTTCGCGGACGCCTATGGCGACAGCTGGGCGCAGGAGTTCGCCAAGGTGGCGGAGCTGCGCAAGATCAAGGTGGTCGCCAACGAGCGCTTTGCCCGTACCGATACCTCGGTCACCGGCCAGGTGCTGAAGATGATGAGCGCCAATGCCGACGCCGTGCTGATCGCAGGCTCGGGTACGCCCGCGGCGCTGCCGGCCAAGACGCTCAAGGAGCGTGGTTTCAAGGGCAAGATTTACCAGACCCACGGTGTGGCCAATGCCGACTTCCTGCGCGTGTGCGGCAAGGATTGCGAAGGCACGTTCCTGCCGGCCGGGCCGCTGCTGGTGGCTGAGCAATTGCCGGACAGCAATCCGGTGAAGAAGCCGGCCATGTCCTACAAGACTTCTTACGAGAAGGCCTTCGGTGGCCAGGTCTCGACCTTCGGCGGTCATGCCTGGGATGCGGGGCTGATCCTGCAGCATGCCATCCCTGAGGCGCTGAAGAAGGGCCAGCCGGGTACCAAGGAATTCCGCAAGGCATTGCGGGATGCGATGGAGCAGACCAAGAATCTGCCGGTTTCGCATGGGATCATGAACATGAGTGCTACCGACCACCTTGGCTTTGATCAGAGGGCGCGGGTGATGGTGCAGATTGTTGATGGGAAGTGGAAGTTGTTGACTAAGTGAGGGTCGGGGGCGGCGTGGCGCTATGCGGTTGGGTGTCGCCCTTGGCAAGTGCTGCTGTTTCGCCGGCTTAGCCGGCGAGTCACTTTCTGTCCGAGCGACAGAAAGTAACCAAAGAACGCGTCGCCTATGCGGCTGGCAATAAATTGCACGGTGTTGGTGGTTCGCACGGTGGTGCTTGCCGTTCTGGCGTGGTTGCCCGTTCGACCCTGCTACGCCATGTGAGTCAGGGATAGTGCCTTCGATAACCCACTATTGAACAATCCCCATGCAGGGCGTAGGCCGCCTGCTGCAAACGGCATCGCCTGGACGCCTACGGCTGCTGCGCCGGCTCAAAGTGCGCTGACGGTCATTGGGCGCTTGCGCGAAACGCTACACCTGCCAAGAGCGACAACCAACCGCATGGCAACAATGCGAAACGCTCACGCCGCCATACACACCTCTCGTTAGGGCTTGCCTGTATTTCCACATTAGGCAATCCGTTTACTATTGCGTAAATCCCGAAGCACACAGCACCCTGTCGGCCCCCATATGATGCAGGCAGGTATTTCCAAGAGACGGGGAGACAATGGACTTATCAATCGCTGCCATCCTGGCCCAGGACGGCATCACCTCGGGCGCGATCTACGCGCTGCTGGCACTGGCCCTGGTGCTGGTGTTCTCGGTGACCCGGGTCATCTTCATCCCGCAAGGGGAGTTTGTTGCCTACGGCGCGCTGACGCTGGCGGCGATGCAGGCCGGTCACGCGCCGCAGACCAGCTGGCTGCTGCTGGCGATGGGGGCGCTGACCTTCATCTATGAAACCGTCACGGTGCTGCGCAGCGCCGAGTTGCGCCGCACGCTGGGCCAGCGGCTGGCGGTGCTGGCAGGCAAATACCTGGTGTTCCCGCTCGCGGTGCACTGGCTGGCGCAGCAGTATGGCGCGCAGCCGCTGCCGATGCTGGCGCAGATCGCGCTGACGCTGCTGATCATCATCCCGCTGGGGCCGATGCTGTACCGGCTGGCCTACCAGCCGCTGGCCGAGGCCAGCACGCTGGTGCTGCTGATCGTCTCGGTCGGCGTGCACTTTGCGCTGGTGGGGCTGGGCCTGGTGATGTTCGGGGCGGAGGGTTCGCGCACCAATGCGTTCTCGGATGCGCGCTTCGACGTGGGGGCGCTCAGCATCTCGGGCCAGAGCCTGTGGATCGTGGGCGTGTCGGCGCTGCTGATCGGCGCGCTGTACTTCTATTTCGAGCGCACGCTGCAGGGCAAGGCGCTGCGCGCGACCGCGGTAAACCGGCTGGGCGCGCGCCTGGTCGGTATCGGCACCACGCAGGCGGGGCGGCTGTCGTTCACGCTGGCCGCGGCGATGGGCGCGCTGTGCGGCATCCTGATCGCGCCGCTGACCACCGTGTACTACGAGTCGGGCTTCCTGGTGGGCCTGAAGGGCTTTGTCGGCGCCATTGTCGGCGGGCTGGTGAGCTACCCCGTGGCGGCGCTCGGTGCGCTGCTGGTGGGCCTGCTTGAATCCTATTCGTCCTTCTGGGCCAGCGCGTTCAAGGAGGTCATCGTCTTCACACTGATCATTCCGGTGCTGCTGTGGCGCTCGCTGACGAGCAAGCATGTCGAGGAGGAGGAATAAGCCATGACCATGCTGACCGACAAGCAGGCGCGGGTGGCCAGTGCCGAGGCAGGCAGCCGTGCGCGGCTGAACCGCAACCGGGTCCTGGTGCTGGCTTTCATTGTGGTGCTGGTGTTGCTGCCGGCGCTGCCGACGCCGGAGTTCTGGATCACGCTGGGCAATTACATCGGCCTGTACAGCATCGTGGCGATCGGGCTGGTGCTGCTGACCGGGGTGGGCGGCATGACCTCGTTCGGGCAGGCCGCGTTCGTGGGGCTGGGCGCGTACAGCACTGCGTACCTGACCACGCAGTTCGGGCTGTCGCCCTGGTTCGGGCTGATGGTGGGGCTGGTGATCACGATGGCATCGGCCTATGTGATCGGGCTGATCACGATGCGCATGTCCGGCCACTACCTGCCGCTGGCGACCATTGCCTGGGGCCTGTCGCTGTTCTTCCTGTTTGGCAACCTGGAGTTCCTGGGCAAGTATGACGGCCTGAACGGGATCCCGGTGCTGTCGCTCTTCGGCATCGAGCTGCAGTCGGGCCGCTCGATGTTCTACCTGATCTGGGCGGTGGTGCTGCTGGCCGTGCTGGCGATGCAGAACCTGCTGAACTCGCGCCCGGGGCGCGCCATCCGCGCGCTCAAGGGCGGTGGCGTGATGGCCGAGGCCATGGGTGTGAACACCGCATGGATGAAAGTGGTGATCTTCGTGGTGGCGGCGGTCCTGGCGTGCGTGTCGGGCTTCCTGTACGCGCACCTGCAGCGCGCGGTGAACCCGACGCCGTTCGGCCTGAACTACGGCATCGAGTACCTGTTCATGGCCGTGGTCGGCGGCGTGGGCCATGTGTGGGGCGCGGTGCTGGGCGCGGGCATCCTGACCATCCTGAAGGATGTGCTGCAGGGCGTGCTGCCCAAGCTGCTCGGTGCCAACGGCAACTTCGAGATCATCGTCTTCGGCGTACTGCTGGTATTGCTGCTGCAATACGCGCGCGATGGCATCTGGCCGTTCCTGCGGCGTCTGGTGCCTTCTGGTCCACCGGTGCTGGCGCCGGCGCAGGCCGAGGCCCTGGCCGTGCGCCAGAAGCCCGAGGCGGGCGACCTGATTCTGGATGTGCGCGCCGCGCGCAAGGAGTTCGGCGGGCTGGTGGCGGTGAACGATGTCAGCTTCCAGGTGCGCGCGGGCGAGATCATCGGGCTGATCGGTCCCAATGGCGCGGGCAAGTCCACCACCTTCAACCTGGTGACGGGCGTGCTGCCGGTCACGCGTGGGGAGGTGCGTTACCGCGGTGAAGTGATCTCGGGCCTGCCGTCGCGCGAGATCGTCAAGCGCGGCATCGGCCGCACCTTCCAGCATGTGCACCTGCTGCCGACCATGACGGTGCTGGAGAACGTGGCCATCGGCGCGCACCTGCGCGGTGATTTCCGCGCCCAGGGCGGCGTCTCGGCAGCGATCCTGCGCATGAACAAGGCCGAGGAAGAGAAGCTGCTGTTCGAAGCGAAGCGCCAGCTTGAACGCGTGGGCCTGGCCGATTGCATGTACATGGAAGCCGGCAGCCTCGCGCTGGGCCAGCAGCGGATTCTTGAAATCGCGCGTGCGCTTTGCTGCGACCCGGCGCTGCTGCTGCTCGACGAGCCGGCAGCGGGCCTGCGCTACAAGGAGAAGCAGGCGCTGGCCGAGCTGCTGCGCAAGCTCAAGGGCGAGGGCATGAGCGTGCTGCTGGTCGAGCACGACATGGATTTCGTGATGAACCTGACCGACCGGCTGGTGGTGATGGAATTCGGCACGCGCATTGCCGAGGGCGTGCCCGAGGAAGTGCAGAAGAACCCCGCGGTGCTGGAAGCCTACCTGGGTGGCGTGGAGTAAGGACCGGACATGAGCCTGATTCTCGAAGTGAAGGACCTCCACGTCCGCTACGGCAAGGTGGAAGCGGTGCACGGCGCCAACCTGAAGGTGGAGGCCGGCAAGATCGTCACGGTGATCGGCCCCAACGGTGCCGGCAAGTCGACCATGCTCAATGCGGTCATGGGTGCGCTGCCGGTGACGGGGTCGTCGAGCGGCTCGGTCAACTACCTCGGCCACGACATGGCCGGCATCCCGGTGGAATGGCGCGTTGCGCGCGGCATGTGCCTGGTGCCGGAGAAGCGCGAGCTGTTTGCGTCGATGACGGTGGAAGACAACCTGCAGCTGGGTGCCTTTCGCCGCAAGCGCGCCGGCGAGAAGAACTACCTGGACCAGATGGACGTGGTCTACGACCTGTTCCCACGCCTGCGCGAGCGTGCCCGCCAGGACGCCGGCACGCTCTCCGGGGGCGAGCGCCAGATGCTGGCGGTGGGCCGCGCGCTGATGGCCAAGCCGCAGCTGCTGATGCTGGACGAGCCCAGCCTTGGCCTGGCGCCGCTGATCGTGAAGGAGATCTTCCACATCATCAGCAATCTGCGCCAGACCGGCGTGGCCACGCTGCTGATCGAGCAGAACGCACGCGCTGCGCTGCAGGTGGCGGACTACGGCTATGTGATCGAGACCGGGGATATGGCGATGGAAGGGCTGGCCGACGAACTGGCGGCGAATCCGAAGGTGATCGAAACCTATCTTGGATTGGCAAAAAAGGCGGCTTAACCCGCCCGGTTTTCGCCAGAGGAATGAGGGTCTGCGGATGCAGGCCCTTTTCTATTGGTGGTGTGAATAACTTTGGGGATAACCCAATTCAGAGGCGCTTCGGGCGGATGTCGCTATCGGTGCGCTGATGTAGGTACGCAAATATCTACTGGGGTAATTTTTAGCAATCAAATTTACCGAATAACATCCATACAGATAATAATTTTAGGAATTTTATCTGTGGGATGAATGTATTTTTGCATAATTTTTTCCATGTTAGTCATCCGGAGAATAAAGTGTTGGTGCCGCTGCCTGTATCCTTCGCTGCGGTTTCCAGCAGCCAATCCCGGAAGCAGTTCAGCGCCGGATGATCGCGCCGTTCCTTCGGCGCACACAGGAAATAGCCCCGTTGCAGCGTAATTGGCAGGTCAAACGGCGCCGTTACGCGTCCGGCGGCAATTTCGTCGCGCACCAGGCAACGCTGCAGCACGGCGACGCCGATGTCGGCGCGCACCGCCTGGATCAGGATCGAGACCTGGTCGAACGCTGTGGATAACCTTGGCGCAGCGTTGGGTACGCCGGCGGCCTGCAGCCAGTTTTGCCAGTTCGCCGGTGCGGTGGTGTGGTAGAGCAGGGGCTCGTCCAGCAGCTCCGCAGGAGACTGCCAGCGGCCGGCCTCGCGCCGTGCCCGGGCGCGGTCCGGATGGCAGACCGGCACCAATTCACGTCCCACCACATAGTCGGCCTGCAGGCCGGGCCATTTGCCGGCTTCACCCGCCAGGATGGCGGCGTCGGGGGAGGGGCCGGAGAGGTCCTCGTCGCGCTGGTACGGGACGAAGTCCAGCCGGATTTCCGGATGGCGGCGATGGAAGTCCGGCAGGCGCGGCACCAGCCAGACGCTGGCCAGCGTGGGCACGACGGACAGCGTCAGGTGGTGCCGGCGGTTGCCGGCGCGCAGGGTGGCGCTGGCATGCTCGATCGTGGCCAGCGGCTCGGCCACGGCCTCAAGCAATTTCCGGCCGGCATCTGTCAGCACCAGCCGGTGGGCATTGCGCTGTAGCAGCGGCTGCCCGAAATGCGCCTCCAGCCGCGCGATGGCGCGGCTGATGGCACCCTGGGTCACGCACAGTTCGTCCGCCGCACGCGTGAAGCTGCCCAGCCGCGCCGCGGTGGCAAAGGCGTGCAACTCAGACATCGATGGGGAATGCAGCCGCATGGCGGGGGAAGGGAGGAAGGGCGGGACGGCTGCCGGAGCGGCCGCCGCAGGATGATCTTTGGTAATGCAAACGTGCAATATAGTCGTTTGTGCCCGCCCGGTAAACGGCTGACACTCGTCCGGTTCATGCACAAAACCAACAGGAGAATCCCCGTGATCCGAGCCAGGATGTCCCGCCGCCAGCTGCTGCTGTCCGGTACCGCCGCCGCTGCCACGCTGGCCTTTGCCGGCAACGCGTTCGCGCAAGCCAATTACCCGACGCGCCCGATCCGTCTGATCGTGCCGTTCGCGGCGGGTGGCTCCACCGACCTGTCGGCGCGCCTGGTGGCAGAGTTTGCCGGCCGCGAGCTGGGCCAGTCGATCGTGGTCGAGAACAAGGGCGGCGCCGGCGGCTCGCTGGGCATGGAGCAGGTGGCCAACGCCGCGCCCGATGGCTACACCATCGGCATGGCCACGGTCAGCACGCATGGTTCCAACCCGGCGGTGTACCCGAAGCTGAAGTACGACCCGATCAAGGACTTTGCCCCGATCACCAACGTGGTGTCGATGCCGAGCGTATTCACGGTGCATCCGAGCGTGCCGGCGAAAACCATGCAGGAGTTTATTGCCTTAGCCAAGGCCAATCCGGGGAAGTATTCAGTTGCCTCGCCGGGCACAGGGACCCTCGGCCACGTAAATCTTGAGAACTTCCAGATGCTGGCGAAGATCCAGCTGCTGCATGTGCCGTACAAGGGCGCCGGCCTTGGACTCAATGACGCGGTGGCAGGGCAGGTCAATGCAATCTCG
Organism: Cupriavidus necator; assembly: GCF_016127575.1. Classification (NCBI taxonomy): domain Bacteria; kingdom Pseudomonadati; phylum Pseudomonadota; class Betaproteobacteria; order Burkholderiales; family Burkholderiaceae; genus Cupriavidus; species Cupriavidus necator. The sequence continues at coordinate 1,637,021 of NZ_CP066018.1, forward strand.
GACAACCTGGCCTCCGCGCTGCCTCACGTGAAATCGGGCCGCCTGCGCGCGCTGGCGGTGCTTGGCGCCACGCGCTCGCCGCAGTTGCCAAACGTACCCACCTATGCAGAACTGGGCTACAAGGAGATGGGCGACGGCGGTTGGTTCGGCATCGTCGCGCCCGCGAATACGCCGCCCGCCATCGTCGCCAGGCTGAACCAGGCGATCCACAAGGCCATGCAGAACCCCGAGTTCAAGCGCAAGGTGGAAGAATCCGGCGGCACGCTGGTGCCGACTACGCCGGAGCAGTTCAAGGCGCAGATCCAGCAGGCGATGGCGCGCTACGCCCGCGTGGCCAAGGCTGCCGATATCAAGCTGGACTGAGGCATGGCGGAGGCAATCAACCAAGCTGCGGTACTGCCGCCGGTCATCGTACGCCTGCCGGAAGGGGAGGCGCTGCCGCTGGTATGCGACTCGCCGCACAGCGGTACCGAGTACCCGGCTGACTTCGGTGCGGCGATCCCGGCCGCGCGCCTGCGTGGCGGCGAGGATACCCACGTCGATGCCTTGTGGGAGGCCGTGCCCGCAGCAGGTGGTACGCTGCTGGCGGCCACTTTCCCGCGGGTCTATATCGACCCGAACCGGATGCCCGACGACATCGACCCGGCCCAGCTCGACGGCACCTGGCCGACGGCATTGGCCCCGGGGCCGAAGACGCGGCTGGGCTTCGGCCTGATCTGGAGCCGGGTCGACGCCAGCACGCCGATCTATGACCGCCGCCTGTCCGTGACGGAAGTGCAGGCCCGTATAGACCGCTACTACCGGCCATACCATGCGGCGCTGGCCGAGGCCGTGGAGGGCGCCCACCAGCGCTTTGGCGCGCTCTGGCACCTGAACCTGCACTCCATGCCCAACAACGCCTACGAGCGGCTCAAGATCGCCAGCCCGCATCCGCTGGCGGACTTTGTGCTGGGCGACCGTGACGGCACCACCTGCGAGCCGGGACTGGTCGACCTGGTCGAACGGGAACTGCGCGGCATGGGTTACACGGTGGCTCGCAACGACCCGTACAAGGGCGTGCAGCTGATCGCGCAGATTGGCCGGCCGGCCGAGCGGCGCAATAGCCTGCAGATCGAAATCCGGCGGCCGCTGTATATGGACGAGGTGACGCGCGAGCGCAATGCCGGGTTCGCCACCTTGCAGCGCGATCTTGACAAGCTGACCCAGCAGGTTACGGGCTATATCCGCGCGCAGCTTTGAGGCGCTTGTTCCTCGTGAAACATCAGGCCGGGCCATGTGCCCGGCCTTTTTGTTTCACGTGGAACATAACGTCGCTTTCGAGCGACTCGCCGGGTATCGCCAACGCCATGTTTCACGTGAAACATGGTTACCATCGGAAGGCGGCTAGTCGATTGCCGCTATAATTTCGCATTCCCGTATTTTCCCGCCAGCCTCCCGGAGGAGGTGTCCCATGCTTTACCCAAAAGAATTCGACGTCATCGTCGTCGGCGGTGGCCATGCCGGCACTGAAGCTGCACTCGCCGCGGCCCGTATGGGCTGCCAGACGCTGCTGCTGACTCACAACATCGAGACGCTGGGCCAGATGAGCTGCAACCCGTCCATCGGCGGCATCGGCAAGGGGCACCTGGTCAAGGAAGTGGACGCCATGGGCGGTGCCATGGCCGCCGCCACGGACGAGTCCGGCATTCAGTTCCGCATCCTGAACTCGAGCAAGGGCCCTGCGGTGCGCGCCACGCGCGCCCAGGCTGATCGCGTGCTGTACCGCAAGGCCATCCGTACAAGGCTGGAGAACCAGCCGAACCTGATGCTGTTCCAGCAGGCGGTGGACGACCTGATGGTTGAGGGCGATCGCGTAGTCGGCGCCATGACCCAGGTGGGCATCGCCTTCCGCGCCCGCGCGGTGGTGCTGACCGCCGGTACCTTCCTGGACGGCAAGATCCACGTCGGGCTAGACAACTACACCGGCGGCCGCGCCGGCGACCCGGCAGCAGTGTCGCTGTCGGCACGCCTGAAGGACCTGAAGCTGCCGCAAGGCCGCCTGAAGACCGGCACGCCGCCGCGCATCGACGGCCGCACCATCGATTTCTCGGTGATGGAAGAGCAGCCCGGCGACCTGGATCCGGTGCCGGTGTTCTCCTTCCTGGGTCGTCCGGAGCAGCACCCGCAACAGCTGCCGTGCTGGATCACCCATACCAACAGCCGTACCCACGACATCATTCGTGGCGGGCTGGACCGCTCGCCGATGTACACCGGCGTGATCGAAGGGGTAGGGCCGCGCTACTGCCCCAGCATCGAGGACAAGATCCATCGCTTTGCCACCAAGGAAAGCCACCAGATCTTCCTGGAGCCCGAAGGCCTGACCACCAACGAGTTCTACCCCAATGGGATCTCGACCAGCTTGCCGTTCGACGTGCAGCTGGAACTCGTGCACTCGATCCGCGGGATGGAGAACGCGCATATCCTGCGCCCCGGCTATGCGATCGAGTATGACTACTTCGATCCGCGCGGGCTGAAGGCATCGCTGGAGAGCAAGGCCATCAGCGGCCTGTTCTTTGCGGGACAGATCAATGGCACCACCGGCTATGAAGAAGCCGCCGCGCAGGGCCTGCTGGCCGGCATCAATGCTGGCTGCTATGTGCGCGAACGCGATGCGTGGACGCCGCGCCGCGACCAGGCCTACCTGGGTGTGCTGGTCGACGACCTGATTACTCGCGGTGTGACCGAGCCGTACCGCATGTTCACCAGCCGCGCGGAATTCCGCCTGAGCCTGCGGGAAGACAACGCCGATATGCGGCTGACTGAGGTTGGCCGTGAACTGGGCGTGGTCGACGATGCGCGTTGGGATGCCTTCAACCGCAAGCGCGACGCTGTTTCACGTGAAACAGAGCGCCTGAAGAGCACATGGGTGAACCCGGCGATGCTTCCGGGCGAAGACGCCGTGCCGCTGCTGGGCAAGCCGATCGAGCGCGAGTACAGCCTGGCCGACCTGCTGCGCCGGCCAGAAGTCCGCTATGAAGCACTGATGGCGCTGCAGGGTGGCCGCCATGCCCCGGAAACGCCGTTGGACGCCGAGCCGATGCTGGCAGAGCAGATCCGCGAGCAGATCGAGATCGGCATCAAGTACCACGGCTATATCGCCCGCCAGGCGGCGGAGGTCGACAAGCTGGAAGCCAACGAGTCGACGCGCCTGCCGGAAGGGCTGGACTACACCGAAGTGCGTGGCCTGGGCTTCGAGGTCAGCCAGAAGCTGAACCAGCATCGTCCGGAAACGCTGGGCCAGGCCTCGCGCATTTCCGGCGTGACGCCGGCCGCGATCTCGCTGCTGCTGGTGCACCTGAAGAAGAAGGGGCTGGGGCGCACGCGCGCTGAGTCGGGCGCGCCTTCGGGCAACTCTGAAGAGGCTGCTTGAGTGCCCGGTCCGCGACACACCATGACCGACGACGCCACGCAGCGCCGTCGCCTTGAAGCCGGTCTGGCCCAGATCGGACTGGCGCTGGCGCCGGCCCAGATCGACACCTTGTTTGCCTACCTGGCGCTGCTGCGTAAATGGAACGGCGTCTACAACCTGACCGCAATCCGCCACCCCGATGAGATGCTTACGCATCACATGCTGGACTCGCTCGCCGCCGTGCCGGCACTGGCCGAAGCCGCGCGTGCCGCAGAGGTAGGCACGCCGGCGCGGGGCAGGGTATTGGACGTGGGCTCGGGCGGCGGCATGCCCGGCCTGCCGCTGGCCATCGCCTGTCCCGACGTGTCGGTGCTGATGGTGGACATCGTGCAGAAGAAGACCGCCTTCCTGACCCAGTGCCGTGCGCAACTCGGGCTCTCCAATGCCGCGGCGCATTGGGGGCCGGTGGAGAAGCTCGACGATGCCAGCGGCTTTGCCGTGATCACCTCGCGCGCGTTTGCGGAACTGACTGATTTCGTGAACCTGTCGGGCCAGCTCCTTGCACCGCACGGCAAGCTGATCGCCATGAAGGGGGTTTATCCACAGGCCGAGCTGGACCGCATGGAAGCTGCCGGGCTGATGGCGCAATGGCAGGTCGATGCGGTTCCCCGCATCACCGTGCCCGGGCTGGATGCCGAGCGCCACCTGGTGGTGCTGTCGCGGCGCGCAAGCGCCCACGCATGACGTACGCCGCGGCGCTGCGTGCAGCGCCGCGAACTGCCAGCCCCGCGCTGGCCGGATGAATTGAAGCAGGAGCCTCAGTAGCTTATGGCCAAGGTATTCGTGATCGCAAACCAGAAGGGCGGGGTAGGCAAGACCACCACCACGGTGAACCTCGCCGCCGGCCTGGCCGCGCAGGACCAGCGCGTGCTGCTGGTCGACCTGGACCCGCAGGGCAATGCCTCGATGGGTTCGGGCATCGACAAGCAGGCGCTGGAGCACAGCGTGTACCAGGTGCTGGTCGGCCTGGCCAGCATCAAGCAGGCGCGCCAGCGTTCCGAGACCGGCAGGTACGATGTGCTGCCCGCCAACCGCGAACTGGCCGGCGCGGAAGTGGAACTGGTCGAGCTGGACCAGCGCGAGCGCCGCCTCAGGCAGGCCATCGCAGAGGTCAATGACGAATATGACTTCGTGCTGATCGACTGCCCGCCGTCGCTGTCGCTGCTGACGCTGAATGGCCTGTGCGCCGCGCATGGCGTGATCGTGCCGATGCAGTGCGAGTATTTCGCGCTGGAAGGGCTGTCGGACCTGGTCAACACCATCAAGCAGGTGCACGCCAACCTGAATCGCGACCTGCAGGTGATCGGCCTGCTGCGCGTCATGTTCGATCCGCGCGTCACGCTGCAGCAGCAGGTGTCGGCGCAGCTGGAATCGCACTTCGGTGAAAAGGTCTTCAAGACCCTGATCCCGCGCAATGTGCGGCTGGCCGAGGCACCGTCCTATGGCATGCCGGGCGTGGCGTTCGATCCGTCATCGAAGGGCGCCAAGGCGTACCTGGATTTCGGCGCCGAGATGATCGCGCGCGTCAGGCAGCTGGGCTGAAGGAGAGGGCAAGCATGAGCACTGCAAAGAAAAAGGGCCTGGGCCGCGGCCTTGAAGCGTTGCTGGGCGGGCCGGCCGAAATCGTTGAATCGGTGAAGCAGGAGGGTGCGCCCACCGTGCTGCGCCTGAACCAGTTGCAGCCGGGCAAGTACCAGCCGCGCACGCGCATGGATGAAGGCGCGCTGCAGGAACTGGCCGCCAGCATCCGCGCGCAGGGCCTGATGCAGCCGATCCTGGTGCGCCGTGTGGCCGAGCCGGACCGCTATGAAATCATCGCGGGCGAGCGGCGCTTCCGCGCGTCCAAGCTCGCCGGCCTGGACAAGGTGCCGGTGCTGGTGAAGGACGTGGCCGATGAAGCCGCGGCCGCGATGGCGCTGATCGAGAACATCCAGCGCGAAGACCTGAATCCGCTGGAAGAAGCGCAGGGCATCATGCGCCTGATCCGCGAGTTCAGTTTCACGCATGAGCAGGCGGCCGAGTCGGTCGGCCGTTCGCGCAGCGCGGTGTCGAACCTGCTGCGCCTGCTGAACCTGGCCGCACCGGTGCAGACCATGCTGATGGCGGGCGACCTCGACATGGGCCACGCGCGCGCGCTGCTGGCGGTGGACGGCGCCAACCAGATCACGCTGGCCAACCAGATCGTGAACAAGCGGCTGTCTGTGCGCGAGACCGAGAAGCTGGTGGCGTCCACGCTCAAGCCGTTCGACCTGAAGTCGCTCAAGCAGAAGGGCGCCAACAACGTGCGCGACGTGGCACGGCTGGAAGAAGAACTGTCCGATGCGCTGGGCCTGGCGGTGCAGATCAAGCTGGGCGCGCGCGGCAAGGGCCAGCTCACCATCCACTTCAGCGACAACGACGCGCTTGAAGGCGTGCTCGTGCGGCTGCGCGAATCGACTGAAAAGCAGAAGGTCGCCTGAGGCAGGGTGCCAAGGCGCGCGTAACTTTGCGTGCGCAATTCGGTGCGATTAACGGCCATTGCGGCGATGACTGTTGCGTGTACGCTGCAGTGTCCGTTCCTGGGACCGGTATACGTACGGCGTACCCGGTAATCCCTCATCATGCGCAGGGTTCGCTGCGCAATCCAATTACGTCAAACATTATTGCTGCGCAATTTTTGTGAAGCCATCATGGCATCGTGATGGCAACCGTTGTGCGCAACACACTGCAAGCTAAATGTAAGCAGATTGACGCGAATCAGTAGTTCCCCTTAAAATCGTGCGGTTTGAATTCTGGTCGGGCCGAAAAGTTCCGGCCTGGAATAAGGCGAGCAGTAGTGGTTCAAGACCGTCAGCAGCGAGGCGCCGGGTCCCGTCAGGAAGATGACTGGGACGACTGGAAAGAAGGCGCAGACCGTGAGGAAGAGGCTGTCGATCCGCTGTCGCACGCCGAGGCGGTGACGCTGTTTGGTGAGCGCGCGTTGCGCCCTTCGCGCATGACCCCGGGCAAGGTTGTCCTGGCGCAGGTGATGGTCACCCTGCTGTCGGCACTGTGCTGGGCGCTGTTCGCGAAAGAGGCCGGCCCGTATGGCTGGTCGGCGCTGTTCGGCGGCATGGTGTGCTTCGTGCCGAGCGGGTTCTTCGCGTTCCGCCTGTGGCTGGCGCGCGACCGGGCTTCGGTCGGCGGACTGGTCCTGGGCGAGGCGATCAAGGTCTTTGGCACGGCGGCTCTGCTGGTGCTGGTGGTGGTGCTGTACCGGGATCTGCGTTGGGTGCCGATGCTGGTCACGTTCCTGCTGGCGCTAAAGACATATTTGGTGGTGGCTCTGGTGATCCGCTAGGCCAGCCGCACGAAGGCGGTGCCTCATCCGGAAATGGGGCACCAAGACGGAATATCAAGATTTGCCGTGCCGGTTTCACAGTGGTGACACCGGACACGGCCAAGGTTGGACCCCGCTTGCATTGCGGTGACCGGCGAATCCGCCGAAGGCAATGCAAGTTGCGTACCGGGCGTTGGCCAGACAGTGGCGGCGCGCGGCCCGAAGATTTCGCAATATACCGTTCGTATCGACATGTCTGATGCTACCCAAGGCGCCGAACACGCGCTGACACCCTCCGGCTATATCGCCGAACACTTGCAGAACTTGAACTCGGTCGGCGGCAAGCAAGCGTCGGTGGTCGATTTCTCCGTGATCAACTACGACACGGTGTTCTGGTCCGTGCTGTGCGGCGCCATCGCCGTGCTGTTCCTGTACGCCGCCGCGCGCCGCGTCACCGCTGGCGTGCCGGGCCGCTTCCAGGCCTTCGTCGAGATGATCGTCGAGATGGTCGATGACCAGGCCAAGGGCATCATCCACGGCGACCGTTCGTGGATCGCGCCGCTGGCGCTGATGGTGTTCTGCTGGATCACCATGATGAACGCGATCGACCTGATCCCGGTGGACTGGGTCAACGGCCTGAATCAAGTCCTCGGCATCTTCCACCTGCACATCCCCCACCACCGTGCAGTGGCCACGGCCGACCTGAACGGCACGCTGGGCATGTCGTGCTCGGTGCTGGTGCTGATGATCTACTACAGCTTCAAGATCAAGGGCACGGGCGGCTTCATGCACGAACTGTTCTCGGCCCCGTTCGGCGCCAAGTGGTATCTGGCCCCGTTCAACCTGGTCCTGAACCTGATCGAATTCCTGGCCAAGGCCGTTTCGCTCGGCATGCGATTGTTCGGCAACATGTACGCCGGCGAACTCGTGTTCCTGCTGATCGCGCTGCTGGGTTCGATCTGGACGTTCGGCGCCGACCTGTCCGCGCTGGGCTTTGTCGGCCACGTGCTGGCCGGCGCGGTATGGGCGATCTTCCACATCCTGATCGTCCTGCTCCAGGCCTTCATCTTCATGATGCTGACGCTGGTGTACATCGGCCAGGCTCACGATCACCACTGATTTTCGGTTTTTTGGTTTTTTGGTTTTTTGGTTCTAAGTCTCTCTAAATTAAAGGAGTCGTCATGCAAGAATTTCTCGCCAACATCCAGGGTCTGACCGCCATCGGTATCGGCATCATCATCGGCCTGGGCGCTATCGGCGCCTGCCTGGGTATCGCCCTGATGGGTGGCAAGTACATCGAAGCCTGCGCACGTCAGCCCGAGCTGATGAACCCGCTGCAAACCAAGATGTTCCTGCTGGCTGGCCTGATCGACGCGGCATTCCTGATCGGCGTGGGCGTTGCAATGCTGTTCGCCTTCGCCAACCCGCTGCTGGCTGTCATCAAGTAATTCTTTTCGGTCTGCATGATGCTGACGGGCGGCGCGGGCCACCAGCCTGGCCGCCTTTTGTGCATTTATCTGTAGTTTGATTACCGAAAGGAACACACCATGAATCTGAACGCAACGTTTTTTGCGCAGATGGTCGTGTTCTTCATCCTGTGGTGGGTTGTTGCCAAATTCATTTGGCCGCCGCTGGTGAAGGCGCTCGACGAACGCGCAAAGAAGATCGCCGATGGCCTCGCCGCTGCCGAGAAGGGCAAGGCCGAGCTCGAACTCGCCAACAAGCGTGTGGACCAGGCTATGGCCGAAGCCCGCACCGAGGGTGCACAACGCGTCGCTGACGCCGAGAAGCGCGCCCAGCTGACGGCAGACGAGATCAAGCAAAACGCCCAGGCAGAAGCCGCACGCATCATTGCCCAGGCCAAGGCCGAAGCAGAACAGCAGGTTACCCGCGCACGCGAAGCACTGCGTGACCAGGTTGCCGTGCTGGCCGTCAAGGGTGCCGAGCAGATCCTCAAGCGTGAAGTGAACGCGCAGGTCCACACCGACCTGCTCAATCAACTCAAGGCTGAGCTCTAATCATGGCTGAAACCGCAACCATTGCCCGTCCCTACGCTGAGGCGCTGTTCCGCGTCGCCAGCGAATCGAGCGCAGGCAACCTGGGTGCATGGTCCGAGCTGGTGTCGGAGATGGGGCAGGTTGCTGCCAATCCCGACATGAAGGCGGTAGCCGGCGATCCGAACGTTCCCGGCGACAAGCTGGCCGAACTGTTCCTGTCGGTGCTGAAGTCCCCGCTGAATGACGAGGCTCGCCGCTTCGTCAAGCTGCTGGTGGATAACGGCCGCCTGACGGTGATGCCGGAAATCGCCGAGCAGTTCCATGTGCTCAAGAACGCCCGCGAAGGGTCGTCGGATGTCGAGATCACCAGCGCATTCCCGCTGGAAGGTTCGCAGTTGAACGACCTGGTCGCTGCACTCGAACGCAAGTTCGGCCGCAAGCTGTATGCGCAGGTGGCGGTGGACCCGTCCCTGATCGGCGGCGTGAGCGTCAAGGTCGGCGACGAAGTGCTCGACACCTCCGTGCGTTCGCGCCTGGCTGCCATGCAAGCCACGCTGACCGCCTGACCGCACCGGCCGACGGATTGAAGAATTAGGAGCATTGTGATGCAACTGAACCCCTCAGAAATCAGCGAGCTGATCAAGTCCCGCATCTCGGGCCTTGGCGCTGAAGCTGAAGTGCGCAATACCGGCACGGTGATCTCCGTGACCGATGGCATCTGCCGCGTGCATGGCCTGTCCGGCGTGATGCAGGGCGAGATGCTGGAATTCCCCGGCAACACCTTCGGCCTCGCGCTGAACCTCGAGCGCGACTCGGTCGGCGCCGTGGTGCTGGGTGAGTACGAACATATTTCCGAAGGCGACACGGTCAAGTGCACCGGCCGCATTCTGGAAGTGCCGGTGGGCAAGGAACTGCTGGGCCGCGTGGTGAACACGCTGGGCCAGCCGATCGACGGCAAGGGCCCGATCAACGCCAAGGAAACGGACGTGATCGAGAAGGTCGCCCCGGGCGTGATCGCGCGTCAGTCGGTGAGCCAGCCGGTGCAGACCGGCCTGAAGTCGATCGACGCGATGGTGCCGATCGGCCGTGGCCAGCGTGAGCTGATCATTGGCGACCGCCAGACCGGCAAGACCGCCGTCGCTGTCGACGCCATCATCAACCAGAAGGGCAAGGGCGTCTTCTGCGTCTACGTGGCAGTCGGCCAGAAGGCTTCGACGATCGCCAACGTGGTGCGCAAGCTGGAAGAGCACGGCGCGATGGAATACACCGTCGTCGTGGCCGCCGCCGCTTCGGACTCGGCCGCCATGCAGTACCTGGCACCGTACGCCGGCTGCACCATGGGCGAGTACTTCCGCGACCGCGGCGAAGACGCGCTGATCGTCTATGACGACCTGACCAAGCAAGCCTGGGCCTACCGCCAGGTGTCGCTGCTGCTGCGCCGCCCGCCGGGCCGCGAAGCCTACCCGGGCGACGTGTTCTACCTGCACTCGCGCCTGCTGGAGCGTGCTGCCCGCGTGAACGCCGACTACGTCGAGAAGTTCACCAACGGCGCCGTCAAGGGCAAGACCGGTTCGCTGACCGCGCTGCCGGTGATCGAAACGCAGGCCGGCGACGTGTCCGCGTTCGTTCCGACCAACGTGATCTCGATCACGGATGGCCAGATCTTCCTGGAAACCGACCTGTTCAACGCTGGTATCCGCCCCGCTATCAACGCCGGTATCTCGGTGTCGCGCGTCGGTGGTGCAGCCCAGACCAAGGTGGTGAAGAACCTGTCTGGCGGTATCCGTACCGACCTGGCCCAGTATCGTGAGCTGGCTGCGTTCGCGCAGTTCGCCTCGGACCTGGACGATGCCACCCGCAAGCAGCTCGAGCGCGGCCGCCGCGTGACCGAACTGCTCAAGCAGCCGCAATACCAGCCGCTGCAAGTGTGGCAGCTGGCCGCGTCGCTGTTCGCCGCCAACAACGGCTTCCTCGACAACGTGGAAGTGAAGGACATTCTGCCGTTCGAGAAGGGCCTGCACGACCATCTGAAGACCAAGTACGCCGATCTCATCAACCGCATCGAAGAGACCAAGCAGCTCTCGAAGGAAGATGAAGCCGCCCTGCGTGCCGCTGTCGAGGATTTCAAGAAGTCCGCCGCGTTCTAACCGCGTGATTCCACGACACCGCCGCCGCGCCTGGCTCACGCCGGCGCGGCGCTGGTTCGGATGGAGAGGAAGATATGGCCGGAACGAAAGAGATTCGAACCAAGATCAAGAGCGTGCAGAACACGCGCAAGATCACCAAGGCGATGGAGATGGTCGCCGCGTCCAAGATGCGCAAGGCGCAGGAGCGGATGCGCAGTGCCCGTCCCTACGCCGAGAAGGTGCGCAACATTGCGGCGCACCTGGCTACGGCCAACCCCGAGTTCAAGCACCCGTTCATGCAGGAACGCGAAGTCAAGCGCGTCGGCATGATCGTGGTCACGACCGACAAGGGGCTGTGTGGCGGCCTGAACACGAACGTGTTGCGCGCCGTCACCAATGAACTGAAGACCCTGCAGGGCCGCGGCGTGGACGTGCAAGCCACCGCCATCGGCACCAAGGGCATGCAGTTCCTGGGCCGCGTCGGTGCCAAGGTGATCTCGCACGTGGTGCACCTCGGTGACACCCCGCATCTGGAAAAGCTGATCGGCGCGATCAAGGTCCAGCTCGATGCCTTCACCAATGGTGAGGTCGACGCGGTGTACCTGGCGTACACCAAGTTCATCAATACGATGAAGCAGGAACCGATGGTCGAGCAGCTGCTGCCGCTCGCCGCCGACAAGCTGGTTCAGACCGAAGAAGAGAAGCGCGCCTACTCGTGGGATTACATCTACGAGCCCGACGCCCAGACCGTAGTGGAAGAGCTGCTCGTCCGCTACGTCGAGGCGCTGGTGTACCAGGCCGTGGCCGAGAACATGGCGTCCGAGCAATCGGCGCGCATGGTGGCCATGAAGGCTGCGTCCGACAACGCCAAGAACGTGATCGGCGAACTGCAACTGGTCTACAACAAGACCCGTCAGGCCGCGATTACCAAGGAACTGTCGGAAATCGTCAGCGGCGCAGCTGCGGTCTAAGGCGTCACGAATTCAAGCTATCGGAGATACGAAATGAGTATCGGAAATATTGTGCAGTGTATTGGCGCCGTGGTGGACATCGAGTTCCCCCGTGACGCAATGCCGAAGGTGTACGACGCGCTCGTGCTGGAAGACTCCGGCGACGCCTCGTTCGCCGAAAAGGGCCTGACCTTCGAAGTCCAGCAACAGCTCGGTGACGGCGTGGTGCGTACCATTGCCCTGGGCTCGTCGGACGGTCTGCGCCGCGGTATGGAAGTGAAGAGCACCGGCGCCCCGATTTCGGTGCCGGTCGGTCACGGCACGCTGGGCCGCATCATGGACGTGCTGGGTCGCCCGATCGACGAAGCCGGCCCGATCGCCTCGGACGAGCTGCGCGCGATTCACCAGAAGGCCCCGAAGTTCGACGAACTGTCGCCGTCGGTTGACCTGCTGGAAACCGGCATCAAGGTGATCGACCTGGTCTGCCCGTTCGCAAAGGGCGGCAAGGTGGGCCTGTTCGGTGGTGCCGGCGTGGGCAAGACCGTCAACATGATGGAGCTCATCAACAACATCGCCAAGCAGCACAGCGGTCTGTCGGTGTTCGCCGGCGTGGGCGAGCGTACCCGTGAAGGGAACGACTTCTACCACGAAATGAAGGACTCGAACGTGCTCGACAAGGTGGCCATGGTGTTCGGCCAGATGAACGAGCCGCCGGGCAACCGTCTGCGCGTGGCGCTGACCGGCCTGACCATGGCCGAGCGCTTCCGTGACGAAGGCCGTGACATCCTGTTCTTCGTGGACAACATCTACCGCTACACGCTGGCCGGTACCGAAGTGTCCGCACTGCTGGGCCGTATGCCTTCCGCCGTGGGCTACCAGCCGACGCTGGCAGAAGAAATGGGCAAGCTGCAGGAACGTATCACGTCGACCAAGACTGGCTCGATCACGTCGATCCAGGCCGTGTACGTGCCTGCGGATGACCTGACCGACCCGTCGCCGGCAACCACCTTCCTGCACCTGGACTCGACCGTGGTGCTGTCGCGTGACATCGCTGCACTGGGTATCTACCCCGCAGTGGATCCGCTGGACTCGACCTCGCGCCAGCTGGACCCGCAGGTTGTCGGCACGGAACACTACGAAGTGGCCCGCCGCGTTCAGCAGACCCTGCAGCGCTACAAGGAACTGCGCGACATCATCGCGATTCTGGGCATGGACGAACTGTCGCCGGAAGACAAGCTGGCAGTGAACCGCGCTCGTAAGATCCAGCGTTTCCTGTCGCAGCCGTTCCACGTGGCGGAAGTGTTCACGGGTTCGCCGGGCAAGTACGTGCCGCTGAAGGAAACCATCCGCGGCTTCAAGATGCTGGTGGACGGCGAGTGCGATCACCTGCCCGAGCAGGCGTTCTACATGGTCGGCTCGATCGACGAAGCCTTCGAAAAGGCCAAGAAGCTCCAGTAAGCCTTGCTCATCACTCCCGCCTGGCGGTGGGAGTGATGGCCGGCCACCCCTGCGTGTCCGGCCGCCTGAGCAAAGCGATTGGAGAAAGGATCTGATATGGCAACCATTCTTGTAGACGTCGTCAGCGCGGAAGCGTCGATCTTCTCCGGCCAGGCGAAGTTCGTGGCGCTGCCGGGCGAGTCGGGTGAACTGGGCATTCTGCCGGGCCACACGCCGCTGATCACGCGCATCCAGCCGGGTGCGGTGCGGATCGAGAAGGAAGACGGCAGCGAAGAGTTCGTGTTCGTTGCCGGCGGCATTCTCGAAGTCCAGCCCAAGCACGTCACCGTGCTGGCCGACACCGCTATCCGCGGTGGCGACCTGGACGAAGCCAAGGCGCAGGAAGCCAAGCGTGCTGCCGAAGAGCTGATGCAGAACCAGAGCAGCGATCTGGATCTGGCACGCGCTCAGAGCGAGCTCGCCGTGGCGGCTGCCCAACTGGCTGCCATCGCCCGCCTGCGTCGTAAGAAGTAAGCAATTAGTGGCTTGTCGCGCTGTTGTTTTTCTGGCGCGACAATGAAAAAGGCAGCCGCATGGCTGCCTTTTTCTTGGGCGTGGCGATATGCTTTTATCCCGCCTGGACAAAAAAAAGCGCGCGGGCCGGGGAGGCTCCGCGCGGACGGGAAAATCCCTTCGAGGGGTCAATTCGAAGGAACGGGTTCGGTCCAGGTCGACAATCAAGGCGCAACGGATATCCAATATCCGACCAGAGGCCGCAAAGGCCACGCGCTGCAACGGTCTGCCTGGTGCTCCGGTCCAGCGGCGATCTGCTGGATCGGAAAATCGGGTTACTGCTTCAAAAGGCTTTCTTCACCACGCCCCTTTAAGTCTGCACAGCCTTATTTACTGGGGCGCCACACGCCGGACACCGGGTGTGTCAATGTATTGTGGGGGAAACTCCCCGGCATGGCAGTAACAAAATGTATCGTTTTGCAAGAAGTTGAAAGCCAGAGGCGCCGGGATCTGGCGTGTTCGGCATATTTTCACGCGTTCACATCACGTTAGCCGCAGAAACGTGTCGTTGTATTATCTTTGATGACGCGATTTCCATGTTCGCTCCCCCACCAATCCCTGCGTGACAATTCCGGTTACGATTCAGGACGTCTGTGGCCTTCGCGTTGCGTTTTTGCATGTCCGCGGGCCCGCCCTTGTCCACCCGGAGACGCGATGCGCCCTGAGATGCAGCAAGCCATACAAGCCATGCTGGCGATGAAGACCGTGGCCGTGGTCGGCCTGTCCGACCGCCCGGAGCGTCCCAGTCATGAGGTTGCGGAATTCCTGCAGGACCATGGCTTCCGGATCGTGCCGGTCAATCCGCGTCATGCCGGCGAACGCATTCTGGGCGAGACCTGCCACGCCACGCTGCGCGAAGCCGCCGACGCTGCCGCGGCAGCCGGCAGTCCCATCGCGTGGGTCGACATCTTCCGCCGTGCCGAGGAAACGCCGGGCGTGGTCGATGAGGCCATCGCCATTGGCGCACAGGGTGTCTGGCTGCAGCTGGGCATCGTCAACGACCACGCCGTGCGCCGCGCTGCCGATGCCGGCCTGCTGGCGGTGCAGGATTGCTGCAGCAAGGTCGAGCTGACGCGCCAGCTCGGGCTGGACTGATTCCCGCCCCGGCACCCTTTCTTTTTCCGCTTTCCCATCAGTCGCCAACCATGGCCATCGACCCGCAACTGCTTGCCTATTACCGCCGCCTGGCGGAGCGCTATGCCAATGCGCCCGCGCCTGCCGACATTCCCGCGCAGCGGGCCCGTTTTGCCGAGATCGCGGCGGCGTCGCTGTTGCCGGATCCGGCAGGCATCACGGTGCAGGACCTGGAGCTTGCGCTCTCCGGCCGCTCGCTGGGCGCCAGGCTGTTCCGCCCGGCCGGCGAGACCGCGCCGCGGCTGGTGGTCTACTTCCACGGTGGCGGCTGGGTGATCGGCTCGCCGCAGACGCACCATACGGTTGCAGCGTTGCTTGCGGCCGACACGGGCTGCGCGGTGGCCAGCGTCGACTACCGCCTCGCACCCGAGCACGCGTTCCCGGCTCCCTGCGACGATGCCTCCGAGGCAGTGCAGTGGTTCGCCGGTGAACGTCAGGCACTCGGGCTGGCGACCGATTTCCTGGCCGTGGCGGGCGACAGCGCCGGCGGCCACCTGGCGGCGCAGGCAGCGCAGCAGCTCAACGGCGGCGGCGCGGTGCAGGTCGATGCGCAACTGCTGATCTATCCGGTGACGGCACCGGTGCTCAGCACCGAAAGCTACCGCGCCTTTGCCGACGGTCCCGGCCTGACGCGTGACGAGATGGCCTGGTTCTGGACCCAGTTCATCGGCGCCGAGGCCCTGGCGGAGGGCACCGCCCACCCCGACCACCGCGTGCACCTGATGGCCGCGCCGCTGGTGCGCCCGCCCGCCACCGTGCTGATGGTGGCCGCGCACGACGTGCTGCGCGACGACGGCCTGGCCTATGCCGACTTCCTGGTGCGCCACGACGCCCCGGTGGTCACCATCGAGGCCAGTGGCATGACCCACGGCTTCGCACGGCTGCAGCCCGATGCCGAACGCGCGCGCGAATGGATGCGGCGTGCCGCAGCGGCCTTCACCGGGATGATCGACGACGTCTGAGCGGCATCCAGCCGCAGCCATCCCTTAGAATGGCGGTCTTACGAGGATGACCATGACCGCACTGCAGAACGATACCTTCCTGCGCGCGCTGCGCCGCCAGCCGACCGAATACACGCCGCTGTGGCTGATGCGCCAGGCGGGCCGCTACCTGCCCGAGTACAACGCCACGCGCGCCCGCGCCGGCAGCTTCCTCGGGCTGGCCAAGAACCCGGCCTACGCCACGGAAGTGACACTGCAGCCGCTGGACCGCTATCCGCTGGACGCGGCGATTCTCTTTTCCGACATCCTGACCGTGCCCGACGCGATGGGCCTGGGCCTGTCGTTCGCGCAGGGCGAGGGCCCGCGCTTTGCCCATCCGCTGCGCACCGAAGCCGACGTGCAGAAACTGGCCGTGCCGGACATGGCGTCGCTGCAGTATGTCTTTGACGCGGTAAGCGAAATCCGCCGCGCACTGGTCCAGGACGGCCGCCAGCGCGTGCCGCTGATCGGATTTTCCGGCAGCCCCTGGACGCTGGCCTGCTACATGGTCGAAGGCGGCGGCTCGGACGACTTCCGCACGGTCAAGGCGATGATGTACGGCCGCCCGGACCTGATGCACCGCATTCTCGAGATCAACGCCCAGGCGGTGACCGAATACCTGAATGCCCAGATCGAAGCCGGCGCGCAGGCCGTGATGATTTTCGACACCTGGGGCGGGGCGCTCGCCGACGGCATGTACCAGGCGTTCTCGCTGGCCTATATGCGCCGGGTGCTGGCCGGCCTGAAGCGCGAGCACGATGGCCAACAGGTGCCCGCGATCGTCTTTACCAAGGGCGGCGGCCTGTGGCTCGAGGCGCTGGCTGACACCGGCGCCGACGCGATCGGGTTGGACTGGACCGTCAACCTGGCCGAAGCGCGCCGCCGCACCGGCGGGCGCGTGGCGCTGCAGGGCAATATCGACCCGACCGTGCTGTTCGCCCCTGAGGCCGCGATCCGCGAGCAGGTGCGCGGCGTGCTGGACAGCTATGCCGCCGCCGGGGGCAGTGATGGCCACGTATTCAACCTTGGCCACGGCATCTCGCAGTTCACGCCGCCGGATAACGTCTCGGTGCTGGTGGATGAAGTGCATCGCCACAGCCGCAAGCTGCGCGCCGGGCAGAAGTGACGATGACAGTATGCGGCCGGCCTGGCTGCTGCTGCGGTGCCCTGCGCTGCAGCGCACCGGCGCCCCAGCGTACCCAGTGCTGCGGGAGCCGCGCCGCCGGACCCTGTCAAGTTAACTTTTTCGCCAGCATTCGCCAAAAAGGTGCTCGGACTTGACTGGCGGTACTTGACTTATGCACACCAATAGGTTTGCCGCAGTGCGGAACAGGGTTATTCCCTAACCTATCCGGGGGATGTTTGCAAGCCCTTGATTTTTAAGGATTTGGAAGAATTGCAAAGGAAGGCCCGATGCCGGTGGATCCCTTGTTTCGCGGGGCTTCCCGGCCAGCCAGTGCGACTTTTCAACAAAGTTATCCACAGGGGCGGTGGAATTAGTGGAAAACCAGTCATCTATCATCGACTTAGGGCCACATTTGAAGTTTTACTTTAAGTTGATGTTGCGCCGCACACTAGATTTCCACTCTTATTGCGCCAGGCGCCCGTTGCACAAAGGTTGCGCAACTGCGGTGCACCAGGAAGGGCCGCATGGCGCCAGCTAGCGGCGCGCTTCCGGTGGTCGAGAACAGCACGGCGATGGGCGCCGTGATGCCGACCGCCGCCGCGCAGTCAGTCATCCGGGTCGCGCTGGACACCCCCGCCGACGACTGCTTCGACTATCTCGCCACGCCCGAGGTCGCCCCGGGTGACCTGGTGGTGGTGCCGTTCGGTCGCCGCAGCATGGTCGGCGTGGCGGTGGCGTACGCCGACAGCTCCGATGTGCCCGCCGACCGGCTACGCCCGGTGGCGCAGCGCCTGGAATGGATGCCGCCGCTGCAGCCCGACTGGATCGGGCTGGCCGCCTTTGCCGCGCGCTACTACCAGCGCCGCCTGGGCGAAGTGATGCTGCCGGCCTTGCCGCCGGCCTTGCGCGAGGCCGAGGGCTGGCCGGGCCTGGCCCAGCGTGCCCGCACCGACGAATACCGCCTGCTGCCCGGGCATGCAGAGGCCCTGCTGGCCGCCGTGCCGCCACGCGCACGCAGCGTGCGCGCCCTGGCACAGGCGCTGGCCGAGCGCGCCGCCGCGGCCGAGCCGCTGACGCTGGCCGACGCCCGCGTGCTGTGCGCGGCGGCACCGGCGCGGCTGGCCGAATGGCAGGCCGCCGGCTGGGTCGAGGCCAGTCGCACCGCGCGCCCCCTGCTGCCGACCGACCCCGCACAGCCGCCATCGGCCGCGCCGCCGCTGCACGACGAGCAGCGCGCCGCGGTGCAGGCAATTGCCGAGGCCGAGGGCTTCGCGCCGTTCCTGCTGCACGGGGTGACCGGCAGCGGCAAGACCGAGGTCTACCTGCATGCGATGCAGGCGCTGCTCGAACGCGACCCCCAGGCCCAGGTGCTGATGCTGGTGCCTGAAATCAACCTGACCCCGCAACTGCAGGCCCGCATCGCTGCACGCTTCCCGCACCTGCCGCTGGCGGTGCTGCACAGCGGCCTGGCCGACCAGGAGCGCAGCCTGCAGTGGCTGGCCGCGCACCGCGGCGAGGCCCGCATCGTGCTGGGCACGCGCATGGCGGTGATGGCCTCGCTGCCGGCGCTGGCGCTGATCGTGGTCGACGAGGAACACGACACTTCCTACAAGCAGCAGGAAGGGCTGCGCTACTCGGCGCGCGACCTGGCGGTGTGGCGCGCCAAGCAGCGCGGCATTGCCGTGGTGCTTGGTTCGGCCACGCCGTCGATGGAGACCTGGTGGCGGGCCGGGCAGGGCACTTACCGCAAGCTGGTGCTGCGCGAGCGCGCCCAGGCCGAAGCGACCCTGCCGACAGTGCGCCTGGTCGACCTGAACCACGAGCGCCAGCGCCAGCGCCCGCTGTTCGAAGGCTTGTCGGTGCCGCTGCTGGAAGCCATCGACGCGCGCCTGGCGCGCGGCGAGCAGAGCCTGCTGTTCCTGAACCGCCGCGGCTACGCGCCGGTGATTGCCTGCGACAGCTGCGGCTGGCTGTCGGGCTGCCCGCGCTGCTCGGCCTACCTGGTGCTGCACCGCCCCGAACGGCGCCTGCGCTGCCACCACTGCGGCCTGGAGGCGCCGGTGCCGCACCACTGCCCGGACTGCGGCAACGTCGACATCGCGCCGCTGGGGCGTGGCACGCAGCGCATCGAAGAGGCATTGGCGACGCGCTTCCCGCAGGCGCGCATCGCCCGCATCGACGCAGATTCCACGCGCCGCAAGGGCAGCGCGCAAGCCATGTTCGACGAAGTCCATGCCGGCGAAGTCGACATCCTGGTGGGCACGCAGATGGTGGCCAAGGGGCATGACTTCCAGCGCGTGACCCTGGTCGGCATCGTCCATCCGGACGCGGCCATGTTCAGCCATGACTTCCGCGCCGCCGAGCATCTGTTCGCCTCGCTGATGCAGGTGGCCGGGCGGGCAGGGCGGGCTGGCTTGCCGGGCGAGGTGCTGATCCAGACGCGCTACCCGGACACCCCGGCATTGCAGGCGCTGACGCGCCACGACTATGATGGATTCGCGGCCAGCCAGTTGCGCGAGCGGCGCCAGGCCGGGTTGCCCCCGTTCTGCTACCAGGTGCTGGTAACCGCCGACCACGGCCAGCTGGAGCGGGCGCTGCAGTTCCTGGAAGTGGCGCGCCGGCATGCCGAAACCTGCGAGCTGGCGGCCGAGGTGCAACTGCACGATCCGGTGCCGATGTCGATGGTGCGCATCTTCAACCGGGAGCGTGCGCAGATGCTGGTTGAGGCCACCTCGCGGCCGGTGCTGCAACGCTTCGTGGCTGAGTGGGTGCAGACTTTCGCAGATGTGGGGACGGAGGCAAAAGGGGTGCGCTGGCAGCTTGAGATCGACCCGTTGCGGATCTGAGTCAGCTGGCGTGGCAGTGAAAGGTGCAACCCTGGCATTAGGGTTTTCGATAGGGTTGCACTAGGTTGCACCTTGGTGATTTTCGGGAGTAAGATCGCGCCAGCTCACAGGCTGCGGCCGGTCGCGCGCCCGTGCCTGCCGGCATGGACGAGGTAGCACCGGCGGCGGCTCCAGTCTTTCGGAGAAATGCCCGCATGGCCACCACCACTCTCGGCGTCAAGCTCGACGACGCCTCGCGCGACCGCCTCAAGCGCGTTGCCCAATCCATCGACCGCACGCCGCACTGGCTGATCAAGCAGGCTATCTTCACCTACCTCGAGCAGATCGAGCGCGGCCACCTGCCGCACGAGACCGGCGCCGCCGGTAGCGCCGACGCGGATGGCGCCGACGGAGCCGAGCTGGTCCATGGCGATGCGCCGCAGCCGTTCCTGGAGTTCGCCCAAAGCATCCAGCCGCAATCGGTGCTGCGTGCTGCCATTACCTCTGCCTATCGCCGCCCGGAAGCCGATTGCGTACCGGTGCTGCTGGAGCAGGCGCGCCTGCCGCAGCAGCAAGGCGAGGCCGCCATCAAGATGGCCAAGACCCTGGCCACGCGGCTGCGCGAGCAGAAGGTCGGCAGCGGCCGCGAGGGCCTGGTGCAGGGCCTGATCCAGGAATTCTCGCTGTCGTCGCAGGAAGGCGTGGCGCTGATGTGCCTGGCCGAGGCCCTGCTGCGCATCCCCGACAAGGCCACCCGCGACGCGCTGATCCGCGACAAGATCAGCGGCGCCAACTGGCAGTCGCACCTGGGCCAGAGCCCGTCGCTGTTCGTCAACGCCGCCACCTGGGGCCTGCTGCTGACCGGCAAGCTGGTCGCCACCCATACCGAATCGGGCCTGACCAAGGCGCTCACGCGCATCATCGGCAAGGGCGGCGAGCCGCTGATCCGCAAGGGCGTGGACATGGCGATGCGCCTGATGGGCGAGCAGTTCGTCACCGGCGAGACCATTTCCGAGGCGCTGGCCAACGCGCGCAAGTACGAGGCCGAAGGCTTCCGCTACTCCTACGACATGCTGGGCGAGGCCGCCATGACCGAGGCCGACGCGCAGCGCTACCTGGCCTCGTACGAGCAGGCCATCCACGCCATCGGCCAGGCCTCGCGCGGGCGCGGCATCTATGAGGGCCCGGGCATCTCGATCAAGCTGTCGGCGCTGCACCCGCGCTACAGCCGCGCGCAGCATGAGCGCGTGGTGGGCGAGCTGTACGAGCGCCTGAAGTCGCTGACGCTGCTGGCACGCCAGTACGACATCGGCATCAATATCGACGCCGAGGAAGCCGACCGCCTGGAGATCTCGCTGGACCTGCTCGAGCGCCTGTGCTTCGAGCCCGAGCTGGCGGGCTGGAACGGCATCGGCTTCGTGGTGCAGGGCTACCAGAAGCGCTGCCCGTTCGTGATCGACTACCTGATCGACCTGGCCCGCCGCAGCCGCCACCGCCTGATGATCCGCCTGGTCAAGGGCGCCTACTGGGACAGCGAGATCAAGCGCGCCCAGCTCGACGGGCTGGAGGGCTACCCGGTCTACACGCGCAAGGTCTACACCGACGTGTCGTACATCGCCTGCGCGCGCAAGCTGCTGTCGGTGCCGGACGCGATCTACCCGCAGTTCGCCACGCACAATGCGCATACGCTGTCGGCCATCTACCAGATCGCTGGCCACAGCTACTATCCCGGCCAGTATGAGTTCCAGTGCCTGCACGGCATGGGCGAGCCGCTGTACGACCAGGTGGTTGGCGCCACCGCGGACGGCAAGTTCAACCGCCCGTGCCGCATCTACGCGCCGGTCGGCACGCATGAAACGCTGCTGGCCTACCTGGTGCGCCGCCTGCTGGAGAATGGCGCCAATACCTCGTTCGTGAACCGCATCGCCGACGACACCATCTCGCTGGACGAGCTGGTGGCCGACCCGGTCGCCGTGGTCGAAGCCATGCACCGCGAAGAAGGCGTGCTGGGCCTGCCGCACCCGCGCATCCCGTCGCCGCGCACGCTGTACGGCAAGAGCCGCCCCAATTCGGCCGGCATCGATCTCGCGAACGAGCATCGCCTGGCGTCGCTGTCGTCGGCGCTGCTGGCAGGCACCAGCGAGCGCTTCGTGGCCGAGCCGCTGCTCGGCGCCGAGGTACCGCGCGCAGCCGACGCCATCACCACGCCGGTGCTGAACCCGGCCGACCACCGCGATGTGGTGGGCCATGTCACCGAGGCCGGCCAGGCCGAGGTCGACGCCGCGCTGCAGGCCGCCATCAACGCCGCGCCGATCTGGCAGGCGACGCCGCCGGACGTGCGCGCGGCCGCGCTGGAGCGCGCCGCCGACCTGATGGAAGCCCAGATGCAGTCGCTGATGGGCATCATCATGCGCGAGGCCGGCAAGACCTTCTCCAACGCCATCGCCGAAGTGCGCGAAGCCGTGGACTTCCTGCGCTACTACGCCGCCGAGGTGCGCCGCAGCTTCGACAACGAGACCCACCGCCCGCTGGGCCCGGTGGTCTGCATCAGCCCGTGGAACTTCCCGCTGGCGATCTTCACCGGCCAGGTGGCCGCGGCGCTGGCCGCCGGCAACCCGGTGCTGGCCAAGCCCGCCGAGCAGACCCCGCTGATCGCCGCCGCCGCCGTGCGCCTGCTGCGCGAAGCCGGCGTTCCGGCCGGCGCGGTGCAGCTGCTGCCGGGCCGCGGCGAGACCGTGGGCGCCGCGCTGGTCGGCGACGCCCGCGTCAAGGGTGTGATGTTCACCGGCTCGACCGAAGTCGCGCGCATCCTGCAGCGCAACGTCGCCGGCCGCCTCGACGCCGCCGGCCGCCCGATCCCGCTGATCGCGGAGACCGGCGGACAGAACGCGATGATCGTCGACTCGTCGGCGCTGGCTGAACAGGTGGTGGGCGATGTCCTCAGCTCCGCTTTCGATTCGGCCGGCCAGCGCTGCTCGGCGCTGCGCGTGCTGTGCCTGCAGGAAGACGTGGCCGACCGCGTGCTGGAAATGCTCAAGGGCGCCATGCAGGAACTGAACATGGCCAATCCGGACCGGCTCTCGACCGACGTCGGCCCGGTGATCGACGACGAAGCGCGCGGCAATATCGTGCGCCATGTCGATGCCATGCGCGCCAAGGGCCGCCGTGTCCATCAGGCCGACCCCAACGCCGCGCAGGGCGCCAGCTGCCGCAACGGCACCTTCGTGCCGCCGACGCTGATCGAACTGGATAGCATCGAGGAACTCAAGCGCGAGGTGTTCGGCCCGGTGCTGCACGTGGTGCGCTTTCCGCGCGCGGCGCTGGACACCATGGTCAGCCAGATCAACGCCACCGGCTACGGCCTGACGCTGGGCATCCATACCCGCATCGACGAGACCATCTCGCACATCGTCAGCCGTGCCCATGTGGGCAACCTGTATGTCAACCGCAATATCGTCGGCGCCGTGGTGGGCGTGCAGCCCTTCGGCGGCGAAGGCCTGTCGGGCACCGGCCCGAAGGCGGGCGGCCCGCTGTACCTGCACCGCCTGCTGTCGGTCTGCCCGCAGGACGCGGTGGTACGCAGCGTGCGCGCGTCGGAAGCAGGCGGCGGCGCCGAGGCGGCCACGCTGCGCGACGAGGCCGCAGCGGCCTTCCAGGCCTGGGCCAGGGCCGAGCTGCCGGCGGTGGCCGCCGCCTGCGAGCGCCTGGCCGAGGCCTCGCCCTCGGGCCTGACCGTGACGCTGCCCGGCCCCACCGGCGAGCGCAACACCTACACCCTGCTGCCGCGCGAGCACGTGCTGTGCCTGGCCACGCAGGAGGCCGATCTGGCGCTGCAGCTGGGCGCCGTGCTGACCGTCGGCGCAGACGCCGTATGGCCGGAAAACCCTGTCAGCCGGGGGCTGTTTGCGCGCCTGCCTAAGGGCGTACAATCGCGCGTCCGCATGGTGGCCGACTGGACCGCGGCGGACATCGCTATCGATGCGGTGCTGCACCACGGAGATTCCGACCAGCTGCGCACGGTGTGCGAGCAGGTGGCGGTGCGCCCCGGTCCGATCATCGGCGTGCAGGGCCTGGCGCAAGGTGAACCGAATATCGCGCTCGACCGTTTGCTGATCGAGCGCTCGCTTTCGGTCAACACCGCAGCCGCGGGCGGCAATGCCAGTTTGATGACGATCGGCTGAGGCAACCCTCGGACCTCGTCATGTCGAAGCACGCAGCGGTGGCGGCGATCCCGCCCGGTTGCGTATTGAAACAAGGTGCGGCACTGCCAGGCTGCACCGCTATAACTGCCGGCAACGGCACCACATCGGCACCATTTGGGACCCAAGGAGATCTGATGAGCTCGACATTCCACAAGACGG
Source organism: Cupriavidus necator (assembly GCF_016127575.1). Lineage (NCBI taxonomy): Bacteria > Pseudomonadati > Pseudomonadota > Betaproteobacteria > Burkholderiales > Burkholderiaceae > Cupriavidus > Cupriavidus necator. The sequence goes on from NZ_CP066018.1 coordinate 1,661,276, forward strand.
CAATGACCGTTGCCCTGACCCTGGCTGGCCTGACCGCCGCCTCCGCCGCGTTCGCGCAGGCCCAGGAAATCAAGCTGGGCTTTGCCGGCCCGATGACCGGCGGCCAGGCGCAGTACGGCAAGGACATGCAGAACGGCATCGTCCTCGCGATCGAGGACATGAACGCCACCAAGCCCAAGATCGGCGGCAAGGAAGTCAAGTTCGTGCTGGTCTCAGAAGACGACCAGGCCGACCCGAAGACCGGCTCGGTGGTGGCGCAGAAGCTGGTGGATAACGGCATCCAGGGCATGCTCGGCCACTTCAACTCGGGCACCACCATCCCGGCGTCGATGGTCTACAACCGCGCCGGCATTCCGCAGATCGCCATGGCGACCGCGCCGGAATACACCAAGCAAGGCTTCAAGACCACCTTCCGCATGATGACCTCCGACACCCAGCAGGGCTCGGTGATCGGCGCCTTCGTGGTGAAGAAGCTGGGCGCGAAGAACATCGCCATCGTCGATGACCGCACCGCGTACGGCCAGGGCCTGGCCGACGAGTTCGAGAAGGCCGCCAAGGCCGCCGGCGGCAAGATCGTGCGCCGCGAGTTCACCAACGACAAGGCGGTGGACTTCAAGGCCGTGCTGACCAACATCAAGCGCAGCAACCCGGACATCATCTTCTACGGCGGCGCCGAGACCCAGTCCGCGCCGATGGCCAAGCAGGTCAAGGAACTGGGCATGAAGGCCCCGCTGGTGTCGGGCGAAATGTCCAAGACCGACAACTTCCTGAAGCTCGCCGGCCCGGCCGCCGAAGGCACCGTGGTGTCGCTGGCCGGCCTGCCGCTGGACCAGATGCCTGGCGGCTCCACGTACGAGAAGAAGTACGAGAAGCGCTTTGGCTCGAAGGTGCAGACCTACTCGCCGTACGCCTACGACGGCGCCACCGCGATGATGTCGGCCATGGTCAAGGCCGGCTCGACCGACCCGGCGCGCTACCTGCCGGTGCTGGCTGCTACCAATATGCAGGGCGTGACCACCAAGACGCTGGCGTATGACGCGCGCGGCGACCTGAAGGATGGTGGTATCACTGTCTATAAGGTGGTTGGCGGCAAGTGGACGGTGCTGGAGACGGTTGGCGGGAAGTAAGCTGCTGGCTGGTTTTGGCTATGGGAGAACGCTGCCTTTGGGTGGCGTTTTTTCTTTTGGGGGCTTGGCGGCAAGCCTCCCAAACAATTCCGTATCTCCCCCATTGGCGCATAATCCCGCACTCGCACATTTTTTCAATCCATAGGAGCAGTACGTGTCCGAGCAGGAAGCCAGCTACGACCACGCCATCGGGCTAGCCAACCAGGGGCGCTTCACCGAAGCCCTGCAGATTGCCGACCAGCTGTCGCAGGCCCGCCCCGAGGTGGTTGATTTCGTCACGCTGCGGGCGCGGCTGCACTTTGACAACGGTGACGCCAACGCCGCGCTGGCGGTGCTGGACGAGGCGCTGGCGCGGCTTGACACGCTGCCGCTGCAGCCGCCGCACCGCTGGGCCTCGCGCGGGGTGATCGCGCACCGCTACGGCGCCATGCTGATGAGCCTGGGCCGCGATGCCGAGGCGCGCCCGTGGCTGCATGAGGCCGCGCAACGCAGCGGCCTGCTGACGGGCGAATGGGCCGCGCATTTCCACGCCGGCCTGGCCGCGCTGCGCATGGGCGACATGGCCGCCGCGGCACGCTACTGGCATGACCTGATGGTCCGCAATCCCGACCTGGGCGCAGATGACATCGCACCACTGGTGACGGACTACATCGCCCGGGCCGAGGCCGCCGGCGTTCCGGTGGAGCCCCTGATGCGCGTCTGCCTGGGCCGCGTGGCCCTGGACAATCCGCATCTGCTGGAGCTCGATCCCGCAGCCGGTGACGCCGTGGCCGCCGACCAGGCCGCCCGTGTGCTGGCCGAGCACCCTGACCACCCCGAGGCGCGCCGCCTGCGTGCACCGCTGCGCCACGGCGTGGGCGACGTCCAGGGGGCACTGGACGACCTGGCGGTCTACCTGCGCCAGGTGCCCGACCCGCAGAGCCAGGTACGCGAACTGGCCTGGCGCCACCAGCTGGCGCAGCGCGCCGACAGCACCCAGCCGGCCGATCGCGAGCCGTGGCTGCGCTTCACGCTGACCGACCAGTCCGACGACGGTGCCGGCTACTACCGCGCCGCCATGGCGCTGGGCGAGTTCATCGACGAGGTGCCGGCCGCCGAGGCCGCGCTGCGGCCGGTGCTTGTGCAGGCCGGCCGTGCCGGCGTGGCGCGCTTCGACCAGTATTTCGCCACCGGCCAGGGCGATGCCGCGGGGCACGGCGGCAATGCCGACCCGCATGTCTATTCGCTGCTTTGCCGGCTGCTGTCGCGCAGCCTGCCGGCCGACGCCGCGCACGTGGACGAGCGCATCGCGCTGCACCAGCAGGGCATGGCCGCCAGCGAGTTCATCGATCACTGGATCGACCTGCTCGACTGCCACGCCGACGCCGGCCAGCACCAGAAAGTAGCCGAGCTGGCCGGCGAGGTGCTCAACCGCTACCCGCTGGAGCGTAACCCGGCCGACGTGACCTGGGCCTTCAGCCGCATGATCGCGGCCTTGAAGGCCATGGGCGGCGCCGAGCCGACCGAGGCCGCCCGTGCCGCGATGATGCATATGGATGCCCGGCTGGACGCGCTGCCGGTGGAAGCCCGCAGCGAGGCCGCGCACCCGATGGCGCATGCGCGCGCGCACTTTGCCGCGCTGCTGCAGGCGCAGGCGGCCGGCATGGACGAGCACGACCGCACCGATGCCCTGGCCGAGATCGAGGCCCAGCAGCGCCGCGCGCTGCTGGTCGAGGACGCCTGGCTGTACAACCGCTTCGGCCAGGTCTGGCGCGACGCGGGCGAGCCCGAGCGCGCGCTGCCGCTGTTCGAACAGGCCGTGGCGCTGACCGAGGGCGATCCGCTGGACCAGGCCGGCCCGCGCGTGCAGCGCGGGCTGGTCCACCATGCAGCGCGGCGCCACGATGCCGCGCTGGCCGACTTTATCGCAGCCTTCGCCGTGCGTGACGACTGGGATGCCGAGGTGTACCTGCGCGCGGTGCAGTCGGCGCTTGGCCTGGACCAGCGTGAAACCGCGCTGGGGTATTTCGAAAAGGCCCGTGCCCGCGGGGCCGCGCAGGGCTCGACGCGCACTTTGTACGCACAGGTGGAGGCCGCGCTCAAGGCAACCCGCCCGATGTGGAAAGTCTGGGGCGTCTGAAACGTCGCTCCGGGCCGCCGAACGGTCTGAACATGTAAGGGATGTAAAAAACGCCATCCGGAGATGGCGTTTTTTACGTGCAGATGACAGAAGTTGTGCGCGTGTTTTGTGCGGTGTCGGACAATCACTGACATGGATTGTGAAGTGCTTACATTACCATGTCGCCATGAATGGACTGAGCCAACTTTTTCCAAGCCTCCCGCTCGCGCCCGGCGGCCTGTTCTGGGTCGGGCTGGCGCTGGTCGGCGCCGGCCTGGCCGGTGAGCTGAGCCGGCGCTGGCTGCGCTGCCCGCGCATCGTCGGGTATGCCGCGGCGGGGCTTTGCGCCGGCATGCTGGGGCGCGGCATCGTCGACGAGAACATGATCAACCAGACCCGTATCCTGATCGATATGGCGCTGGCGCTGGCCTTGTTCGAACTCGGGCATCGCCTCTCGCTGACCTGGCTGCGCGCCAACCGCTGGCTGCTGCTGACCAGTGCCTTTGAAAGCCTGCTGACCTGGGGCCTGGTGGCGGCGGTGCTGCAATGGATCGGCGCCTCGCCCGGCGTGGCGATCCTGGCCGGCGGCATCGCGGTCAGCACCTCGCCCACCATCGTGCTGCAGCTCAAGAATGAGTTGCGCGCCGACGGCCAGGTCACCGAGCGCCTGATGGCGATGGCCGCACTCAACAGCATCTACGCCGCCGCCATCGTGCAGGTCGCCACCGGCTGGCTGCATTCGGAATACGGCAACCTGGGCGCGGCGCTGCTGCATCCGCTGTACCTGCTGGTGGGCTCGTGCCTGCTGGCGTGGGTGGTGGGCAAGCTCGGCCATGCCATCTATGACCGCATGTCGGCCGACGACCACTACAGCTTCCTGGTGCTGGTGGGCCTGGTGCTGTTCACGCTGGCGCTGACCCGGGTACTAAAATTGTCGATGCCGCTGACGCTGATGCTGGCCGGTGTCGTGTTCAAGCACCAGGACAACCAGCCGCATGTGTGGCCGCCGCATTTCGGCAGCGCCGGCAGCCTGCTGATCATCGTGATGGTGGTGTCGCTGGGCCTGCCGCTGACGGCACAGGACTGGGCCGTGGGCGGCGTTTACGCCATCGCGCTGGTGGTGCTGCGCCATGTGGCCAAGCTGGCCGGCGTGGTCTCGCTGGGCTCGTTCTCGGGCCTGAGCCTGCGCCAGTGCATGGCGCTGGGGCTGGCGCTGGCGCCGATGTCGGGCCTCGCCTACCTGCTGATGCATGACGTGGCGCGGCTCTACCCCGGTACCGGCCAGCCGCTGGCGGCCATCATCCTGTGCGCGCTGGCAATCGAACAACTTTTCGGTCCGGTGATCGCGGCCTGGGCGCTGCGCTACGCAGGCGAAGTCCGCGTCGACATCCGGGCCAATGGAGGAGGGCGCTGATGTCGCTCGAAACGTTCAAGCACTCTGAGGCGCTGACCTTCGGCGTGGAGCTGGAGCTGCAGCTGGTCAACCGGCATGACTATGACCTGGCCCCGTTCGCGCCCGACCTGCTGCGCGCGCTCAAGGGCGCCGAGCATGCCGGCGACATCAAGCCGGAGATCAGCCCGTCGATGATCGAGATCAGCACCGGGATCTGCCACACCTACCAGCAGGCGCTGGAAGAGCTGACCGTGATGCGCGACCTGATGGTGGCGGCCTCGCGCTCGCTGAACCTGGGCATTGCCGGCGGCGGCACCCACCCGTTCCAGCAGTGGGCCGACCGCACCATCTCGGATTCGCCGCGCTACCAGTACATCTCAGAGCTGTACGGCTACCTCGCCAAGCAGTTCACGGTGTTCGGCCAGCACGTGCATATCGGCTGCCCCAGCGCCGACGAATCGCTGTTCCTGCTGCACGCCATCGGCCGCTATGTGCCGCACTTTGTGGCGCTGGCGGCATCCTCGCCCTATGTGCAGGGCGTGGATACCGGCTTTGCCTCGGCGCGGCTGAATTCGGTCGCGGCCTTCCCGATGAGCGGGCGGGCGCCGTTCCTGCTGACGTGGGACGCCTTCACCGCGTATTTCGAGAAAATGCGCAATACCGGCGTGATCGAGAGCATGAAGGACTTCTACTGGGATATCCGGCCCAAGCCCGAGTTCGGCACCATCGAGGTCCGCGTGATGGACACGCCGCTGACGGTGCAGCGCGCCTGCGATATCGCCGCCTATATCCAGATGCTGGCGCGCTACCTGCTGCTGTCGCGCCCCTTCATGCCGCAGGAAGACGATTACCTGGTGTACACCTTCAACCGCTTCCAGGCCTGCCGTTTCGGGCTGGAGGGGGAGTACGTGCATCCCAACGAACTGACGCGCATGCCGATCGCCGACCACATCCTGTCGATCTGCGACGCGCTGGTGCCGCACGCCGAGGCACTCGGCTCGCTGGAGGCGCTGGCCAATATCCGCGCGCTGGCCGAGCGCCGCGACGGCGACGCCGAGTGGCTGCGCCAGGTCGATGCCGATGCGCGCAGCCAGCGTGAAACGGTGCGCAAGGCGTGTGACCGGTGGGCTGCCTGAGCCTGAGCCTGCGCCAGGCTGCCCCTTGTCCTATTTGACGCTGTAGCCGCGCCCCTGCATGCAGGCGCCCCAGGCCTGGTAGTACGAGCCCATCGCCTGGCTGGTATTGGCCGCCGCCTGCTGGTTGGCCGCGTTCGCCTGGCGGCGCGACTGCCGGTGCGCCACGCCGCCCCCCACCGTACCCGCTGCAGCGCCGACCGCCGCACCCTTGCCGGCATCGCCTGCCATCGCGCCCACCACCGCGCCCGCCGCGGCGCCGCCCGCGGCACCCCGCACGCGCTGGCCGCTCTGCGCCTGGGCCGGCGGCGGGGCGTTGGCGGCCTGTGCCGGATCCACGCCGGTCTGCTGCTTGGCCCAGCTGTAGCAGGCGCCGTCGTCGCTGGCCTGCTGTTGCTGACTCTGGCCCTTGGCCGGATAGGCCATGGGCTTGTTCTGCGCCATGGCCTGAGCCGGGATCAGCGCCGGGGTCAGCGCGATCGCCGCGGCCAGTACGCCGAGGCCACGGTACAGCTTGCGATGCGGGCATTGCTTCATGATGATGTTCCCCCACGGGTGTCGGCTACGCGACGCTGGACGCACCGACCGGTGCGCAAGTGGCGAGCCGTTCTGTGAAGGCCAGTATTTGCGGCACGCAGGGGTAAGTCAAATCAGCGTTTTGACGGCCCGATGTTATTTGTTTGTAGTGGGTGGCGAGGACAGCAGGAACGCGACCGCTTCCTGCCACCAGGCCGTATCGACATGCCCGGCCCAGTCGTTATGCCCGGCGCCGCCGATCACCGCGAGCCGCCGCGGTTCGCCCAGCGACGCATAGAGCGCCTGGCCGAAGCGTGCCGGCACGATGGTGTCGCGTTCGGCGACCGCGACCATCACCGGGCGGCCGAAGCCTTCCAGGTTGGCCGCGCTGTCGTAGCGGTCGCGCAGCACCCAGCCGGCCGGCAGCCAGGGATAGTGATGCGAGGCAATATGCGCAAGCTTGTCCCACGGCGTGATCAGCAGCACGCCGGCGACGCTCTCGCGCTGGCGCGCCGCGGCCGCTGCGGCCACGCCCGCGCCCAGCGACTCGCCGACCAGCAGCAGCGGGCCGCCGAACTGGCGCCGGGCCAGCGCAATCGATTGTTCCGCGTCTGCCACGAAGCTGCGCTCGCCGAGTGCGCCGGTGCGCGGGCCGTAGGCCGGGTACTCGGCCAGGATCACGCGAAGGCCCAGCTTCGTCAGCGCGCTGGCGTAGTAGCCACGATGCCCGGCGTGCCCGGCATTGCCGTGAAAGACCATGGCGGTGGCGCGCGCCGGTCCGGCCGGTTCGGCGACAAGGCCGCGAAAGTCCTGCGGCCCCGGCCAGGCGCGCAGCCCGGGCGAGACCATGGCGTCGACCGAGGCTTTATCGGGAAAGTAGAGGAAGTGATCCTGCATCATGCTGATTCCGGCAAGCAGGACCAGTCCCGCACCGAGCCAGCGCAGCACCCTGCGGCGAACCGATTCAGTCCGCGGCGACACCAGCCGCGCTGGCGCCGGTGCCGGGGCGATGGCAGGCATGGCAACGCGCTCAGGCGCAGGCGAACACAGGTTCGCAGCGCACCTCGGTCCTGACCGAGTTGGCGATAAAGCAGGCGCCATGCGCGGCGTGGTGCAGGGCATCGAGTTCTTCGCGCGTGGGCTCGCGCTCGCCGCCAAACGTCACCTGAGGGCGCAGCGTCACCACGGTCATCGCCGTCTGCCCGTCCGCGTTCTTTTCCATCACACCGGTGGCCGCATCCAGGTAGCGGTCGACGACAAAGCGTTGCTTCGCCGCCAGCGACAGGAACCACAGCATGTGGCAGCTGGACAGCGAGGCGATGAACATCTCCTCGGGATCGACCGCGCTCGCATCCGACATCGGCAATGGCACCACATGGGGTGATGACGATCCCGGGACTTCCGCGCCACCGTCAAAGCGCAGCACATGCCTGCGGCTGTAGCGGTTGCCGGCGAAATCCTGCCCGTCGCGTTGCCACAGGACTTCAGCGGTGTAAGTGGACATGCAAAGACTCCTAACGTTAGGAAAACCTCAGGCGCCGTGCGGCACGCTTTCGCCGTCGCGCAGGCCCAGGCGCTGGTTGGCCGCCACGGCGACATCGATCAGCTTCGGGCGCGGCAGGTTCAGGTTGCGCATCATCTCGATGAACTCTTCACGCGTGCGGCCGGCGACGCGGCTGTTGTGGGCGCGCTCCTGGCCGATGGTGGACGAGGTGCGGCCCTTGTAGTCGTGGGCCGGATAGACCTGCGTGTCGTCGGGCAGCGCAAACAGCTTCCTGGTCAGGCTGTCGTAGAGCGTGCCGGCGTCGCCCGACTGGAAGTCGGTGCGGCCGCAGCCGTCGATCAGCAGGGCATCGCCGGTGAAGACGCGGCGCACGATGCCGTCGGGCGTGGGCTCTTCCCACAGGTAGCTCATGCTGCCGGCGGTGTGCCCGGGCGTATGGATGGCGCGCAGCACCTGCTTGCCGAAGGCGACAGTGTCGCCGTCGATCAGCTGCTTGTGCGCGGGCTTGATATCGCAGCCGGACGGCGCCGCGGTGTGCGCGCCGGTCTGCAGCGCAAGGTGGCCGGCCGAGGTGATGTGGTCGGCATGGGCATGGGTCTCGATGACCCACGCCAGCCGCGCGCCGGTTGACTTCAGCAGCGCCAGGTCGCGTTCCAGCTGGTGGTCGACCGGATCGATCAGCAGCGCGTCCCCGGTGGCGGCGTCGATCAGCAGGTAGGTGAAGGTGGACGAGGTGTCGTCGAACAGCTGGTGGAAGGTCTGCATGGCTGCCCTCTTGTTTTTCGTTCGGGGAACGCCGCCATGATACGCCGCGCTGCGCGCGCGGACATTAGCATTCCACGATATTCACCGCCAGCCCGCCGCGCGCCGTCTCCTTGTACTTGGTCTTCATGTCGGCACCGGTCTCGCGCATGGTCTTGATCACCGAATCGAGCGATACGTAGTGCGTGCCGTCGCCGCGCAAGGCCATGCGCGCCGCGTTGACCGCCTTGACCGAGGCCATTGCGTTGCGCTCGATACACGGGATCTGCACCAGTCCGCCAACCGGGTCGCAGGTCAGCCCGAGGTTGTGCTCCATGCCGATCTCGGCCGCGTTCTCGACCTGCGCCGGGCTGCCGCCCTGCACCGCCGCCAGCGCGCCGGCGGCCATCGAGCAGGCCACGCCGACTTCGCCCTGGCAGCCGACCTCGGCGCCGGAAATCGACGCATTGAGCTTGTACAGCAGCCCGATCGCGCCCGCGGTCAGCAGGAAGTCGACCACGCCTTGCTTGCTGGCACCCGGCACGAAGCGGTCGTAGTAGTGCAGCACCGCGGGGATGATGCCGGCCGCGCCGTTGGTAGGTGCCGTGACCACGCGCCCGCCGGCGGCGTTCTCTTCATTGACTGCGATGGCGTACAGGTTGACCCAGTCCATCACCGAGAGCGGGTCGGACAGGGTGCGCTCGGCGCGCTCGGTCAGGCTGCGGAACAGCTCCGGCGCACGGCGCTTGACCCTGAATGGCCCCGGCAGCTCGCCGTCGGTGCGGCAGCCGCGCGCCACGCACGCCTGCATCACATCCCAGATATGCAGCAGGCCGCTGGTGACTTCCGCCTCGCTGCGCCAGGTCAGCTCGTTTTCCATCATCAGCCGCGCGATGCTCTTGCCACTGGCGGTGGCCATCTCCAGCATGTCCTTGCCGCTGCGGAACGGGTGCGGCAGCTGCTGCGCGGCATTGAGCACCTGCGTATTGGGTGCGCCCGCGGTCACGACGAAGCCGCCGCCGACCGACAGGTAGCGCGCCTCGCGCAGCGATGCACCGCCGGCGTCGAAGGCATGAAACTTCATGCCGTTGGGGTGCTCGGCCATCGCTTCGCGCCGGTAGAAGGCGATGTGCTCCTTCTCGACAAAGGGCACGACATGCTGGCCCAGCAGGGACAGCTCGCGGCCCGCGCGCAGCGCGGCCAGGCGCGTGTCGATCGAATCGGGATCGATGGTGTCGGGGGCTTCCCCCATCAGGCCGAGGATCACGCCCTTGTCGGTGCCGTGGCCCTTGCCGGTGGCGCCCAGCGAGCCATAGAGCTCGGCACGCACGCTCGCCACCTGCGGCAGCAGGCCGTCGCGCTCAAGCCCCTGCGCGAACATCAGCGCAGCGCGCATCGGGCCTACGGTATGCGAGCTCGACGGGCCGATGCCCACCTTGAACAGATCAAAGACGCTGACTGCCACGGAATGTCTCCAGCAATGGGATGGCCCTGAAGAGGCTCTTCTTGGTCGGTTGGCGTGGCTGCGGCGGGCACCGCGACACCGCGATGCCCGTCATCTCGAGCATAGTTCGTTGGCGGGCCGCCGCGGCTGCGGCGGCGCTACGCCTCAGTCCACCACGTAGTCGCTGACCGGCACGCAGGCGCAGAACAGGTTGCGGTCACCATACACGTTGTCGGCACGGCCGACCGGCGGCCAGTACTTCTGCGTGCGCAGCGATGCCACCGGGTACGCGGCTTCCTCGCGCGTGTACTTGTGGGTCCACTCGTCGGCGGTCACCACCGCGGCCGTGTGCGGCGCGTGCTTGAGCGGGTTGTCGTCGCGGTCGAAGGTGCCGTCGGCAACGCGGCCGATTTCCTGGCGGATCGCGATCATCGCGTCGATAAAGCGGTCCAGCTCGTGCAGCGCCTCGCTCTCGGTCGGCTCGATCATCAGCGTGCCCGGCACCGGGAAGCTCATGGTCGGGGCGTGGAAGCCGTAGTCCATCAGGCGCTTGGCCACGTCTTCATTGCTGATGCCGGTGTCCTTCTGCAGCGGGCGCAGGTCCAGGATGCACTCGTGCGCGACCAGGTCGTGCTGGCCGGTGTACAGCACCGGGTAGTACGGGGCCAGGCGCTTGGCGACATAGTTGGCCGCCAGGATCGCGTTCTCGGTGGCGGCGGTCAGGCCGGCCGAACCCATCATCGCGATATACATCCACGAGATCGGCAGGATGCTGGCCGAGCCGAACGGCGCCGCCGAAACGCCGCCGATGCCGCGGTCGTCGCGGCGATAGCCGACGCTGTCCTGGTTGGGCAGGAAGTCAGCCAGGTGCGCGCCGACTGCAACCGGGCCCACGCCCGGGCCGCCGCCGCCGTGCGGGATGCAGAAGGTCTTGTGCAGGTTCAGGTGCGACACGTCGCCGCCGAACTGGCCCGGCGCGGCGGTGCCGACCATGGCGTTCATGTTGGCGCCGTCCACGTACACCTGGCCGCCGTGCTGGTGCACGATCTCGCAAATCTGCTGCACGCCCTGCTCGAACACGCCATGCGTGGACGGGTAGGTGATCATGATCGCCGCCAGGTTCTTGCTGTGCTGCTCGGCCTTCTTCGCCAGGTCTTGCAGGTCGACGTTGCCGTCCTCATCGCAGGCTACGACCACCACCTTCATGCCGGCCATCTGCGCCGACGCCGGATTGGTGCCGTGTGCGGACGACGGAATCAGGCAGATGTCGCGATGGCTCTCGCCGCGGCTGGCGTGGTAGGCGTGGATGATCAGCAGGCCCGCGTACTCGCCCTGCGAGCCGGCGTTGGGTTGCAGGCTCACCGCGGCGTAGCCGGTGGCGGCGCACAGCATGGCCTCGAGCTGGTCGATCATCTCGCGGTAGCCCACGGTCTGGTCCAGCGGCGCGAACGGGTGGATCTGGCTGAATTCGGGCCAGGTCACCGGGATCATCTCGCTGGTGGCGTTCAGCTTCATCGTGCACGAGCCCAGCGGGATCATGGTGCGGTCCAGCGCCAGGTCCTTGTCGGCCAGCATGCGCAGGTAGCGCAGCATCTCGTGTTCGGCGTGGTGCGTGTTGAACACCGGGTGGGTCAGGTATTCGCCGGTGCGTGCCAGTTCGGAGGGGAAGCCGTCCTGCGCGACGGCCTCGAGCTTGTCGAAGTCCACGTCCGCGGGCAACGGCTTGCCCTGCATGAATACTTCCCATAGCGCGACCACGTCGGCACGGGTAGCGGTCTCGTCCAGCGAGATGCCGACGCGCGTGGCGCTGATATGGCGCAGGTTGATGCCGCGCGCGGTGGCCGCGGCATGGATGGCATCGGTGTTGAAGCCGGTTTCCAGCGTCAGCGTATCGAAGAAGCTGGCGTTGGTGCGCGCGAAGCCGAGCTTTTCCAGGCCGGCGGCCAGCGTCGCGGTCAGGCGATGCACACGCTGCGCGATGCGCTTCAGGCCCTGCGGACCGTGGTAGACGGCATACATCGAGGCCATTACGGCCAGCAGCACCTGCGCAGTACAGATGTTCGAGGTGGCCTTCTCGCGGCGGATATGCTGCTCGCGCGTCTGCAGGGCCAGGCGATAGGCCTTGTTGCCCTGCGCATCGATGGTCACGCCCACCAGGCGGCCCGGCATCGAGCGCTTGAAGGCGTCCTTCACCGCCATATAGCCGGCGTGCGGGCCGCCGAAGCCCAGCGGCACGCCGAAGCGCTGCGAGTTGCCCACGGCCACGTCGGCGCCCCATTCGCCAGGCGCGGCGATCAGCGTCAGCGCCAGCAGGTCGGCGGCAGCCACCACCAGGCCGCCGGCGGCGTGCACGGCGTCGGCGATGGCGCGGTAGTCGTTGACGTCGCCGTTTACGCCCGGATACTGCAGCAGCACGCCGAAGGCGTTGGCCGCGGCGGCATCGGCGGCGGGGCCGACCTTGACTTCGATGCCCATCGGCAGCGCGCGCGTGCGTACCACTTCCAGCGTCTGCGGCAGCACGTCGTCGGCCACGTAGAAGGTGTTCGAATCGTGCTTGTTCACGCGCTGCAGCAGCGTCATGGCTTCGGCCGCGGCAGTGCCTTCATCCAGCATCGACGCATTGGCGATATCCAGCCCGGTCAGGTCGGTGACCATCTGCTGGAAGTTCAGCATTGCTTCCAGGCGGCCTTGCGAGATTTCCGGCTGGTAGGGCGTGTAGGCGGTGTACCAGGCCGGGTTCTCGAAGATATTGCGCAGGATGACGCCGGGCGTGACGGTGTTGTAGTAGCCCTGGCCGATAAAGCTCTTCAGCACCCTGTTCTTGCCTGCCAGCCCGCGCAGCCTTGCCAGCGCGGCTTCCTCGCTCAGCGGCTCGGTGAACTCGCCCATCGGCATGCCGTCGCGGCGGCGGATGGCGGCGGGGATGACGGCGTCGATCAGCGCGGCGCGGCTGTCATAGCCGAGCACCTTCAGCATGTGCTGCTGTTCGGGGGTATCGGGGCCGATATGGCGGGCGGCGAAGGCGTCGCGCGCCTCCAGTTCGGCCAGCGTGGGTCGGTTCACTTGGGCGGCATTCATGGGAAGCGGGGCGTTCATTGGCAAGAACCTCGTGGGGTGCGCGCCGGCCGGTGGTCAGCCGGGACGGCGCGCGTCAGTCTGCAGTGGCCGGTCCAACCATGGACCGGCGCGGCCGGCGTCAGGCGCCGACGCTGGCCTTGTAGGCGTCGGCCGACATCAGGCCGTTGACGTCGTCGCCGTTGGCCGGCTTGAGCTTGAACAGCCACGCGTCGAAGGCGTCGGCGTTGACGCTCTCCGGGGCAGCCGTGGCGGCCTCGTTGACGGCGATCACTTCGCCGGCCACGGGGGCGTAGATGTCGGAAGCGGCTTTTACCGATTCCACCACTGCCAGCGCGTCGCCGGCACCGACCGACTTGCCCACTTCGGGCAGTTCCAGGAAGACGATGTCGCCCAGCGCGTCCTGCGCATGGTCGGTGATACCGATGGTGAGCGTGCCGTCGGCTTCGACGCGTACCCACTCATGCGACTCGGTGTACTTGAGGTCAGCGGGGAAATTCATGAAGGTTCTCCGGATACAGATTTGTTTCTTGTTGGGTGATGCCTGCCCGGCGAAGCTGCCGGCAGGCGAGGGCGACCGTTGGTATGAGCCTCAGCTCACGAGTGCCTTGCCATTACGCACAAACGGCAGTTTAACCACAGTCGCGTTGAGTTTGCGGTCGCGGATCTCCACCTGCACGGTATCGCCCACGGCGACATCCTTGGGCAGGCGGGCAAAGGCGATGGACTGCGACAGCGACGGGCTGAAGGTGCCGCTGGTGATTTCACCGTCACCGGCCGGCGTGATCACTTTCTGGTGGGCGCGCAGGACGCCGCCTTTGTCACGCAGGATCAGGCCGAGGAATTGCTGGCGCGAACCGGCTGCGGCCAGTGCCGCCTTGCCGGTGAAGTCACGCTCGCTCTGCAGGTCAACGGTCCAGGCCAGGCCCGCATCCAGCGGCGAGGTGTTGATATCCATGTCCTGGCCGTACAGGTTCATGCCGGCTTCCAGGCGCAGCGTGTCGCGCGCGCCCAGGCCCGCCGGGCGCACGCCGGCGGCGTTCAGCTTTTCCCAGATGGCGGCGACGTTCTCGGCCGGCACCACCAGTTCGAAGCCGTCTTCGCCGGTGTAGCCGGTGCGCGCCACCATGATCTCGCCGAGGGCCGGGTCCTGGACCACGGCGGCGTTGAAGGGCTTGAGCGTGTCCGACGGCTGGGTCGAGGGGAAAGTGCTCCACACTTTGGTGCGGGCGTTGGGCCCCTGCACGGCGACGATCGCCAGAGGCTGCACGCCTGCAGGCGCAACGTCCTCGCGGCGCGGCGTGATGGTCACATCGCTGCCGGTGGCGGCATTGCGCGCGCGGATCCATTCGATGTCGCCCAGCGCGGTGCTGGCGTTGACGACCAGGCGGAAGCGGTCCTCGGCAAAGAAGTAGACGATCAGGTCGTCGATCACGCCGCCTTTCTCATCCAGCATGCAGGAGTAGAGCGCCTTGCCCGGGGTCTGCAGCTTGTCGACATTGTTGGCCAGCAGGCCGCGCAGGAAGCTGCGGGTATTGGCGCCGGCGAGGTCGACCACGCACATGTGCGACACGTCGAACATGCCGGCGTCGGTGCGCACAGCATTGTGTTCTTCGATCTGGGAGCCGTAGTTGACCGGCATGTCCCAGCCGCCGAAATCAACCATGCGGGCGCCGAGGGCGCGGTGGATGGCGTTGAGGGGCGTGGCCTGGAGCGTCATGGAATCCTCTGGGGCAGTCTCGGTTGGCGAAAACAAAAAAGGGCCATCCGCCGCAACGCTCGCCGCGCCTGAATGTGGCGTGGCAATCCGCTGCGGCGGATGACCCCTCTGTCCTCGATACCTGAGAGATTACAAGGCGGATCCTGCCGGACCCCGTCCTCGTGCGCCCCTTCGGTGGGCACGCTCGCCACGAATGGCGGGTGCCGCTCTCCAGAGTTCGGCATGCATCGTGTGCATATTGCATGCCGATCCGATCGGTCCGTGGTGCCTGAGAGTTTTCGGGTGATACCCCTTCGGCGGCGCAGGCGATGCGCGCTCTCCCGGTCGGATGCGCGCAATGTACGGGAGGCCCCGGCCTTTGTCAAACGGGCCAGGGGAGCCTGCCGTACCTGTCGCTGCGGTGGTCTGGCTTACTTCTTCTTGTCGTCGGTGACAACGTTACCGATCACGCCGCCCACGGCCGCGCCACCCAGCGTACCCAGCGCGCTACCGTCGGTGAGGATGGCGCCGCCCACGGCGCCCGCGCCCGCGCCAATGGCGGTATTACGCTGCTTCGGGGTCATATCCGCGCAACCGGCAAAGGCCGCGACGGTCACGCCGATCAGGGTCACCTTGGTCAAAGTCTGCAGGGTTTTCATTATTGGCTCCGATGTGATGATTCAAGCATGTCAACCCCGCCGCGCAGGCCAGGGGGACATACTAGTTAGAGCGTTTGGTTGCGCGATTGGCTCCGGCCTTTACGAAGTGTTACGCCGGTGACACAACCGGCCGTGTCAACGCGGCTTGCGCTGACTGACCTGCCGCGGCCAGCGTGTTAACATCGGCAGCTTTGCCGCCGTGCCCGTTTTTTGGGTGCTGGCGTGTCCCGCCTGGCCTTCCGCTGTTCCTGCCGATTTCCCTGCCTCCAACCGCATCCCACGCATGACCCATGGCCTGAACTCCGCCCAATCCGAAGCCGTCCGCTACCTGGACGGCCCTTGCCTGGTGCTGGCCGGGGCGGGCTCCGGCAAGACCCGGGTGATCACGCAGAAGATCGCGCATCTGATCGAGGACAAGGGCTTCGAGCCGCGCCATATCGCCGCCGTCACCTTTACCAACAAGGCCGCCAAGGAGATGCAGGAGCGCATCGGCAAGCTGATGGAGGGCAAGACTACGCGCGAGGGCAAGCGCATTCCGCTCAAACAGCTGACGGTCTGTACCTTCCACTCGCTCGGGGTGCAGATCCTGCGCATGGAGGCCGAGCACGTGGGCCTGAAGCCGCAGTTTTCGATCATGGATTCGGACGACTGCTTCGGCCTGATCCAGGAGCAGCTCGGCACCACCGACAAGAAGCTGATCCGCGGCGTGCAGGGCACGATCTCGCTGTGGAAGAACGGCATGGTCGATCCGGAGGCAGCGATCGCGCAGGCCGCCAATGCCGACGAGCACCAGGCCGCGCTGGTCTACCGCAACTACGTGGCCACGCTGCATGCCTACCAGGCGGTGGATTTCGACGACCTGATCCGCCTGCCGGCCGAACTGTTCGCGCGCAATGAAGCGGTGCAGCTCAAGTGGCAGAACCGCCTGCGCTACTTCCTGGTCGACGAATACCAGGACACCAACGCCTGCCAGTACCAGTTGCTCAAGCTGCTGGCGGGCGGCTCGCACCTGCGCGCGCCGGCCTTTACCGCGGTGGGCGACGACGACCAGGCCATCTACGGCTGGCGCGGCGCCACGCTGGACAACCTGCGCGGGCTGCAGACCGATTTTCCGGACCTGAAGGTGATCAAGCTGGAGCAGAACTACCGCTCCACCGTGCGCATCCTGGAAGCGGCCAACGCGGTTATCGCCAACAATCCCAAGCTGTTCGACAAGAAGCTGTGGAGCGAGCACGGCATGGGCGACCCCATCGCCATCCACCCGATGAACGACGAGGAGCACGAGGCCGAGTCGGTGGTGTTCCGCCTGTCCGCGCACAAGTTCGAGCGCCGCGCGCAGTTCCGCGACTACGCCATCCTGTATCGCGGCAACCACCAGGCGCGGCTGTTTGAGCAGATCCTGCGGCGCGAGCGCATTCCCTATGTGCTTTCAGGCGGCCAGAGCTTCTTCGACAAGGCCGAGATCAAGGACATCTGCGCCTACCTGCGCCTGATTGCCAATCCCGACGACGATCCCGCCTTTATCCGCGCCATCACCACGCCGCGCCGCGGCGTGGGAAACACCACGCTGGAAGTGCTGGGCACCTTTGCCGGACAGGCCAAGGTGTCGCTGTTCGAGGCCGCGATGATGGGCGGTATCGAAGGCAAGCTGCAGCCGCGCCAGCTGGAGCCGCTGCGCGTGTTCTGCGAATCGATGGTACGGCTGGCCGACCGCGCGGCCAAGGATCCCGCCACCGTGGTGCTGGACGACCTGATGGAAGGGATCCACTACGAGGCCTACCTGTACGACAGCTTCGACGAACGGCAGGCGCAGTCGCGCTGGACCAACACGCTGGAATTCCTGGACTGGCTCAAGCGCAAGGGCACCAAGCCCGAAGGCGCCGAGGGCGAGGAAGCCACCGGTTTCGACAATGCCGACGGCTTCGGCAGCGAAGGCAAGAACCTGCTGGAGCTGACCCAGACCGTGGCGCTGATGAGCATGCTGGAAGGCCGCGAGGAAGATCCCGACGCGGTGCGGCTGTCCACGCTGCATGCGTCCAAGGGGCTGGAGTATCCGCACGTGTTCCTGGTCGGTGTGGAGGAGGGCATCCTGCCGCACTGCCGCGAAGACGAGGACATGAGCGACGAGAAGATCGAGGAAGAGCGGCGGCTGATGTATGTCGGCATCACCCGCGCCCAGCGCAGCCTGCATGTCAGCTGGTGCAAGAAGCGCAAGCGTGCGCGCGAAACCTACTCGTGCCAGCCTTCGCGCTTTATCGGCGAGATGAAGCTGGAGGAGGCGCCTGCGCCGGTGGATGAAACCCCGGCGATGAGCCCCAAGGACCGGCTCGGCGCGCTCAAGGCACTGCTGGGAACCGGCGGCAAGACGGCCCCGGGCTGAACGGGGCGCTACAGTCCCGATACAAAGGCATACCAGGCTGACAAGACGCCGGGTGCAGGCATACCTGGTATGGCGGCTGTGCTGCTCGAGCCGTTCTACTGCGTCGAATCCTCGCGCAGCCGCGCCACCGGCGGGGTCGGCATGGGGTTGTCGATCGCGGCCGACATTGCCGCGCGCCATGGCGGCGAGCTGACCCTGAGCAACCGCCCCGAAGGCGGCCTGCCCGCGCGCCTGTCCCTACCGCGCGGCTGACGCCGCCAGCGTGACGTACTGCGAGCCGCGCTGCCCGTGCGTGAAGTCGAGCGGGAAATCGCCCACGTCCACGCGCCCCTGCAGTGCCCGCCGCATCTCGGCCGCGCCGCTGCCGCGCAGGCCGGCCAGCGCGCGCGCCAGCCATGCCGCGCCGATATAGCCGGCCAGCGTGGCCGGCGACGGCGGCTCATCCAGGTATTGCTTCATGCGCGCCACGTGTTCCTTCACCACCCGCAGCGTGGCCTGTTGCGGCCCGGGCGCGACCTGGGTCAGCACCATGCCGCCGTTGTAGCCAGCGCCCAGGATTTCGCGCGCGGCGGTGGCGCTGACCGACGACAGCCCGACCAGGAAACCGTACCAGCCCTGCACCGCCAGCGCGCGGCCCAGTCCGGCGTAGGCGAGGGTATCGCCCGCCACGATCACCGCGCCCGGGCGGGTGGCGGCGATGCGCCGGGCGGCGGCCTCGGGATTGGCGTCGAGCGGCACCGCGCGCGTCCCGGTCTGCGCCTCCAGCCGGGCCAGCGACGGGGCGGCGAAGTCCGGCGCCAGGGCCAGCGCGATGCTGGTCATGCCGTAGCTGCGCAGCTGGCGTACCGCCGCGTCCAGTTCGGCCTGGTAGTCGGCACGGGTGAACCAGACGTTGTCGGCCGTCAGCGCAAGGCCCGACAGCGGCGCCACGATCTGCACGCCGCGCCGGCCCAGCTCGGCCGATGCCGCCAGCGCCGGCAACAGCCGGTCGCCCGGGCCGAACAGCAGCTCGGCGCGGTCGGTATCGGCCAGCGACACCGCCTGCGCCAGCGCGCGGCGCGGGTCGGGATCGGCGTCGCGGACCACGTGCGCGATGCGCACCGGGCCGTTGCCGGCGTTGACGGCGTCGAACATGACCTTGGCCCCGGCCAGGTAGTCGCGCGCAAGGTCGGCTTGTGCGCCGCCGCGGTCGAGCAGGTGGCCGACCACGACCGTGCGGCGCGCCTGCGACAGTGCTGGCCAGGCGGGCAGGGCCAGGGCCGCGCCGGCGGCGGCAAGCAGGCGGCGCCGGTGCCGGGCCGGTGCTGCCAGGTGCCTGCGCAGCGGTGGGTACGGCGGAAACATCGGAGTCTGGTCGGGAGTTGGCATTGCAGGGGGGCAGGTGACGCGCGGGCCGGCGGTGGCGCGCAGCGTATCCGCCACACATGACATCAATGTGACGCCTGCCGCCCGCAGGTCCAATGCCCGCGCTTGACGGCGGTCAACGCGCCAGCGGCGGTGCGGCCCTACGATGGGCCGTCATACACCCATACCCCCGCGCCCCCATGATCCCGTCTGCCATAACTTCCCCTGCGCCCGACCGCCGCGCGCTGTCCGACTTCCGTGCGCTGGCCGGCCGCATCGACGGCAACGGCCCGCGCTATACCTCGTACCCGACGGCCGACCGCTTCCACAACGGCCCCGACCTGTCGCTGTACCACGACGCACTGGCCGCCTGCCGCGCCGACGCGCCGGCGCCGCTGTCGCTGTACCTGCATATCCCGTTCTGCGAGAACATCTGCTACTACTGCGGCTGCAACAAGATCATCACGCGCGACCATGGCCGCAGCGCCCGCTACGTCAACTACCTGGGCCGCGAAATGGCGCTGGTGGCAGACCGGCTCGGGCCGCGCCGCCAGGTGCTGCAGTCGCACTGGGGCGGGGGCACGCCGACCTTCCTCGACCCCGGCGAGATGCGCCGCGTGATGGCGCTGCTGCATGAGCATTTCGAGCTGGCGGCCGAGGGCGAGCATTCGATCGAGATCGATCCGCGCCGCGTCGACCACGCCCGCATGGCGCTGCTGGCCGAACTGGGCTTCAACCGCGTCAGCCTGGGCGTGCAGGATTTCGATCCCGAGGTCCAGCAGGCCATCCATCGCATCCAGCCCTTCGAAGAGACCCGCGCCGTGGTGGATGCCGCACGCACGCTGGGTTTCCGCTCGGTCAGCCTGGACCTGATCTACGGCCTGCCGCACCAGACCGCGGCGCGCTTTGGCCGCACCATCGATCAGGTGCTGGCGCTGCGCCCCGACCGGCTCTCGGTCTATAGCTACGCGCACCTGCCGCATGTGTTCAAGCCGCAACGCCGCATCGATGAAAACGCCTTGCCGCCCGCCGGCGAGAAGCTCGACATCCTGGTCTCCACCATCGAGCGGCTGAGCGCCGAGGGCTACGTCTACATAGGTATGGACCATTTCGCGCTGCCCGACGACGACCTCGCCGTGGCCCAGCGCGAAGGGCGGCTGCAGCGCAACTTCCAGGGTTACTCAACGCATGCCGGCTACGACCAGGTCGGGCTCGGCATTTCCGCGATCGGCGCGATCGCGGGGCGCTACGTGCAGAATGCGCGCACGCTGGACGAGTACTACGGCGCGCTCGACCACGGCCGCCTGCCGCTGGCGCGCGGCGTGGCGATGAGCGCCGACGACCACCTGCGGCGCGAGATCATCGGCGCCCTGATGTGCAATGGAGTGCTCGATATCCCGGCGCTGGAAGCGCGCCACGGCATCCGCTTCGGCACGGCCTTTGCGCCGGAACTGGCCGACCTCGCCGCGCTGGGCGCGGACGGACTGGTGCAATGCGCCCCGGACCGCATCACCGTGACGCCGCTGGGCCGGCTGCTGGTGCGGCGCGTGGCGATGGTGTTCGACCGCTACCTGCGTGAAGACGCCGCGCGGCCAGCGTCCACGGGTGCCCAGGCCGTTGCCGCCAACGATGGCGCGCAGCCGGTGCGCTTCGTGCCGCGGGCGCGGTACTCGCGCGTGGTGTAGCGGCCGCGCAAGCGGTACGGACGAAAAAAAGCCCGCGCAATGTGCGCGGGCTTTTTGTTTGCAGCAGGCGGACTTACTTGGCGGCGTTGGCCATGTAGTCCGAGGCGGCGATCACGTCGGCGTCCGGGCCGGCGTAGCCACCCTTGGGCGGCATCACGCCCTTGCCCTTGAGCGCAAAGTTGTGGACCGCGTCCATGCCTTCCTTCAGGCGCGGCGCCCAGGCGGCCTTGTCGCCGAACTTGGGCGCACCGGCCACGCCGGCGGCGTGGCAGGCGGCGCAGACCTGCTCGTAGACCTTCTTGCCCACGTCGGCCGAGGCGGCCGGCGCTGCAGCGGGTGCGGCGGCAGCAGCTGCCGGGGCCGCTGCCGAGGGAGCTGCCGGTGCAGGCGCGGCACCGGCGGCCGGAGCGGCGGCGGCTTCAGGGGCTGCGGCAGTCGCCGGCGCGGCGGCAGCCGGGGCAGCCGGTTCCGGGAACTTGGCACCGCCGGCGTCGGCCATGTAGACCACGGCACGGGCCAGTTCGTAGTCGGCGTAGTCGTCCGGCGTGGTGCCGGCACGCGCGGCCATCGCGCCCTTGCCGTTTATCACCGACTTCATCAGGCCGTCAAAGCCCTGGCCGATGCGCGCGGTCCAGTCGCCGGCGTTGGCGTACTTGGGTGCGCCCGCTGCGCCGGTGGCGTGGCACGCGGCGCAGATTTCCTTGTAGACCTGCTCGCCCGTCTTGAAGACGCGCGGCGCGTTGGGATCCTTGATTTCGAGCGAGGCAACCGGCTTGATGCGGTCGTTGACGGCTTCCGCCGTGGTGGCGGCGCCGGCGCTTTCAGTCGAGCCGTGTCCGACAAAGTTGACCAGCAGAATGATCACGATGATCGGCACCAGGAAAGCCGCGATCACAACTGCGATCAGTTGCTTCGGGGTCTTGATGGGAGACTCGTGTTCGTCGTGTTCGTTGTGGACGTCGCTCATACAGAACTCTCAGTTTTGCAGGAAACCTTCTGGCCGCTTACGCTCGGCTTGCTTATTCTGGCCCGGTCTTGGTCACTCGCTGACCGCTGTCCGGCCCCATGCGGACCGCCCGTGCTGGCTGCGGCCCTTGCCTGACTTGGGTCTGTTGCTATTTGCGCGCTGCGGACTGTCTCCCGGACCGGACCTGATTGTCGCCGACAACAAGCCGCGCGGCCTTGACCCCGGTCGACTCATTGCATCGGCGGTGTGGCGGGCACGATTTGACGCAAATAGCTGGCGATTATAGCGCCAAAGGCCCCCCGCCAGTGCCAAAAAGCGGCGGTTGCGAGACGTTCCCTGAAGCCCCTGGCGGGCCCGCATGGACGGCACGGGGCAAACGCGGTATCCTATACGACTTTCCTGCGGCGGCACTCGCCCGCCGCAACCGCTGTACCCACAAACCGGTTGCAAAACCGTCCTGTGCGCCCGTAGCTCAATGGATAGAGTACTGCCCTCCGAAGGCAGGGGTTGCTGGTTCGATCCCAGCCGGGCGCGCCAAAATTCCTCCCGAAGTTTAGTGCGATGACACTGGCCAGCTTCCGCAGCCCGCGTTCGCCGCTGGCGTGGCCCCAGTTGTCGTTGATGCGCTTGAAGCGGTCGATATCGATCATCAGCATCGACATCGGCGTCTTGTCGCGCAGGCAGTGCTCGTACTCGATGCCGAAGCGCGCCTCGAACTCGCGGCGGTTGGTCAGGCCCGTCAGCGCGTCGGTCTCGGGCAGCGCGCGCAGCGCTTCGCCGCGCGCCAGGCAGTGCGAGAACAGCTTGCCAATGCCCTGCAAGGTGACCCACATCAGCAACGCCAGCGCCAGCGCGCTGGCGGCCAGCACGGCGCTCAGGTGCAACGCAGTGCGCAGCAGCAGGTCGGCGGCGGAGAAGTAGTCGACCAGCGCCAGGGTGCTGTTGCCGATGCGCTGGAACATGATGCGGCTGCCGTCGGCTGCGCGCAGCGTGCCCGAACCGCGCCGGAACATTTCACATCAGCGGGTCAGCACAGCGGGCGCGGCTTTAAATCGCGCCCTGAAAACTCTCAGCACGCACCTCGCCGTGCCGCGCGCCAGTGCTGATAGATTCACTCGATCCACGCAATCTCGCGCGGCGGGCCGTGTGCCGCGCTCCCGGAAACCACCATGGCAATTTCGACAACGCCCCTGCGCAAGCTGGGCGGCGTGCTGGCAGCACTGTTGCTCGCCGGCGCAGCAACCTCGGTGTCCGCTGCGCCGCTGAGCCTGCCGGGTTCGCTCCCCAATATGGCCGGGCTTGGCATTGGCTCTACCACCGAGTTTGCCGGCGGCAAGGACCGCATGATCGGCGTGGTGCCGGGCCTGCGTTATGTCACGCCGGGCGGCCGGCTGCTGGAATGGTATGGCCCGTATGCGCAGTTCAACTTTGGCGGGCTAACCGGTTTCCAGTGGGGACCGGCAGTGGGGTTGCGCCTTGGACGCAACGACGTTGACGATCCGGTGGTCTCGCGCCTGCACGAGATCGACACCACGTTCGAGGCCGGCGGCTACGTCGGCTATGAATACCTGAACCAGGGCCGTGTCCCCTGGCGCTTGCGCGGCGGCGTCAACGTGATGACCAATGCCGGCATCATCTACGGCGGCACGCATATCGCTGCAACGGGTTCGCTGTGGGTGCCGCAGCACCCGCGGGTCTATGCGGGAGCCGGCCTGGGCGCGACGTGGGTCAGCGGCAGTTTCAACCGCACCTATTTCGGCGTCACCCCGTCGGATTCGGCGGCCAGCGGCCTGCCTGTCTATAGCCGGGCGGGGGCCTGGAACAGTTCACCGGCTGGCTGGCGTTGCTCTACCAGTTCGACAAGCACTGGTATGGGGGGCGATGGTGTACGGCCAGCGCCTGACCGGCGATGCCGCCGACAGCCCCATCGTGACCCAGCGCGGCACGCGCAACCAGGTCACTTACGGGGTTGGCATCGGCTATGCGTGGCGGTAGTGCCACCAGCGCTTGCTATGATCCCACCATGACCGACGATCTCGTCATCCCCCATCACGAATACCTGATCACGGCGATCCGGGCGCAGGGTGCGGGCGGCCAGAACATCAACAAGGTGTCCAATGCCGTGCACCTGCGCTACGACGTGCATGCATCCTCGCTCGCGCCCGACCACAAGGAACGCCTGCTGGCGCTGCACGACCACCGCATCACGCGCGACGGCGTGGTGGTGATCAAGGCGCAGCAGTTCCGCAGCCTCGACCAGAACCGCGACGAAGCGGTGCGGCGGCTGCACGAACTGGTGCGCAGCGTGGCCACGCCGCCGCGCGTGCGCCGTGCCACGCGGCCCACGCTGGCATCACGCCGGCGCCGGCTGGAATCCAAGAGCCAGCGCAGTCAGGTCAAGGTGCTGCGGGGCCGGGTGGTCGACTAGCGCCGCAGCAGTCCGGCTTCAGGTCCCGGTCTTGAATGCCGCGAGCGCCGGCACGTTGTCGCCGGCATCCGCCTGCGGCGGCCCGAAGCGCGCGCCCGGGCGCCGGTAAGCCGGAAAGAAGCCACCCAGGTCATACAGCGTGGCTTTGTCACCGCCGGACAGCGCCACGTACCGGTCGGGGTTCACCACAAGGCGCTGGGTCCGGTACACATGCGTATCGTGCGAAAAGCCGCGCTTGAACTCATACAGCGAGTCTTTGACCGAACCCAGCCCGCCGCCCAGGTGCAGGTAGCGCAGGCCGTTGGTGCGGCCCCATTCGCGCGCGGCATGGATCACGGTCTTGGTCGGCTGGAGGTGGCGGTACGCCCAGTCCCAGGCGGACAGGTGATATTGCATGATGCCCGTCCCCCGGGCCACGGTGAACAGCGCCGCGCCGAGCATGCAGCCGTCTTCCTCAGCCACGAACAGCAGCAGGTCGTCGCCCAGCGCGCGCACCAGGGTGCGGTAGTACTGCGTGTCGAAGAAGTAGTAGGGCAACGCGCCCAGGCGCGCCATGGTCGCGTTGTACAGCGCGATAAAGCGCGGCAGCCTGGCGAAATCACGGTCCAGGCGTGCGCTCACGCCGGCACGCCGGGCGCGGTTGATGCCCTGCCTGTGGCGCGCCTGCGTTTCGTGCCATAGCTGCTCGGCACTCTTGGTCAGGTCGACGGATACCGTCTCGCCCTGATCCACCACCAGCCCGAGGCGGCTGTCCCAGTCGGCATTGAGCAGTGGGTGCAGGCGGATAAACCACGACACGCAGCCGCACTCGCGCAGCAGCGCGAGCGCCGCGCCCAGTGCCTCCTCGGCAAAGCCGGCCGGGACATCGGTGCTCAACACCGGGCCGCCGTAGCCATAGGCCGAGGTGGCATCCCAGCTGCCGCAGCCAATGGGCCGGCGCACCAGCGGAACCAGCAATTCGTGGGCGCCGTCACGCACCAGCACCGCGGCGGCGCTGCCGTGGTCGCTACGCTCAGCGGCAGTATGCCAGCCAGGCGTGTGGTAGCAATCATGGCGACATCGCGCCAGCGTGTCGCGCCACGCGGGGCTTGTCGGTTCCAGCACGCTCGATCGCATCGAAAACTCCCTGTCAGGTAGCCGGCGCCGCGCCAGAGTCAGGCCGCGGCGCCGGGCATTGCTTGCCCCGGGCTTCAGCGCGCGGATTGCAGCGCGGCAATGCGCTGCTCAATGGGCGGATGGCTCGAGAACAGCGCCATCCACGACTTGCCGCCGGCGATGCCCATCGCCTGCATGTTCTGCGGCAGGCCATCCGGCTCCAGGCCGCCCAGGCGGCGCAGCGCCGCCACCATCGGCGTGGGCGTGCCCATCATGCCGGCCGCGCCCGCATCGGCACGGAACTCGCGGCGGCGCGAGAACCACGCCACGATGATGCTGGCCAGGATGCCGAACACGATCTCGCAGACGATCACCGTGACCATGTAGCCGATGCCAGGGCCGCTCGATTCCTCATCGTTCTTGCGCAGCATCGAATCGACGAAGTAGCCGACCACGCGCGCCAGGAAGATCACGAAGGTGTTGACCACGCCCTGGATCAGCGTCAGCGTGACCATGTCGCCGTTGGCCACGTGCGCGACCTCGTGCGCCAGCACGGCTTCCACTTCTTCATGGGACATCGATTGCAGGAGGCCGGTGGACACCGCTACCAGCGAGCTGTTCCTGGTCGCGCCGGTGGCGAAGGCATTGGGTTCGCCATCGTAGATGGCAACTTCCGGCATCGGCAGGCCGGCGCGCTGCGCCAGCTTTTCGACGGTCTGCACCAGCCACAGCTCGGTGCTGGTGCTGGGATGGGTGATGACCTGCGCGCCGGTCGACCATTTGGCGATGGTCTTGGACATCAGCAGCGAGATAAAGGCGCCACCGAAGCCCATCAGGGCGGCGAACGCCAGCAGCGTGCCCAGGTTCAGGCCATTGGCGGTCAGGAAGCGGTTCACCCCCAGTACGCTGGCGGTGATGCTGAGGACAAGCATGACGGCGAGGTTGGTCGCCAGGAAAAGCAATACGCGTTTCATGTGTATGGAGCAGTGGTGTGTAGGGCGGTACAGCCAGGATGCGGACGGGCCGCAGACGCGCGCCGCACGCTCAGGCGCGGCACGCAGGAACAGGCGGACGCGGCCAGGCCGCGCCGGTGGGACTCAGGCGCTCGGCGGACGCGGCAGCCGCGGCAGGTCGGGTTCGGGCAGCGGGGCGCCGGCATAGCGCGGCGGCCCGGCGCGGCCGCCCCAGGCGGCCAGGCACAACGGAGATGCCGGCAGCAGTTGCTCGGCAAGGTCGGCGCCGGGCTGCCACCGCGGCTCGGCGGCTTCGGAGGCGGGCGACGGCTCGCCCGTTGCGGCAACGCCGGCAGCGTCGTCGTTGCCGATGTTGGCCGCTGGCGCGGCCGACATTTCGCCGGTGGCCACCTCGGCGTGCGCGAACGCCGCCGCCCAGCCCGGCAGGGGCAGGAAGGCCAGCATCATGACCAGCAGAAGTAGCCGGAGGGAGCGCACGAAGGGGGACGGCTTATCGGTAGATGTAGGAGGAATTCTACAGGATGCGGCAAGGCACAGGCGCCGCCCTGCAGGGTCCGTCGCACGTCGGCGTCACTCGCTCAATATGTGCCGTATCAGTAACTCCTGCAAGACCTGCCAGACTGGCCTACACTGTCGCCTACCCTGTAGTAGTTACAGGGTAGAAAACGAGGGCCAGGCACCATGCGCATCGGCGAACTCTCCCGTACCAGCGGCTGCGATGTCGAGACCATCCGCTATTACGAACGCGAAGGCCTGCTCGACGCGCCCCGGCGCGAGGCCAACGGCTATCGCCGCTATGACGACGGCCACCTGGTCCAGCTGAATTTCGTGCGCCACTGCCGCTCGCTCGGCATGGGCCTGTCGGATGTGCGGCGGCTGCGCGAGTTCGAGCGCAATCCGTCGCAGGACTGCGACGACATCAATACGCTGCTGGACCGCCAGATCGCGCAGATCCATGCGCAGCGGGTGGCGCTGGAGGCGCTGGAAGGGCAGTTGCGCGCGCTGCGCGAGACCTGCCACCACCACCAGCCCGCCAGTGAATGCGGCATCCTGCAGAACCTGCAGCAGGCCGCCGCCGGTGCGGCCTGCGAATGCCATGCGGGCGCGCACGAGGCCGGGCCTGCTGCCAACGGGTGAGGCGCGCAGGCACGTCGCTGTGCTACGATGGCTGTTCCCGTGATCGCACCGCTGCGGTGCACGGGCCCGGCGGCAGCGCAGCCAGTGAGCGATGTAGTGAGCAACGACTTACACGGCTCGCCTGTTCAGAGAACCATCCGCTGCCCCTTATCCACCCTTCTGCATGACCATGACTGATCGCCTTACGCCGATGCCCGATGCGCCTGTCCGCCTGATGCGGACCGGCCGCGCGCACGCGTGCGCGATCGCCACGGCCAACATCCTGCCCCAGCGCGCCGCGAGCGCGGTCTCTCCCCGCCGGATCAGCACACCGCCTGATTCCGCCCGGTTCCCAGCCTGATTCGTCTCCATAGCGGGGCCCGGGCCGAACCGGGCCCGAGCCAGCGTTTTCAGTTTTCCGGCCGCTGCCGCAAGGCCCGCGCCGGATTCGTTGATGTCCGCGCTGCTGCGCAAACGCCAGACCTGCAAGACCTGACCGCCGCCGCCTGCCATGCTGGCCGGGCCGCGCCAAACCACCTGACTGCCGGAGGACCCGCCATGACGGCCACCAAAACGAATACCGCCACCCTGTACCTGACCGAACTCGACGTGACCCGCCTGGAGCGCATCGCCAGCCGCGCCGACTCGGCGCAGCTTGAGGACATGCTCGACAGCCTGCTGGCGCGCGCCACCATCGTCGCGCCAGAAGAGATCCCGACCGACGTGGTCACCATGAACACGCGCCTGGTCTGCAACCTGCCGGGCGAGCAGGCCCCGCGCAACTGGACGCTGGTGTACCCCGACGCGGCCGACTTTGATGCCGGCCGGCTGTCGGTGCTGTCGCCGGTGGGCCAGGCGCTGCTGGGCGCGCGCGCCGGCCAGACCGTCAGCTACCGGCTGCCCGACGGCCGCGAGCAGCAGGTGAGTGTCGCCGGGATCGCGTTCCAGCCGGAAGCCAGCGGCCAGTACACGCTTTGAGCCGCATCCTGAGCCAAATCCCAGCCGCCTGAGGCGTGCTGCCGGGGCCACGCAGGCGCGTCCTGCGCCGCGTGTGCCCGGCAATCCATCGACACCATTCATCGGCAAGCCAGACGTTTCACGACTCGCAACGCACCATTCGTCGCAGCGGTATTTCTGCTTGCGCGGACTGTGACTAATCTTCAGTCCGTGCTCGCATCGCAACATAGATTGCAGGGCGGCCGGAGTCTCATCCCGGTCCATACAAGAAAGAACGACGAAATCAGTTGAAGGAGTCCCAAATGATCGCCAGACGTATCCTTGGCGGCGCGCTTGTGTTCGCGGCGGTCGCCGCGTCCGCTGTGGCGTTGGCTGCCCCCGCTGCCAGCAAGGTTGGCAAGTTTGATGTGTACGCCGATGCGCTGAAGGCCGGCAAGTACGATGTGTATACGGACGGCGCCAAGCAAGGCAAGTTCGATACATACACGGACGGAGCCCGCACCGGCCGCTTCGACCCGTACTCGGAAGGCTCGCGCCGCGACGGCAAGTTCGACAGCTTCACCGAAGGCTCGCATAGCTTCAGCGGCGAGATCTCGAAGAAGGACAAGTTCGATACCTTCAGCGAAGGTGCGCACACCTTCACCGGTGATATTGCCGATCGTGCGCTCGACAATTCCCGCACGGGTGACGGCTCGCTGTACGGCTATCGCGTCTGATCCTCGCAGGTCTTCCCAAAGACCTCGTGCGGCCACTGCGGTGGCCGCAAGTTTTCTCTCCCGCCTGCCCGGCTGACCTCCTCCTCCTTCTCTCTTCGCCAGGCAGGCGCTTTTCTCTTCCCTCGGCTCGTGACCGCGTTAGCGCGCAGGCATGCTCCTCATGCCGAAGGCGGCTGCGTGGCGGTCGAGTCGTGTCCGGGCTCCGGCTGCGCGCGCGGCAACCTGCGCGCGATCGCGGCATAGAGCAGCGGCACCGCCAGCGTACCCAGCACCGTCGCACCCAGCATGCCGCCCAGTACGCCGGTGCCGACCGCCTGTTGCGCACCCGCGCCCGGGCCGGTGCTGATTGCCAGCGGCACCACGCCCAGCACAAAGGCCAGCGAGGTCATCACCACCGGCCGCAGCCGCTGGCGCGCCGCGCGCGTGGCGGCCTCCACCGCGCCCATGCCCGCGCCGCTGCGCCGCAACTGCTCGGCATATTCGACGATCAGGATCGCGTTCTTGGCCGCCAGCCCCATGATCACCACCACACCCACCTTGAAGTAGACATCGTTGGGCATGCCGCGCAGCCAGATCGCCGCGGCCGCGCCCATCAGGCCGGTCGGCACGATCGCGATCACCGCCAGCGGCAGGGTCCAGCTTTCATACAGCGCCACCAGGCACAGGAAGATAAACAGCAGCGACAGCGCGAACAGCCACGGCGCCTGCGTGCCGGTCTGCTCCTGCTCGAAGGCGCGCCCGGTCCAGCGCACGTCGTATTCCGGCCCCAGCTCGCGCACCAGTTCGGCCAGCCGCGTCATGGCCGCGCCGGTGGTGTGGCCCGGCGCGACCTCGGCATTGATGCGCACCGAGCTGAAGCCGTCGAAGCGCTCCAGCGTGACCTCGCCGCGCCCCCATTCCAGCGAGGCGAACGCGGCCAGCGACACCATCGCGCCCTGTGCGTTGCGCACGTGCACGCGCGCGAGCTGGTCCGGCTGCATGCGGAACGGCGCGTCGGCCTGCAGGATCACGCGGCGCACGCGGCCCTCGCGCGCGACTTCGTCGATATAGCGCGAGCCCAGCGTGGCCGACAGCGTGTGGTGCACGGTATCGGCATCGACGCCGAAGGCCTCGGCCTTGCGGTAGTCGATTTTCAGGTCCAGCGCCGGCACCGGCTGGCCGGTGGTGGCGCGCACCTCGCCCAGCACCGGGTCCTGCCTGGCGCGCTCAAGCAGTTTGTCGCGCGCGGCGAAGAGCGCCTCGCGCCCCACCGGCTGGCGCGCCACCAGGCGCATGTCCAGGCCGCCGATGCTGCCCAGTTCCGGCAGCGCCGAGCTGTTGTACGCAAACAGCTGCGCCGCGCCGCGGCCTGGCCAGGTTTCCAGCCCGGCCGACAGCCGCTCCAGCACGGCCTGGGCCGTGTGCTTGCGTCCGCGCGCTTTCCAGTCGGTCAGGCCGATATACAGGCTGGCGCGCTGCTCGCCGCTGCCGCCGCTGGACCAGCCCAGCACGGCAAAGCTCGAATGCACCGGGTAGTGCTGGTCGCGCATCCACTGTTCCAGCCCGGCCACCAGCCGGCGCGTGTCGGCCTGCGTGCTGCCGGCGGGCAGCTCGACATCGACCACGATCTCGCCGGTATCCTCTTCTGGCAGGAAGCCGCTGGGCATCTTCCACAAGGCGTAGCCGCATGCCAGCGTCAACGCCAGGTAGACCGCCAGCCAGCGCAGCCGCCTGCGCTGCAGCGCCTGCACCCAGCCGGCATAGCGCCCGGTGAAGGCGGCAAAGCGCGCATCGAACCAGGCCAGCGGCCCGCGCGCCGGCGCCGCGCTGTGGCGCAGCAGGCTGGCGCACATGGCCGGCGCCAGCGTCAGCGCAAAGAACAGCGAGAACGCGATCGATACCGCCAGCGTCACCGCGAAGTGCCGGTAGATCACGCCCACCGCGCTGCCGAAGAACGCCATCGGCACGAACACCGCGCACAGCACCAGCGTCACCGCCACCAGCGCGCCCGAGACCTCGCGCATCGAGCGCGCCGCGGCCTGCATCGCGCCCACGCCGTCGGTGCGCATGATGCGCTCGACGTTCTCGACCACCACGATGGCGTCGTCCACCAGGATGCCGATCGCCAGCACCACGCCGAACAGCGTGATCACGTTCAGCGACAGCCCCAGCGCATACAGGCACGCGACCGTGCCCAGCAGCGATACCGGCACCACGATGCACGGGATCAGCGTGGCGCGCAGGTTGCCCAGGAACAGGTACAGGATCAGGAATACCAGCACCGTGGCTTCGACCAGCGTCAGCACCACGCGCGAGATCGACGCCTGCACGAAGGTGGCGCCGTCGTAAGAGATCTCATAGCGCACGTCGCCGGGGAAGCCCTTGCTGGCGGCATCGAGCGCGGCGCGCACGGTGCGCGAGGTCTGCAGCACGTTGGCGCCGTCGGCCAGCTTCAGCCCGATCGACGCGGCGTTGCGAGTGTTCAGCGTGGAGCCGTAGCGGTAGTCGCTGGCGGCCAACTCCACCCGCGCCACGTCGCGCAGCAGCACGGCCGAGCCGTCGGTGGCCGCGCGCACCACGATGCGCCCGAACGCCTGCGCATCGCTCATCGGCGCGGGCGGACGCACGATCGCCTGGAACGGCTGGCCCGGCAGCGCCGGCGCGGCGCCCAGCTGGCCGGGGGTCACGTTGCCGTTGCGCGCGCGGATGGCGGCCTCGACCTCGGCCGTGGTCAGGTTGAAGGCGTGCAGCTTGTCGGGATCGAACCAGATCCGCAGCGCGTACTCGGCGCCGTATGGCTCGGCCTTGCCGATGCCGGGCAGGCGGCGCAGCAGCGGCAGCACCGAGCCCGCGGCAAAGTCGCCCAGCGCGGTCTCGTCCAGTTGCCCGCTGTCGGACACCAGCGACACGTACATGAAGGCGCTGCTGCTGGCCTGGTCGACATAGACGCCGCCGCGGCGCACCGCCTCGGGCAGCAAGGGCTCGGCCTGCGCCACGCGGTTGCGCACGTTGACCTGCGCCAGCTGCGGGTCGGTGCCCTGGCGGAAGCCCAGCGTCACCGTGGCGGTGCCGCCCTCGCTGCTGGAATCCAGGTAGAGCAGGCCGGGGATGCCGTGCATCTGCTGCTCCAGCACCGCGGTGACGCGGTCCTCCACCGTGCGCGCTGACGCACCCGGGTAATCGGCATAGACGATCACCGTGGGCGGCGCCACCGCCGGGTACTGGGCGATGGGGATGCGGTTCAGGGCCACCAGGCCCGCTACCACGGTCAGGATGGCCAGCACCCAGGCAAACGCCGGGCGCTTCAGGAAAAACGACGCCATGTCAGGTCAGGGCTGGCACGGGCGCACGGCAAGTGAAGATCGGCCGTGGCTCCGGTGCGGTTGGAACGGAACGGCTTGGGTGTGGAGACGCCGCAAGGCTTAGCGGCAAGAGGCGTCGAGTCGCGGCAAAGCCGGGCCGATGTTGCTGATGGTGCAGATCTGGCCGCGTGTCGGGTCGCCTGTCGGTCAGGGGGCGCGTGGCCCGCAGACCGGGGCCGGCGTGCACCGCGGCGCTTGCAGGGGTCCTGAGGGGAGAACCCGGCGCTGCGGCAGGAAGGATCGGTGAGGATCGACGCCGGCGACTGGCCGTCGCAATGCGGCCTTGCCGGCGATTATAGACAGGGAACAAAGTCCGGGCAACGCAAACATCACATTGTCGGCACCCTTCCCACGTCGGGGGTGGAGCCTGCGCTTACAGGTCGCGCGAGGCGAAGGTATCGCACTTGCGGATATCGCCGGACTCGATGCCGCGGCGCAGCCAGCGCACGCGCTGCTCGCTGGAGCCATGGGTAAAGGCCTCCGGCACGACATAGCCCTGCGACTGGCGCTGCAGCCGGTCGTCGCCGATCGCGGCGGCGGCCTTCAGGCCTTCTTCGATATCGCCGGGCTCCAGCAATTGCTGGTTGGCGCGCTGCGCGGTGGCGGCCCAGACACCTGCCAGGCAGTCGGCCTGCAGTTCCATGCGCACCGAGAGCTGGTTGGCCTGCGCCTCGCCCATGCGGCGGCGCGCGCTGTCGACCTTGTCCGATACGCCCAGCAGGTTCTGCACATGGTGGCCGATCTCGTGCGCGATCACATAGGCCTGGGCAAAGTCGCCGCTGGCGCCGAAGCGCTGGCGCAGCTCGTCATAGAAGGCCAGGTCGATATAGACCTTCTGGTCGCCGGGGCAGTAGAACGGACCCATCGCCGACTGGCCGGTGCCGCATGCCGTGGGTGTGGCGCCCGAGAACAGCACCAGCGTGGGGGGCGCATAGCGGCGGTTCAGCTGGGCTTCAAAGATGTGTTGCCAGGTGCGCTCGGTATTGCCCAGCACCTTGCGCGTGAACACCGTCATCTGATCCGTCGCCGGCGGGCGGTTCGCCTGCTGCTGTTGCTGCTGCGGGCCGGAGCCCTGCAGCACCGAGGCGCCCTGCATGATCAGCATCGGGTCGATGCCGAAGAAATAGGACGCCGCCAGCGCGACGATGACCGTGCCGATGCCGATGGTCTTGCCGCCGACACCGCCGAATCCGCCGCGGCGGTCTTCAACGTGCTGGCTTTCGGCTTCGTCATCTAGGCGCATGGGGGACTCCGGGGGGGAGGGGAAATTGCGGGGTGGGAGGATGGCAAGCAGTATAGCAATCCAGTGTCAGCTGCTGTTTTCGGTGCCGGACACCAGGCCCAAACAAAAAAACACCACCCACTCGCCCTGGAGACGGGCAACGCAGGCGGTGTGCGGCAAAACAAAGAAACCGGGTCTGCACCCGGTTCCGTCATGACGCGAACGTTCCGGGACGGGAACGCAAGCAGCGCGGTCAGGCCAAGGCGGCCTCGCGCGCAGCCGGTGCGGTTGCCACCGCGCTGGCGCCAACTTCAGCCACGCGCAGCAGGTTGGTGGTCCCGCCTTGCCCGAACGGCATCCCCGCGGCGATGGTGATCTGGTCGCCAGGCACGGCATAACCTTCGGCCACCGCCGCGCGCGTGGCGGCTTCGACCATTTCATCCACGCTCTGCACATCCGGGCTCACGGTGGAGTGGACGCCCCAGGCAATGGCCAGGCGGCGCGCGATTTCCAGGTTTGGCGTGATGCTGACGATCGGTGCGCACGGCCGCTCGCGCGCGGCGCGCAGCGCGGTGGCGCCCGAGGACGTGTAGGTCACGGTCGCGACGGCGCCGATGATCTGCGTGACTTCGCGCAGCGCCGCGCAGATCGCATCCTGGCGCGTGTTCAGCGGGGTCTCGTGCTGGGCGTCGAGCAGGTTGCGGTACAGCGGGTCGCGTTCCACCTCGGTGACGATGCGGTTCATCATCGACACCGCCGGCACCGGGTAGCGGCCGTTGGCCGACTCGGCCGACAGCATCACCGCGTCGGCGCCTTCATAGATGGCGCTGGCCACGTCCGACGCTTCGGCGCGGGTCGGCACCGGCGAGTCGATCATCGATTCCAGCATCTGCGTGGCGATCACCACCGGCTTGCCCAGCTGGCGGCACACGCGCAGGATGCGCTTCTGCACGCCGGGCACGCGCTCGGGCGGCAGTTCCACGCCGAGGTCGCCGCGCGCCACCATCACGGAATCGGACACGCGCACGATCTCTTCGAGCTGCTGCAGCGCGGCCGGCTTCTCGATCTTGGACAGGATGCCGGCACGGGTACCGACGATCTCGCGCGCTTCGACGATGTCGGACGGGCGCTGCACGAACGACAGGCCGATCCAGTCAGCGCCCAGCGACAGCGCGAAGTCCAGGTCCTTGCGGTCCTTCTCGGTCAGCGCGGGGATGGGGATCACGGCGTCGGGCACGTTCACGCCCTTGCGGTCGGACAGCGTGCCGTTGTTGACCACGCGCGTGGTGATGGTGCCGGTGGTCACCGCCTCGATCGACAGGCGTACCTTGCCGTCGTCGATCAGCAGCGACTGGCCCGGCTGCGCGGCGGCGAACAGTTCGGGGTGCGGCAGGTAGACGCGGGTGCCGTCGCCCGGGGTGGGATCGCTGTCGAGCACGAATACATCGCCCGCGCGCACCGCGACCTTGCCGGCGGCGAAGGTGCCGATGCGCAGCTTCGGGCCCTGCAGGTCGGCCAGGATCGCGATCGGGCGGCCAGTTTCGGCCTCGATCTTGCGCACGGCATCGTAGCGCGCGCGGTGGTCTTCGTGCGTGCCGTGGCTGAAGTTCAGCCGGAACACGTCGGCGCCCGCCTCGAACAGTTCGCGGATTACCGCGATGTCGGTGCTTGCGGGTCCAAGCGTGGCAACGATCTTCGCTTTGCGCTGGCGTCTCATGATGTCTCCTCTTCCATTCGCGGACGGCGCGCCATGTGGCGCGCCGGGTAATGCTGTTCAGGTGAACGACTGCTTCGGTATGGCGGTACTGCGCTGACGACTGCAGGACCTACACAATCAGGATGGCGCGGAAGTCATTCACATTGGTGCGGGTCGGGCCGGTGACGATCAGGTCGCCCACGCCGGCAAAGAAGCCGTAGCCGTCGTTGTTGTCCAGGTGCGCGCGCGCCGACAGACCGCGCGCGGCGGCGCGGGTCAGGGTGTCGGGCGAGAGCAGCGCGCCGGCGTTGTCCTCGGAGCCGTCGATGCCGTCGGTGTCGCCGGCAATTGCGTGCACGCCGGCCAGGCCGTCGAGCGCCACCGCCAGGGCCAGCAGGAACTCGGCATTGCGCCCGCCGCGGCCCTTGCCGCGCACGGTCACGGTGGTCTCGCCGCCGGACAGGATTACGCAGGGCTTGCTGAAGGGCTGGCCGCGCTGCGCCACCTGGCGCGCGATGGCAGCGTGCACTTCGGCCACTTCGCGGGCTTCGCCTTCGATGCAGTCGGACAGGATGTGGGCCTCGTAGCCCAGTTCACGCGCGCGCGCGGCCGCGGCTTCCAGCGATTGCTGCGCGGTGGCCAGCGTCACGTTGCGGTGGCCTTCGAAGCGGGCATCGCCGGGCTTGGGCGTTTCGCCGGCGCCGCTCTCCAGGTGGGCGCGCACGTTGGCGGGGACTTCAATGCCGTACTTGGCGATGACGGCCAGCGCGTCGGCGCAGGTGGTCGCGTCGGGCAGCGTCGGGCCGCTTGCGATCAGGGTCGGGTCATCGCCGGGGATATCGGAAATCAGCAGGGTCTCGACGCGGGCCGGGGCGCAGTGCAGCGCCAGGCGTCCGCCCTTGAGCGCGGACAGGTGCTTGCGCACGCAGTTCATTTCGCCGATGCTCGCGCCACTCTTGAGCAGCGCCTTGTTCACGGCCTGCTTGTCGGCCAGCGTCAGGCCCGGCGCGGGCGCGGCCAGCAGCGCGGAGCCGCCGCCGGAAATCAGGCACAGCACCAGGTCGTCGGCGGTCAGGCCCTGCACCAGTTCCACCATGCGCTGCGCGGCGCGCTGGCCGGCTTCGTCGGGAACGGGATGCGCGGCTTCGACCACTTCAATGCGCTGGCAATCGGCGCCATGGCCGTAGCGCGTCACCACCAGGCCCGACAGCTCGCCTTGCCAGTGCGCCTCGACCGCCTGCGCCATCGCGGCAGCGGCCTTGCCGGCGCCGATCACCACCGTGCGGCCCTTGGGCGGCGTGGGCAGGTGCGGCGGCAGGCAATGGCTAGCGCTGACGGAAGCGACCGCGGTGTCGAACAGGTCGCGCAACAGCGCGCGCGCGTCGGACTGTGCGGGATGCGCTGCGGCGCGCTGGGGCGAGAGCAGGGCGGCTTGAGGTTCGGTGGCGAGCATGAAAAGTCCTGGTGCTGACGGGGAAAGCTAGTCGTCCCCGCAGGGCGGGGACGACGTGGTTGCTGCTTACTTGGCGATCTGGTGGTTAGACATGATCTCGATCGCGCGGCACAGGGCCGAATGGTCCTGCTTGCCCAGGCCGTTGGCGGCGCAGGTGTTGAACAGCTCCTGCGCGGTGGCGGTGTTGGGCAGTGCCACGCCCAGTGCCTTGGCACCCTGCAGCGCCAGGTTCAGGTCTTTCTGGTGCAGTTCGATGCGGAAACCCGGGTCGAAGGTGCGCTTGACCATGCGCTCGCCGTGCACTTCCAGGATGCGCGAAGCCGCAAAGCCGCCCATCAGCGCCTGGCGCACCTTGGCCGGATCGGCGCCGGCCTTGGAGGCGAACAGCAGGGCTTCGGACACGGCCTGGATGTTCAGCGCGACGATGATCTGGTTGGCCACCTTGGTGGTCTGGCCGTCACCGTTGCCACCGACCAGCGTGACGTTCTTGCCCATCAGGTCGAACAGCGGCTTGACCTGGTCATAGGCTTCCTGCGGGCCGCCGACCATGATCGTCAGCGAAGCAGCCTTGGCGCCCACTTCACCGCCCGACACCGGAGCATCCAGGTACGAGGCGCCCAGCTTGTTGATGCGCGCGGCGAAGTCCTTGGTGGCGATCGGCGAGATCGAGCTCATGTCGACCACGATCTTGCTGTGGCTGGCTTCCTTGCCGGC
Organism: Cupriavidus necator; assembly: GCF_016127575.1. NCBI lineage: Bacteria > Pseudomonadati > Pseudomonadota > Betaproteobacteria > Burkholderiales > Burkholderiaceae > Cupriavidus > Cupriavidus necator. The sequence goes on from NZ_CP066018.1 coordinate 1,698,753, forward strand.
AGCCTTGAACGCGGCGGCCACGCCCTTTTCGCTGAACAGAACGGCTTCCACGTGCGGGGTGTCCGGCACCATGATGACGATGATGTCGGCACGCTTGGCGACTTCCTCGGCGCTGGTGCAGACGGTCACGCCTGCATCGACCAGCGCTTGCGGGGCCGGGTTGACGTCATGCACGAACAGCGTGTGGCCGGCGGCGCGCAGGTGGCCCGCCATCGGTGCGCCCATGATGCCCAGGCCGATGAAGCCGACGTTGCGTTGGTTTGCCATGTTGATGTCTCCTTGAATGAGATTAAGTCTGTCTTGGTTGGCGTAGGTGGTAACCCGTTACTGCACGCCGTGCTCGGCGCGCCAGCCCAGGCCGGCTTCGGTGGTGGTCTTCGGCTTGTACTCGCAGCCGATCCAGCCGTTGTAGCCGATCTCGTCCAGGAACTTGAACAGGAAGCGGTAGTTCAGCTCGCCGGTCCCCGGTTCATTGCGGCCCGGGTTGTCGGCCAGCTGCACGTGCTTGATCTTCGGCAGGTTGGCCTTGATGGTGTTGGCGATCTCGCCTTCCATCCGCTGCATGTGGTAGATGTCGTACTGCACGTACAGGTTGGGCGCATTGACCTGGTTGATCAGGTCCACCGCCTGCTGCGTGCGCGACAGGAAGAAGCCGGGGATGTCGAAGGTGTTGATCGGCTCGACCAGCAGGTCGATATGCTCAGCAGCGAGCGCGCTGGCGGCGAAGCGCAGGTTTTCCACCAGCGTTTCCTGGGCCTGCTCGCGCTTGACGTTCTGCGGCTGGATGCCGACCAGGCAGTTCAGCTGGCGCACGCCCAGCACCTTGGCGTACTTGATGGCCTCGCCCACGCCGTCCTGGAACTCGCCGACGCGGTCCGGGTGGCAGGCAATGCCGCGCTCGCCCGCTTCCCACTTGCCGGCGGGCAGGTTGTGCAGCACCAGGTCCAGCTGGAAGCGGTTCAGGCGGTCAGCGATCTGATCCGCATGGAAGGCATAGGGGAAGAGGAATTCCACGCCGCGGAAGCCCGCGCGCGCGGCGGCTTCGAAGCGGTCGAGAAAACCGACTTCATTGAACAGCATGGTGAGGTTGGCCGCAAGTTTAGTCATGAGTCTCTCCGGTTTAGTTGTGTTGTCGTTCTGCCGGTGCAGAACCGGTGATGCAGGGGCGCTGGATTTGCGCGGGCCGTGGCCCGCGCTTCCATGTTGGAATGGTGCCGCTTACGCCGTTTCCACTTCTTCCTTCAGGATCGCTTCCTCGATGTCCTCGAGGTCTTCGATCGGCTCGAATTCGTTGACGTTGTCGATCTCGGTGCCCATCGCGATATTGGTCACGCGCTCCAGGATCACCTCGACCACCACCGGCACCGAGAACTCGGCCATCAGGTCGCGCGCTTCGGCGAAGGCCGGGGCGATGTCTTCCGGCTTGAACACGCGGATCGCCTTGCAGCCCAGGCCCTCGACCACCTTGACGTGGTCCACGCCGTAGCCGTTCAGTTCAGGCGAGTTGACGTTGTCGAAGGCCAGCTGCACGCAGTAGTCCATCTCGAAGTTGCGCTGCGCCTGGCGGATCAGGCCGAGGTAGGAGTTGTTCACCACCACGTGGATGTACGGCACCTTGAACTGCGCGGCCACGGCCAGTTCTTCGATCATGAACTGGAAGTCGTAGTCGCCCGAGATCGCCACCACATCCGAATCCGGCGAGGCGGTCTTCACGCCGATCGCGGCCGGGATGGTCCAGCCCAGCGGGCCGGCCTGGCCGCAGTTGATCCAGTGGCGCGGCTCATTGACCGACAGGAACTGGGCCGCGGCGATCTGCGACAGGCCGATGGTGCTGACATAACGCACGTCGCGCGGGAAGTACTGGTTCATCTCGCGGTACACGCGCTGCGGCTTGACCGGCACGTTGTCGAAATCGCTCTTGCGCTGCATGGTGCGGCGGCGCTTCTGCACGTCGGCCACCCACGACTTGCGGCACGGCAGGCGGCCGGCCATCTTCATTTCGCGGGCAACTTCAACGAACAGTTCCAGCGCGGCCTTGGCGTCCGACACGATGCCAAGGTCAGGTCCGAACACGCGGCCGATCTGGGTGGGTTCGATATCGACGTGCACGAACTTGCGGCCCTTGGTGTAGACATCGACGCTGCCGGTGTGGCGGTTGGCCCAGCGGTTGCCGATGCCCATCACGAAGTCCGAAGCCAGCAGCGTGGCGTTGCCGTAGCGGTGCGAGGTCTGCAGGCCGACCATGCCGGCTTGCAGCGGGTGGTCGTCGGCCAGCACGCCCCAGCCCATCAGGGTCGGCACCACTGGCACGTTGACCAGTTCAGCGAACTCGACCAGCAGATCCGCCGCGTCGGCGTTGATCACGCCGCCGCCGCACACGATCAGCGGGCGCTCGGCCGCGTTCAGCATCGAGATGGCCTTCTCGATCTGGGCGCGCGAGGCTGCCGGCTTGTACGGCTGCAGCGACTGGTAGGTGTCGACATCGAATTCGATCTCGGCCACCTGCACATCGAACGGCAGGTCGATCAGCACCGGACCCGGGCGGCCCGAACGCATGATGTGGAAGGCTTGCTGGAACACTTGCGGCACCAGGGCCGGCTCGCGCACGGTCACGGCCCACTTGGTCACGGGCTTGGCGATCGACTCGATATCGACGGCCTGGAAGTCTTCCTTGTAGAGGCGGGCGCGCGGGGCCTGGCCGGTAATGCAGAGGATGGGGATCGAATCGGCCCAGGCCGAGTACAGGCCGGTGATCATGTCGGTGCCGGCGGGGCCCGAGGTGCCGACGCAGACGCCGATGTTGCCCGGCTCGGCACGGGTGTAGCCTTCGGCCATGTGCGAGGCGCCCTCGACGTGGCGGGCCAGCACGTGGTTGATGTTGCCCGACTTGCGCATTGCCGAGTAGAACGGGTTGATGGCCGCGCCCGGCACGCCGAATGCCGTGGTCACGCCTTCCTTCTCCAGCACGGCGATTGCCGCGTCGATTGCTCTCATCTTTGCCATGATCTTGTCTCCAGTGATGGTGTGAATTCCGTTGGAGTCGATCCTATTCCCGCAGGCGGGGTGGGATAAACAGAAGGGAGATCAGTTGATTCGATACCTGGGGTACGCAATATCGCCTTGGAAGCCAGATCGGACGGTCGGCGGGGGTACGCCGGGGTACGCAATTGGATATGTGGTGTGACGGTGCGGGCACGCAGCGCAGCGGTGGGTACGGGGCCGCGCCGGCCGGCCGCCGCAGCGCAGTGCGGCAAAATGGCGGGATTCCTCGCCATCCGGGCCGACCATGTATTCCAGGCTGCCGTCTACTTACGAACTGCTTGAGGCGCTTGTCGCCGTCCCGCCCGGGCCGGCCGCCTACCCTCCGGCGCCGGGCGGCCGCCTCGGGCGCGCGCTGTGGGCGGGCTTTATCGCGGCGCTGGTCGCGACCATCCTGAGTGGCGCGGCCCTGGCCGTCTGGCGGCTGTGGCTGAAGCACCCGGTGCCGCCGTGGTCGCTGCGGACCTTCGAGGCGCTGCTGGCCTTGTCGGCCGCCTGTTACGTCGGCGCCGGACTCACGCGCGCCGGCACCGTGCTGGCCAGGCTGCGCCATCCGCTGCGCTGGCAGGCCGCCGAGATGGACCGCCACAGCGTGGCCGAGGATGCGCTGCTGCGCCGGCTGGCGCGCATCCCGCCGCAGCAGCTGCAGGCGCGCCAGCGGCGTGTGGTGTTGCAACTGCGGTTGTGGGAAGGTGCTGCGCGCACCCTGGCAGGGCTGCTGGCACTGGCGCCGGCCGCGGCCGTGGTGGCGGCACTGCCGCGCCAGCAGGCCATGGCCGGGACGCTGCTGTGGCTCTACGGCGTGATGGTGGTGACCGGCGCGGCCTGCTACCTGTACCTGCACGTGCAATGCAGCCGGCCGCTGCGGCGGCTGGCCCATGTGCTGGGCGAAGCGGCCGAGATGAACGCGCAGGTCAGGGCGCGGGCGGCTCCGGCCGCCTGATTCCGCACCGGCTTGGGGTGACGCGGCATGCCCCTGGTAGCGGCCCTGACGCGGCCGTATGCGGATGCCGCGATCCTGCCCATCAGCCGCGCAGGGATGCCACATCCCCGGGGATGCCGCACAATGGCGCCCGGGAGACGAATATCCGATGGACAAACTCAAGCAAATCGAAGCCTTTATCGCCGTGGTGGAGCACGGCAGCATGGCGGCCGCGGCGCTCACGCAGAACGTGACGCCGGTGATGATCGGCCGCCGCATCAACGCGCTGGAAGCCCGCATCGGCGTCAAGCTGCTGCACCGGTCCACGCGCCGCATCGCCGTGACCGAGCAGGGCGCGGTGTTCATGGAGCAGTGCAAGAAGGCGCTGGCCGACCTGGACCGCGCCGAGATGCTGATCGCCGAAGGCAAGCACAAGGCCACCGGCCACCTGATCGTTTCGGCACCGGCGGCGTTCGGGCGCAAGCACGTGGCACCGCACGCGCCGGCGTTCCTCTCGGCCAACCCGGAAGTGCAGATCTCGTTCAACCTGACCGACCGCGTGGTCGACTTGGTGCGCGAAGGCTATGACGTCGGCATCCGCATCGGCGGCGCCATCGACCCGAACTTTGTCGCGATCAAGCTGGCCTCGAACAAGCGCGTGGTGTGCGGCACGCCGGCGTACTTCGCCAGGTACGGCGTGCCGCAGACGCTGGACGACCTGGCCCAGCACAACTGCCTGGCGTTCAACCTGCAGGGCGGCCAGCAGCGCGGCTGGTACTTCAGCCAGAACGGCAAGACCGTGACCGTGCGCGTCAACGGCAACCTGGACTGCAACGACGGCGAGCTGCTGCACCGCTGGACCGGCGAGGGCCTGGGCCTGGGCTGGCGCTCGACCTGGGAGATCCTGCCGCAGCTGGAAAGCGGCGAACTGATCACGGTGCTGGACGAATACGCGCTGCCGGCCTACGACATCCTTGCCGTGTACCCGCAGCAGCGGCCGGTGCCGGCCAAGATCCGTTTCTTCATCGAGCACCTGAAGGCGCAGTTCGCGCGCCCGGGCTACTGGATGGACACGGCGGGCGGCAACTGAGGCCGCCGCCGAGCGCGATGCCGATCACAGCCTGGCTGGCCGACCTGGTGGTCATCGTGCACGGGCTGTTTATCCTGTTCGTGGTGGCGGGCGGCCTGCTGGTGTTGCGCTGGCCGCGTGTCGCATGGCTGCACCTGCCGGCGGCGGTGTGGGGCGTGCTGATCGAATGGTCCGGCTGGATCTGCCCGCTGACGCCGCTGGAAAACATGCTGCGCCGGGCCGCGGGACAGGCGGGCTACAGCGGCGGTTTTGTCGAGCGCTACCTGTTGCCGCTGATCTATCCGGCCGGGCTCACGCCCGCGGTGCAGCTGTGGCTCGGCGCGGTGGTGCTGGTGGTCAACGTGGTGGTCTATGCGTTGTGGTGGCGCCGCCGGCGAGCCGCGCGGCACCACCACTGAGCGGCTTGCTTCAGCCCGCCGGCTCGAAGCGCGGCGCGCGCTTCTGCATATTGGCCAGCACTGCCTCGCGCTGGTTGGGTGAGCCGACCAGCCGGTCCTGCTCGTCGGACTCGGCCTGCAGGATGGCGGCATTGTCGCCGCGCTCCACCACCGCCATCAGGCGCTTGGCCGCGCGGATCGCATCCGGGTTCTTCTGTGCCACCTGGCGCGCGGCTTCCAGCGCCGCGGCGCGCGGGTCGTCGGCGAGGTAGGTGCCCAGGCCCAGTTCGCAGGCTTCGGTGCCGCTCAGCACGCGCGCGCTGTAGATCAGCTCGCGCAGCACGTCGGGGCGCACCAGGCCGCGCGTGAGCACCATGCCGGCCATGTCGGGCACCAGCCCCCACTTCATTTCCATGACCGACAGCCTGGTATCGGGCGCGACGTAGCGTACGTCAGCGCCCAGCGCCACCTGCAGCCCGCCGCCGAAAGCCACGCCGTGGACCGCGGCGAAAACCGGCACCGGCAGTTCGCGCCAGACCATGCACGCGTACTGCGGGCGATTGGACATGCCGTTGGTACGCTTGCCGAGGCGGCCCGCGCCGATGCTGTCGTTGCGGGATTCGCCGCCACCGCCCGACAACATGCCCGCCATGCGGCCCATGTCCAGCCCCGCGCAGAAGGCGCGGCCCTCGCCTGACAGGACCACGGCGCGCAGGTCGGGCATGCGCGCCAGTTGCTCGCCGGTCTCGATCAGCGCGTCGAACATGGCCTGGTCGAGCGCGTTCATCTTGTCGGGGCGGTTCAGGCGGACGTCGGCGACGCCGTCTTCGATGGTGACGAGGATACGTTCGTTGCTGCTGGCGCTCATGCGCTGGCTCCTTGTGATGCGGGTTCTCAACGGCCCTTGAACTGGGGCTTGCGCTTCTCCATGAAGGCGGCTACGCCTTCCTTGCAGTCATCGCTGCGGCTGGCGCGCGACTGCAGCGTGGCCTCCACTTCGAGCTGCGCGGCCAGGTCGTTGTCGAAGCTCTGGTTGAGGGCTTCCTTGATCATGCCGTAGGCCATGGTCGGCATGGTGGCCAGGTGGCGGGCCAGCTTGCCGGCCTCGTCCTGCAGCGCGTCGTCGGCGTGGACCTTCCACACCAGGCCGATGCGCTGGGCCTCCTCGGCATCGATCTTCTCGGCCAGGATGGCCAGCGCGCGGGCGCGCATCTCGCCGGCATAGCGCGGCACGAAGTAGGTGCTGCCGGCGTCCGGGACCAGGCCGATCTTGGAGAAGGCCTGCAGGAAGCTGGCCGAGCGGGCCGCCAGCACCACGTCGCCCGCCAGCGCCAGGCTCATGCCGGCACCGGCGGCCACGCCGTTGACCGCGGTGACGACCGGCTTGGGCATCTGGCGCAGCGCCATGATGATCGGGTGGTAGCGCTCGCGCAGCAGCGTGCCGGAATCGGAGATGCCATCCTTGCCGCGCGCGGCAAGGTCGGCGCCAGCGCAGAAGCCGCGGCCCGCGCCGGTGATCAGCACGGCGCGCACGCCGGCATCGCCGGCGGCGCGCTCAACGCCCTCGCGCAGCTCGCGCATCAGGTCGCCGTTCATCGCGTTGAGCACGTCCGGGCGGTTCAGGGTCAGCGTGGCCACGCCTTCGCTGGCTTGATAGAGGACGGATGCCGTCATGGGTGGTTCTCCTTGTTGCTTGGTCGTGGTTCGGTGCGGGTGCGGAAACTTACTGCGGCTTCTTCAGCGCGTCGGCGGAGGCGTCGCCCAGCTTGCTGCCGCCGTCGCAGTCGAGGATGGTGCCGGTGACGTAGTGCGCGTTGTCGCTGCTCAGGTACATCGCGGCATCGGCGATATCGTCCTTGGTGCCGTAGTCGCGCAGCGCCAGGCGGGCCTTGTAGCGCGCCTCCATCTCGGCCGTGGGCGCCAGCCGCGCCATGCCTTCGGTGTCGGCGATCGGGCCGGGCGAGATGCCGTTCACGCGCACGCCGGCCGGGCCCCATTCCATCGCCAGGCACTTGATCAGCATGTTGATGCCGGCCTTGGCGGCGCAGGCATGGGCCTGGAACATCATGGCGTTGACCGCCTGCGGCGCGGTGATCGCGATCAGCGACGCACCCGGCTTGGCCAGGTGGTCGAAGCTGGCGCGGAACACGTTGAAGGTGCCGAGCAGGTCGATATCGACCACCGTCTTGAAGGCATTGGCCGACATGCCGACCACGGGCGCGAGGAAGTTGCCCGCGGCGCCGGAGATCACCACGTCGATCGGTCCCAGTTTGTCCTGGGCGCGTGCGAAGGCCGCTTCCACTGAGGCATAGTCGCGCACGTCGGCGGCCATGCCGATGGCGGTGCCGCCGGCCGCGGTGATGGTGTCGGCGGCGGCCTGGATGCGCTCGTCGGTGCGGCTGATCAGCGCCAGCTTCGCCCCGGCGCGCGCGAAGCCGTGCGCGATGCCGAGGTTGATGCCGGAGGAGGCGCCGGCGACGAATATGGTCTTGCCGGCAAAGGCGTCGGGGCGGAAGGCACTGGGCATGGGAAGTCCTCTCGATCGATGGTCATGCGATGCGGGCCGCGATCCGGCGTCAGGCAGGACCGTGGCGTTGCGAAATGCAGGGGAGAGCTAGCGCCGGCGGCGTGGCTGCAGCGCAGGTATCGCGCGATGGCGCATGACGGTCTCCATGTTTCTGTTCTGGTGTGCGTCCGCCCCGGATCCTGCGGGGGGCGGCGCCGGCCTCTGGCTCGGGCCTCCGGCATCCTAACCCGAAGCCGGGATTCGATCTCGCGTATTGCCGGCAATGCCGGCCACCGCGGACGCAACAATGGCGGCGCCGGGAATGCCTTCCGGGCGCTGCAACTAGCTGGCGGGAAAGGAAAAAACGGGTGCGGGACTGCGTCGCGGCCAGGCGGCGGGACAGGGCGCCATTCCGCAGCGCAAAACCCAGTCCTCAGAAAAAAGAAAGCCCGCACACCGTTGCAGCGTGCGGGCGGCCTTCCGACGATGAGGTGCCGGAAGGCAGAGTGCTCATGAAGTGCGCCCCCGCGTCTTCATGGCGGGGTCAAGTGTGCGCGCGGGCGGCAGTGGCCGCTTTGACTCACGTCAAGCAGACGCCTACGCGAGCAGCGCGGTCACCAGGTCCTTGCCGCGCGACACCGGCGCGGTTTCCTCGAAATGCAGCGCACCTTCCACGTGGCCCAGGTGGTCCACCATCAGCGTGACGGCCCGCTCGACATCGCCGGCACGGGCGGCCTCGATGAATTCGCGGTGCTCGTCCGACGAGCAGGCCGCGTCGCGGCGCGACTGGTACAGCATGGTGATGACCGCGCTGCGCGTCGACAGCTCGCGCATCATCTCGGTCAGCACGCCGTTGCCGACCACCTCGGCCAGCACGATATGGAAGTCGCCCAGCAGCCGGGTGCGTACCTGCGCATCGTTGCCACCCAGCGCCTTGCGTTCGGCCGCCAGGTGGCGGTCGATGCGCTTGTAGTCGGCCGGGGTCGCCTTGGCAACGAACTCGCGCGCCAGCGCCGCTTCCAGGATGCGGCGCACCGCGAAGACCTCGCGCGCCTCCTCGGCGCTGGGCTTGGCCACGAAGGCACCCTTGTCGGGCACGATCTGGATGACCTTGTCCTTGGACAGCATCAGCAGCGCCGCGCGCACCTTGGTGCGGCTGACGCGGTAGACACTGGCCAGGGCCTCCTCGCGCAGCTTGGTGCCGGGCGGCAGGCGGTGCGAAACGATGGCCGCGACAATGTCTTCGGCGATCGCTTCGGCGGTCATGTCAGGATCGATATGCTCGGGCATGGCAGCGCACTTGCGCAGGGGCTGCGCGGTTGGGGAGATGGCGTGATTCTATCGCCCCGGCGCAGGGACCGGAGAACCGGCGGTAACGCCGTCCTCCGCCATCGCGGCCAGGCCAGCATCCAGGTCGGTCGCCTCGATGGCGCCGTTGAGCACGCCATGGGCCCGTTCGCGGTCGATATCCTTCTCCCAGGCGGCCACCACCACGGTCGCCACGCAGTTGCCGATCAGGTTGCCCAGTGCACGCGCGATGCCGATGAACCAGTCCACCGACAGCACCAGCACCAGCCCGATGGCGGGAATCGCCGGGTGTGCCGACAGCGTCGCGGCCAGGATCACGATGGCCGAGCCGGGGATGCCGTGCGCGCCCTTGGAGGTGACCAGCGCCACCGCCAGGATGCCGAGCAGGTCGCCCATCGCCAGCGGCGTGTTGGTCGCCTGCGCGATAAAAACCGCGGCCAGCGTCAGGTAGATCGAGAACGCATCCAGGTTGAACGAGTAGCCGGTCGGGATCACCAGGCCCACCACCGACTTCTTGATGCCCATGAACTCCAGCTTCTTCATCACCTGCGGCAGCACGCTGTCGGACGAGGCCGTGCCCAGCACCACCAGCAGCTCGGCGCGCAGGTAGCGGATCAGCTTGATCACCGAGAAGCCGCACACGCGCATGATGGTGCCCAGCACCACCAGCACGAACACGATCACCGCGCCGTAGAACAGGAATACCAGGAAGCCGAGCTGCTTGAGCGAGCCGATGCCGTACTTGCCCACGGTGAAGGCCACCGCGCCCAGCACGCCCAGCGGCGCCAGCTTGATGATGAAGCCCATCATCTTGAACAGCGTATGCGAGAAGGTGTCGATCAGCCTGACCAGCGGCCGGCCCGGCTCACCCACCAGAGACAGCGCGCAGCCGAACAGGATCGACACCAGCAGCACCTGCAGCACGTCGCCGTTGGCAAAGGCGCCGAACACGGTATTGGGGATCAGCTTGAGCAGGAAGTCGACCGTGCCCTGGTCCTTCACCTTGGTCGCGTTGTCGATAAATCCGGCGATGGCCGACGCATCGAGCGAACGCGGGTCGACATTCATGCCGACGCCGGGCTGGAACACATAGGCCAGCAGGATGCCCAGCGCCAGCGCGATGGTGGTGACGATCTCGAAGTACACCACCGCCTTGATGCCGACGCGGCCGACCTTCTTCAGCTCGCCGGCGCCGCAGATGCCGGCCACCACCACGCAGAACACGATCGGGCCGATCAGCATCTTGATCAGCTTGATAAAGGCATCGCCAAGCGGCTTGAGCTTGGCGGCGAATTCAGGGAATGCCAGGCCGAGTGCCGTGCCAATTACCAGGGCAATCAGCACCTGGCCAAACAGCGAACGGGTGAAGCGGATGTGCAAACGGGGCTGGGGGGCGCCGGGGCGGGGCTGCGAGGGAACTGCATGCTGCATGGTTGTCTCCGTACCGGGCCGGTCCGGCGCCTGTCCATTGGCTGGCGCTGGCTGGCCCATCTGATCCAGGAATCACCGGCGGCCCCGTACTGCTCTACTGGCGGGTGGCTGCCGGCCTTACGTTCCGTGCTGGCTTCCGGGTCGGGAGCGCGCCACTTCGCGGATGGCCCCCCTGTTGAGGCGGAATCCACGCAATCGCCTGTCCGGACCGGATTGTCCGCGGCAAATTGTCTGAACGTGGAAGCGAATATAGTGCATATCATTTTTGTATGCAATTTTTGAATTCACTGTGCTAACATGAATCGCACAGAATAGAGCTTCGGCCCGGGCGCCACGCCCGCGCCGGCAGGCCTTGCGGCAGACGCCGGCGGGTCTTGCCGGACCACCCGCCGCGGCGTTCACGCACTTCCAGCAGGAGACAACGCATGGCAGCAAATCCGTCGCCGTCCGCCGCAGAGACTGGCACGCGCATCATGGCCTGGGCCGACGCCCTGGCCGTCCACACCGAGCAGCCCGGCATGCTCACCCGTACCTACCTGACCGAGGCCCACCACGGCGCCGCCGCGCAGCTGACCGAATGGATGCAGCAGGCCGGCATGACGGTGCGGCGCGACGCCGCCGGCAACGTGATCGGCCGCTATGAGGGCACTTCGCCCGATGCGCCGGCGCTGCTGACGGGCTCGCACTTCGACACCGTGCGCGACGGCGGCCGCTATGACGGCAACCTCGGCGTGATCCTGCCGATCGCGTGCGTGGCCGAATGGAACCGCCAGGGCAAGCGCTTCCCGTTTGCGATCGAGGTGGTCGGCTTTGCCGAGGAAGAGGGCGTGCGCTTCAAGGCCACGCTGCTGGGCAGCCGCGCCATCGCCGGCACCTTCGACAACAACGTGCTGGACAACGTCGACGACAGCGGCAAGACCATGCGCCAGGTGATGCGCGAGGCCGGTTTCGACGCCGCTGCCTTGCCCGCCGCCAGGCATGACAGCAGCAAGGTCGCGGCCTTCATCGAAGTCCACATCGAACAAGGTCCGGTGCTGCTCAATGAAAACCTGCCGGTGGGCGTGGTGACGGCAATCTCCGGCGCCACCCGCTTTATCGTCGAGCTCGAAGGCCTGGCCGGCCACGCCGGCACGGTGCCGATGGACATGCGCCGCGACGCCGCCATGGCCGGGGCCGAGATCGGCCTGTATATCGAGAAGCGCTGCGGCGGCAAGCCGGGCCTGGTCGGCACGGTCGGCCAGTTCAACGTGCCCAACGGCGCCGCCAACGTGGTGCCGGGCCGCGCCGTGTTCTCCATCGACATCCGCGCCGGCGCTGACGCCGAGCGCGAGGCCGCCGTCAACGACGTGCTGGCCGAGATCGAGCGCGTGTGCGCGCGCCGCAACGTGCGCACGCAGGTGCGCAAGACCCATGAGGCGAAGAGTGTTCCCTGCGCCCCGTGGCTGCAAGAGCAATGGGCCGCCGCGATTGCCCGCCAGGGCGTGCCGGTGCGCCACCTGCCGTCGGGCGCCGGCCACGACGCCATGGCCATTGCCGCCATCGCCGACGTCGCCATGCTGTTCGTGCGCTGCGGCAACGGCGGCATCAGCCACCATCCCACCGAAACCATGACCGCCGAGGACGCCGCCCTGTCCGCGCGCGTGTTCAGCGATTTCGTCGAGCACTTCCGCCTGCCGCAGTAAGCCAGCGCAGATTCCCCGGAACCCACCCGAACCCCTCCGTAGTTGAGAGAACAAGTCATGACCGCACGAGACAATATGAACCCCACTGAAACCACGCTGACGCAGTTCATCGACCAGCACCGTCCGGAACAGGAAGCTTTCCTGGCCGAACTGGTCAAGGTGCCCTCGGACAACCCCGCAGGCGACTGCGACGCCCATGGCAAGCGCGCCAAGGAACTGCTGGAGGGCCTGGGCTTCACGGTGGAGGCGCACAAGGTGCCGGACGAGCTGGTGAAGGCAGCCGGCATGATCAGCGCCACCAACCTGATCGTGCGCAAGCAGTTCGGCACGGGCGGCCCGACCATCGCCATGAACGCCCACGGCGACGTGGTGCCCCCGGGCCTGGGCTGGACCAAGGACCCGTACGGCGGTGAAGTGGCCGACAGCGAGCACGGCCCGGTCATGTACGGCCGCGGCGTGGCAGTATCCAAATCTGACTTCGCCACCTACACCTACGCCGTGCTGGCGCTGATGGAAGCAGAGAAGCAGGGCGCCAGGATCAACGGCGCGGTTGAGCTGCAGTTCACCTATGACGAGGAAACCGGCGGCGACATCGGTCCCAAGTTCCTGCTCGACAACAACCTGAGCAAGGCCGACTACGCCATCTCGGCCGGCTTCTCGTACGGCATCACCTCGTCGCACAACGGCTGCCTGCACGTCGAAGTGACGGTCAAGGGCAAGCAGGGCCACGCCGCCATGCCGCATACGGGCGTGGATGCGATCGAAGCCGCCACCCACATCCTGCAAGCCATCTACGGCCTGCGCGCCGAGCTGGCCACGCGCAAGTCGAAGGTGCCGGGCATCGACACCGCCACGCTGAACGTCGGCCTGATCAAGGGCGGCATCAATACCAACGTGGTGCCTGACCTGGTGACCTTCCGCGTCGACCGCCGCATGATCCCCGAGGAAATCGGCTTCGACGCCGAAGGCGAGATCCGCGCCGTGGTGGAAAAGGCCGCCAAGGACCGTCCGGGCATCGAAGTGAAGGTCGAGCGCATCATCCTGGCCGAGCCGCTGTCGGAACTGCCGGGCGTGGAAAAGCTGATCGGCGCGCTGAAGAGCCGTGCCGAGTCCGTATTCGGCGTGGAGATCCCGGTGCAAGGCGTGCCGCTCTACACCGACGCGCGCCACTACACCAAGCGCGGCATCCCGACCGTGCTGTACGGCGCCGGCCCGCGCACGCTGATGGAAGCCCGCGGCCATAACTCGGACGAGAACCTGCGCCTGAACGACCTGAACCGCGCGACCAAGGTGGTGGCGCTGGCGCTGTCGGACCTGATGAAGTAAGTCATTTCGATTGAGCCGGACCGCCAACAGGCGGTCGGCCAACGCAAAAGCGCCACGGAGACCCCGTGGCGCTTTGCTTTCTTGTTCTCAAGCTTTCCGCAATATCGCGGCACACCACGCGGCGGACTCTGCTTCCACCTGCTCATTCGGAATGCCGATGCCGGCACGCATCGAAGCCCTGCCTTCCTCAATCATCTGCTGGAAAAGGACCTCCTCGTCGCGTGCCTGCCTGCGCCGCGCCAGATACTCGCGCACCAGCGCCTCAGCAACCTGCGAGGTGGTAAGGCCCTCAGCCGCGGCCTCGGCTATGAATGCGTCACGCAATTGCGGGTTCAGCGTGAGAATGAACGGGGCTTCTTCCGACACCAGCATGTCCAATGTCCTTGTAATGACGAAGTATACGCATTGTCGATACCAGGGCACCTGCGCGACTATGGGACACGTCTGAACTTGCCGCGGCCGATTCCTCCTACGCCGGCAGCGTCGTCGCCCCCACCCCCAGCACCCGCTGCATCAGCACCGTATCGATCCATTGCCCGTGCTTGAACCCCACCGCCTCCAGCCGGCCGACGGTGCGGAAGCCCAGGCGCTCATGCACGGCCAGCGAACCGGCGCCTTCGCCGCCGGCGGTGCAGGCGATCACGGCGACCATCTGGCGCCAGGGACCGGTCTCGCAGCGGGCGACCAGTTCGGCCAGCAGGGCCTGGCCCAGGCCCTCGCCGACGCGGCGGTGGTCGATATAGATCGAATCCTCGATGGCGAAGCGGTAGGCGCTGCGCGCGCGGTAGGACGATGCATAGGCATAGCCCAGCACCTCGCCGTCGCGCACGGCGACCAGGTAGGGCAGGCCCTTGCGGTGGACTTCGGCAAAACGCAGCTGCATCTCGTCCAGGCTCGGCGGCGTTTCCTCGAACGAGGCGCGGCCGTGCAGCACATGGTGCGCGTAGATGGCGTGGATGGCAGGAACGTCGGCGGGTGTGGCGTCGCGCAGGGTGAAGGGTTTGCGCGTGCCGGCGGACGGCGTCGTGGCGGAAACGGTAGTGGAAGTCATCGGGAATGGCGCCCTATGCAAGGACTTGGGGCAACGCAGGATGCGTGCCGGCCACTTGCACCAGCGTGATGCTGCGCGAGGGCCGGTGTCTTGTATATAGTGCGGATTGATTTGCACCGCATTAGTGCCAACGCCCCGGGGCGGGGCACGGCAACGACAAGAAAGGACCCTGCCATGATCACCATCTACCACAACCCCCGCTGCTCCAAGTCGCGCGAAACGCTCGCCCTGGTCCAGGCCGCCAGCGAGCGGCTGGGCGAACCGGTGGAAATCGTGGAATACCTGAAAGAGCCGCCGTCGCTGGCCACGCTGCGCCAGTTGCACACCATGCTGGGCGTGCCGGTGCGCGAGATGCTGCGCGACAACGAAGCGCCGTACGCCGATCTGGGCCTGGCCGATCCTGGCCTGACCGAGGCCGAGCTGCTGGCCGCCGTGGCCGACAACCCGATCCTGCTGCAGCGTCCGGTGGTGGTGCGCAACCGCCGCGCCGCGATCGGCCGGCCGCCCGAGAACGTGGCGCCGCTGCTGGCCTGAGCCAGCCCATGCACGGCACCAAATAAAACCGGCCCCCACGTGGTGGGGGCCGGCCGGTGCTTGAGGCAAACAGCTTCAGGCGGGTCGTCTAATGAACACCCAGCCAGTGCATGGCCTCCTGACCGAAAGCGATGGCCGCCAGTACGACCAGTAGCACCACCAGCGTCACCGTGCTGACGTATAGCGTGGCCTTGGCGACTTCGGCGTCCTCATCCGAGGTGTGGCGATGGGTGATAGGCGTGGCGCCCCGCGTGGCATGCGGCCAATGGATCCGGCCGGCCAGGTCTCTCAAGTGCAGGTCGGTATGAAAACGCATGATCGACACCTCCTCGGCAGGCGCCGCGCGATCCGGGCAACATGGCTCAAACGGCATATGGCGTGGCTGCGCAAGTGCGCCGGATAGTCTGTGGCTCGTTTCGCCCGGTACGCCATATCCGCTTCTACTATAGGCGCGCTGGCGTGGGATGCGAACGCAAAGCCTGCAAGGGGCATGCCGCCTTGGCTGCCGCGGCGCAGCAACCGTTCAGGGCTGCTCGGACGAAGGTGAGGGCTCGCTAGCGTCCGCTGCGACATCGGACGCCAGGCTGGCCAGTGCGGCCTCGCGCTCACGCAGCGTAGCGAGCATGTTGCAGAACAGCGCACCCTGTTCGAGCGCATCGTCCAGCGCCACATGGGTGTGCGGCAGCGGATCCATCCAGGCGGCCGGGAAGGCCGCCTTGACGGTCTTGCGGTAGGGGCGCCCGGTCAGCGCAAAGCCCAGCGTCTTGATGTCGAGGGCGGCCCAGCCAAAGGGCGAGCGCCCGGCGAACCGCATCATGTACCAGAACATCCAGGTGAAATCGAAGCCGGCCGGAAAGGCCACGAAGACCGGCTTGCCGGGCAGGCTCTCGACCCATTCGACATAGCGGACCATGGCGTCCTCGGGGCGCTGCAGGTCGCGCCGGCAGGCGCTCCAGGCTTCGGGCTGGGTTTGCCACCACTGCATCTGCACCGGGTGGCCGGCGGCGCCGGGCAGGGTCTCGAGGTTGGCGGAGAACGTGCCCACCACGGTCTTGTCCGCCAGCATTGCCGCGGACGCGAACGACAGCATCGAATGCGGGCCCGGGATCGGGCCGTCGGCTTCCACGTCGGTGCTGACGTAGATCTCCGGGCGGGTGTCGGGCACCTGTCGCTTGGCCACGGCCTCAGCCCACGTCGGTCAGGTGATCGGCCACGAACGGGTTGTTGCGGCGTTCCACGCCGAAGGTGGAGACCGGGCCGTGCCCGGGAATGAAAGTCACGTCCTCGCCCAGCGGCCACAGCCGCGTGCGGATCGAGCGGATCAGATCGGCATGGTTGCCGCGCGGGAGGTCGGTGCGGCCGATCGAGCCGGCGAACAGCACGTCGCCCACCACCGCCAGCCGGTTGGCGCGCGAGAAGAACACCACGTGGCCGGGCGTGTGGCCGGGGCAGTGGTAGACCTCCAGCGTCTCGTTGCCGAACTGCACGGTGTCGCCGTTCTCCAGCCAGCGGTCTGGCTCGAAGCTCTCGGCGTGGCCGAAGCCGAAGCGGCGCGTCTGCTCGGGCAGCTGCTCGATCCAGAAGCGCTCGTCCTGCTGCGGACCTTCGATGGGGATATCCAGCTCGCGCGCGAGCGCTGCGGCGCCGGCGCAGTGATCGACATGGCCATGCGTCAGGAAGATCTTTTCCAGCGTGACGCCTTGCTCCCTGACCGCCTCACGGATGCGATCCAGGTCGCCGCCGGGATCGCAGACCGCGGCGCGGCCGGTGCTTTCATCGATCAGCAGCGAACAGTTTTGCTGGAAGGGCGTGACGGGAATGAGCAGGGCTTTCATGGACGATATCTTGTGCGCCGGGCGCCTTCTGGCCGGGCGCCACGGAGTGGCCCGCACGGACGGCGGGCGGTGCCCAGCATTGTAGCGCCGGGCGGCGATTCCCCGCCCGCGATGCAAGTCGTGTGCTTTATGCATTACCCGCGCGAAAGCCCCGTCTCGGGCGGGAATCCCTTGCCACAAGCGGGATTCCGGGCAGATAGGTCATGATCGTGCGAAATCGCACAGATTTCGTAACAAAATGAAAGAGATAGTCGTAAAGAGTCAATGTTAGACTGCCGCCCATGTTACGGATCTCCGCTCTCGTTAAGCGCTGGCAACGGCTGGCCAAGCTCGGCGCATGCACCGCATGTGCCGTGGTGCTGGCCGCCTGTGCCACGCCCCCTGAAGGCGACAACGCAAGCAACGACAACGCTGGCGCCGTGCCCACGCGCGCGGCAAAGAACGGCAAGGCCGGCAAGACCGATCGCACCGACGCAGACAACAAGTCCGCGCGCGCCTCGGGCGGCGGCAGCTGGAACCTGTTCGGCTATGACGCGGACGATGGCCGCAGCGGCAGCTCGCTGGACGGCCTGCGCGCCGACATCGGCACGTTCGAGCAGCGCGGCGTTTCGTCCTGGTACGGCAAGGGCTTCCATGGCCGCAAGACCGCCAACGGCGAACGCTTCGACATGCGCGCCATGACCGCCGCCCATCCGACGCTGCCGCTCGACAGCTGGGTGCTGGTGCGCAACCTGCGCAACAACAAGGTTGCAGTGCTGCGCATCAATGACCGCGGGCCATACCACGGCAACCGCGTGCTGGACGTGTCCTACGGCGCCGCGCGCCGCCTGGGCTTCGTCGAACGCGGCGCCACCAACGTCGAAATCCGCCGCCTGACGCGCACCGAAGTGGCCGCGCTGGGTCCGCAGATCGATGCCGGCGGCACCGAGGCCGGCGACGGCAGCGGCGACGACGACGTATCCGTGCCGGAACTGGCCAACTCGCTGGCGCCCGCCAAGGCGCGCAAGTCGACCAAGGCCGGCGGCAAGACCGTCAAGCGCACACGGCGCTGACCAGGGCAGCGCCGCCGCATGCCGCCGCGCGCTGACACCTCTGCTTTACCTTCCTCCTCCCGATCCCGGGATCACGCGCGCACCGCGTCAGTCCTCTGCCTGCCCCGCGCGCTGCGCCAGCGCCAGCTGGTAGAGCGCATCGGTGCCGGCGCCGGTGATGGCGGCCGCCAGCTTGGCGGCGCGCTTGGCCGGCAGTTCCGCCAGCAGCAGCGCCAGCACGCGCTGGGCCTCGGCATCCGGCAAGCCATCCGCGGCAGTTGCGGCGCCAGCGCCTTCCACCACCAGCACGAATTCCCCCTTGGCCCGGTTCGGGTCGGCGGCCAGCCAGGCCGGCGCCTGCGCCACGGGCAGCACGGCGATGTCCTCGAACAGCTTGGTCAGTTCACGCCCGACCAGCAGCCGGCGCTCGCCTGGCAGGCCCGCGGCCAGCGCTGCCAGCGTGTCGGCAATGCGGTGCGGCGCCTCGTAGCAGACCCAGGCGTGGTCCAGCGCCGCCAGCCGGGCGATGGCCTCGGTGCGCGCCTTGGGCTTGCTGGGCAGGAAGCCGACAAAGGTGAAGCGGCCTTCGCCGGCATCGAGCATGTCGCCCGCCACCGACAGCGCGGCCACCGCGGCACTGGGGCCGGGCAGTGGCACCACCGGATGGCCGGCGGCGCGCACCGCCTCGACCAGGCGCGCACCCGGGTCGGAGATGCCCGGCGTGCCGGCGTCGGAGACGTAGGCGATGCGCTCGCCGGCCGCCAGGCGCGCCGCGATGCGGCCCGCGGCCTCGCGCTCGTTGTGCTCGTGCACGGCCACCAGCGGCCGCTGCAGGCCCACGCGCGACAGCAGCTGGCCGGTATTGCGGGTGTCTTCGCAGGCCACGGCGTCGGCCAGGCCGAGCACATGCAGCGCGCGCAGCGACAGGTCGGCGACGTTGCCGATGGGCGTGGCCACGACATAAAGGGTGCCGGCCGGGTAGGACTGGCTGGCCGCCAGGGAGATCCAGTCACTCATGCTTGAGAACTTCCGTTGATGCCATCATTCAAATCCACCACGCAGTTGCAAAACACACAGCTACGCGGTGCGCAGGCGGAGGACCGGGCCCTGGCACACCTGCGGCGCCAGGGCCTTGAGCCCGTGGTGCGCAATTATCGCTGCAAAGGCGGCGAGATCGATCTGGTCATGCGCGCGCCGGACGGCACGCTGGTGTTCGTTGAGGTGCGCCAGCGCAGCGGCCGGGGCTTCGGCGGCGCGGCCGCCAGCGTCACGCCGGCCAAGCAGCGGCGCGTGCTGCTGGCAGCAGCGCACTACCTGGCCACGCTGGCGCAGGTGCCGCCGTGCCGCTTCGACGTGGTGGCCCTGGAACCCGGCCGGCTGGACTGGCTGCAGCATGCCTTTGACCAGGATGCCGCCGGGGCTGGTTCATAATGCGCGGCAGACCCTAAGGTACGATCCGCGGATCGCAATGGCAACAACAAGGCCCCAGAGCCATGAGTATCGACAGTATCCAGCAACAATTTCTAGACAGCGCCGAGACCAAGCGACAGGCCGCGGCGGTGATGGCCCCCTATATCGACGCCGCCGTGGAACGCATGGTCGGCGCGCTGACCAGCGGCAACAAGATCCTGGCCTGCGGCAACGGCGGCTCCGCAGCCGATGCGCAGCACTTTGCCGCCGAACTGGTCGGGCGCTTCGAGCGCGAGCGCCCCGGCCTGGCCGCGATCGCGCTGACCACCGACAGCTCGATCCTGACCGCGATCGGCAACGACTATGACTTCAGCAAGGTGTTTTCCAAGCAGGTCGAGGCGCTGGGCCAGCCCGGCGACATCCTGCTGGCGCTTTCCACCTCGGGCAATTCTGCCAACGTGATCGCCGCCATCGAAGCCGCGCGCCAGCGCGAGATGGCCGTGGTTGCGCTGACCGGCAAGGGTGGCGGCACCATCGCCGGCCTGCTCGATGAATTCGATATCCACCTGTGCGTGCCGAGCGAGCGCACCGCGCGCATCCAGGAAGTGCACCTGCTGACCCTGCATTGCCTGTGCGACGGCATCGACGAGGCACTGCTCGGGGAAGCCTGATGCTGCCTTCCTCCCATTCCCAACATCCAGCCACAGCAAGGACCGCATGACGAACCTGCCCACTACGCAAGCCCCCCGGAACGGCGCCGGCGCGCGCCATCCTTCCCGCACCGCCGGCCTTGGCCGCGCCAGCCTGGCCGCGGCGGCCGTGCTGGTCTGCGCCACCCAGCTCGCCGGCTGCTTCCCCGTGATCGCCGGCGCCATGGGGACCGGCGTGGCCATGGCCACCGACCGCCGCCCGGCCGCCACCCAGACCGTGGACCGCGGCCTGCAGCTCGAGGCCGAGAACACCATCAACTCGCGCTACCGCGGCCAGGCCCGCGTCAACGTGACCGTGTTCAACCGCAAGGTGCTGCTGACCGGCGAAGCCAGCAACGACACCGTCAAGCAGCAGGTCGAGCAGTATGTGCGTGGCCTGCAGAATGCGCGCGTGGTGATCAATGAGCTCGAGGTCGTCAACTCGCCGGGCTTCATGACCCAGAGCCAGGACGCCTACCTGACCAGCAAGGTCAAGACCCTGCTGATGACCGCCGACGGCGTGCCGTCCAACTCGATCAAGGTCACCACCGAGAAGAGCGTGGTCTACCTGCTGGGCGTGGTCACCGCCGCCGAGGGCGACCGCGCCACCGACGTGGCGCGCAATGCCTCGGGCGTGACCAAGGTGGTCAAGGCCTTCGACTACGTCAACGACACCGAGCGCGCGCGCCTGGACTCGGCTTCCACCTCGCAGAACCCGTCGTTCGACGGCAATGTCGGCACGCCGGCGCCGGTGCAGTCGGTGCCGGGCGTGGGCGGTCCGATCGATGCGCCGGCCGGGGCCGCCACGGGCACCACCGCGACCACCAGCCCGGTCGCCGCACCGGTGACTTCGCCGGTGACGCTGCCGCCGGGCCGCAACCTGCCCTGAGCACACGCCCGGCCCAGCTTCCCGGGCCGGTTCCGACGGCGTCCGCTCATGCGGACGCCGTTTGTCCTTCTGCGGTTTTCACCGCACACGGTCCCTGCCCGATGTGCTACGGTAGCCACGCCGGCCGCCCCCAAGCGGAACCCAGTGCCGGCCCTACACGGAGCGAGACCATGACAATCTTCCCCCGGCCCGCTGTGTTGCTGCGGCTGGCGCTGCTGGCCGCGGCGCTGTGCGGCGCCCAGCCGGCGCTGTCGGCAGACAGCGCCGCCCCTGCCACCGATGCCGCGCTGCGTGCGCGCAGCCAGGCCGCCGCCTGCACCAGCTGCCACGGCCCCGCCGGGCGCGCGCCGGCGGGCAGCACGATCCCGCCGCTGGCCGGCCGCCCGCAGGCGGAACTGGCCGCGCAGATGCAGGCCTTCAAGGCCGGCACGCGGCCGGCCACGGTGATGCACCAGATTGCCAAGGGTTACAGCGACGACCAGATCGCGGCCATCACGGCGTGGTTCGCCGCGGTGCGCTGACAGCGGGGGACTACCATGCAAAGACGAAGCTTCCTGGGCGCCGCGGGCGCCGCAGTACTGGGTTCGGTCGGGGTCGGGTCGGCACGCGCCGCGGCGCCGGCCAGGGTGGTGGTGGTGGGTGGTGGCTACGGCGGCGCCACCGCCGCGCGCTACCTGCGCGAGTGGAGCGGCCAGGCGATCGAGGTCACGCTGGTCGAACCCAATCCGGCCTTTATCTCCTGCCCGCTGTCGAACCTGGTGCTCGGCGGCAGCCGGCAGCTGGCGGACCTGACCTTGCCGTACGACGCGCTGGTGCGCCGCCACGGCGTGCGGCTGGTGCGCGATACCGCCGTGGCCATCGACCCGGCCAAACGGACCGTGCGCCTCGCGGGCGGCGCCACGCTGCCCTACGACCGCCTGCTGCTGTCGCCCGGCGTCGAAATGATGAGCGATGCGCTGCCCGGGCTGAAGCAGCCCGGCGGCGACCAGGTCCTGCACGCCTGGAAGGCGGGCCCGCAGACCGTTGCGCTGCGCCGCCAGCTGGAGGCCATGCCGGACGGCGGCACCTATGCCATCAGCGTCCCGCTGGCGCCCTACCGCTGCCCGCCGGGACCCTACGAGCGCGCCTGCCAGGTGGCGTACTACTTCAGGCAGCACAAGCCGCGCAGCAAGGTGCTGATCCTGGACGCCAACCCCGACATCACCTCCAAGGCCGGGCTGTTCCGCAAGGTGTGGGCGTCGCAGTACCCGGGCATGGTGGAATACCGGCCGCAGTTCAACGCGGTGGATGTGGACCCCGCCACGCGCACGCTCAAGTTCGAGGTGCAGGACGACGAGCGTGCCGACGTGCTCAACGTGCTGCCACCCCAGCGCGCCGGTGCGATCGCGGTGTCGGCGGGGCTGGCCACGGCCAATGGCAAGTGGTGCGAGGTGGACTTCGTCACCTTCGAGTCGCGCGCCGCGGCCAATATCCACGTGATCGGCGATGCCATCCAGATCGCGCCGCTGATGCCCAAGTCGGGCCATATGGCCAACCAGCATGGCAAGGTCGCGGCCGCGGCCATGGTCGCGCTGCTGTCGGGCCGGGCACCCGACCCGCAGCCGCTCTACAACAACACCTGCTACAGCTTCACCTCCGACCGCGAGGCGGTGCACGTGGCCAGCGTGCATCGCTATGACGCGGCGCAGAAGACCATGGTCACGGTGCCGGGATCGGGCGGGCTGTCGGAGGCGCCGAACCAGCTCGAAGGCGACTACGCACTGGCATGGGCCAAGGGCATTTGGGCGGAGATGCTGGGGTAGGTGCAGGGCGGGCCATGCCCCGAAGGCCGGGGGCTGCTACCCTACGGGTTTTGTCCGGCACTGTGCCGGGCCGCGCCCCCCAGCCCCCTCATGCAAGCCAGAGACCGTCTACTCGCCCTCGCCATCGTCTGCGTCTGGGGCGTCAACTTCGTCGTCATCAAGGTTGGCCTGGCGGACATGCCGCCGATGCTGCTGGGTGCGCTGCGCTTCCTGCTGGTGGCGTTCCCGGCGATTTTCTTCGTGCCGCGCCCGCGCGTGCCGTGGCGGCTGCTGCTGGCCTACGGCGTCACCATCAGCCTGGGCCAGTTCGCCTTCCTGTTCTACGCCATGGCGGTCGGCATGCCGGCCGGCCTGGCCTCGCTGGTGCTGCAGTCGCAGGCCTTCTTCACGCTGGCCATTGCGGCGCTGTGGCTGGGCGAGCCGGTGCGCTGGCACAACATCGCGGGCATGGCGGTGGCGGCGGGCGGGCTGGCCCTGATCGGGGCCGGTGCCGGCAGCGCCGGCGGCATGAGCGTGGCGGGCTT
The DNA here is from genome assembly GCF_016127575.1 of Cupriavidus necator. Taxonomy (NCBI): domain Bacteria; kingdom Pseudomonadati; phylum Pseudomonadota; class Betaproteobacteria; order Burkholderiales; family Burkholderiaceae; genus Cupriavidus; species Cupriavidus necator. Next base: position 1,722,199 of record NZ_CP066018.1, read on the forward strand.
CGTGCTGACGCTGTGCGCGGCGTTCTGCTGGGCCAGCGGCAATATCGTCAGCAAGAAGATCGGCCCGGTCGACCTGCTGGGGCTGGTGATCTGGGGCGCGCTGATCCCGATCGTGCCGTTCGCCTTGCTGTCGCTGTGGGTCGAGGGCCCGGCGCGCATCGTGCAGAGCGTCACCCATGTGTCGGGCATGGCCGTGTTCGCCGTGGCCTACCTGGCCTTTGCGGCGACAGTGTTCGGCTACACCATGTGGGGCCGGCTGCTGACGCGCTACCCGGCCAGCCAGGTGGCGCCGCTGACGCTGCTGGTGCCGGTGGTGGGGCTGGTGTCGGCGCATGTGCTGCTGGGCGAGGACCTGTCCGGCGCGCAGTGGGCGGGCGCGGCAGTGGTAATGGCCGGGCTGCTGCTCAATGTGTTCGGCCAGCGCCTGTGGGCGGGCAGGGCGCTGGCGCGCCGCTGATCCTCCCGCCGCACTTATGCTGTGCTGCATCAGTGGGTAAACACTATATGCGCATTCACGCATATACGAATATATTGGATGCCATGGAAGAGCTGGATCGCGTATTCGAAAAGGTATCGGGCTACTTCAGCCTGTTGGCGGAGCCGACGCGGCTGAAGATCCTGCACGCCTTGTGCGATGGCGAGAAGCCGGTCAGCACGGTGGTCGAGACGGTGGGTTCGTCGCAGACCAATGTGTCGCGGCATCTCAACGCGATGTACCGCTCGGGCGTGCTGTCGCGCCGCAAGGAGGCGAACCTGGTGTTCTACGCCATTGCGGACGAAAGCGTGATCGAGCTGTGCCGCACGGTCTGCGTGCAGGTGGCGAGCCGGCTGGAGGACAGCGCCTTGCCCTCCGGCGTGGTCGACCGCTTCATGGCACAGCCGGCACCCGAAGCCCCGGCGCGCAGGCGGCGCACCGCAGGCTAGCTCAGCTCTTCCGGTAAACGGATCGCTGCCGCACCCGCTGCAGCGGCCCGATAACAGGCACGCCGACCGGTCCAAGGGCCGTGGCGAGCGCGCCGGAGGAGACCGATTTGCAGGAACGGAACCGGCCCGGGCGCATCGTGCCCGCGCCCGAGCACTTCGTCAGCGCATCGCTGCAGCAGGACATCGGCCGGCACGGCCTGGACGCGCCGCGGCGCGACTTCCTGCGCAAGAGCTTCCTGGGCGCGGCCGCGGGGATTGCCGCCGCCACGGCGGGCCGCCAGGCACTGGCAGCCGACGGCGATCCCGCCATCCTGCAGCCGCAGCCGTGGGCCACCTCGCTCGGCCAGCCGGTGGCTGCACGCCCGTACGGGCAGCCCTCCGTGCATGAGAAAAACCTGGTGCGGCGCGAGTCGCCGGGCCTGACGCGCGTCTCCGCCGCTTCGGTGGCCTTCGCGCCGCTGCAGGGCTTCTTCGGCATCATCACCCCCAACGGCCTGCATTTCGAGCGCCACCATCAGGGCTGGCACGATATCGACCCGGCCCGCCACCGCCTGATGCTCAACGGCCTGGTGCGCACGCCGCGCGTCTACACCATGGACGACCTGATGCGCCTGCCGGCGGTGTCGCGCATGCATTTCATCGAATGCGGCGCCAACACCGGCATGGAATGGGGCAACGTGGCCGTGCCCACTGTGCAGTACACCCACGGCATGCTGTCGTGCTGCGAGTTCACCGGCGTGCCGCTGCGGGTGCTGCTGGACGATGCCGGCGCCGACCTGCGCCGCGGCCGCTACCTGCTGGCCGAAGGCGGCGATGGCTCGTCGATGACGCGCACCATCCCGATGGAGCTGGCCGACGAGATCATCGTCGCCTGGGGCATGAACGGCGAGATGCTGCGCCCCGAGAACGGCTATCCGCTGCGGCTGGTGGTGCCGGGCGTGCAGGGGGTGTCGTGGGTCAAGTGGCTGCGCCGGCTGGAGCTGGGCGACCAGCCCTGGAATGCGAAGGACGAGACCATCCACTACGTGGACATGATGCCGGACGGCAAGCTGCGCCAGTACACCTCGATCCAGGAGTGCAAGTCGGTCATCACCACGCCTTCGGGCGGGCAGCAGATGGTGGGCAAGGGCTTCTACAACATCAGCGGGCTGGCGTGGTCGGGGCGCGGGCGCATCAGGCGTGTCGATGTCTCGACCGACGGCGGGCGCAACTGGCGCAGTGCGCGGCTGGAGGCGCCGGTGCTGTCCAAGTGCCTGACGCGCTTCAACCTGGACTGGGTCTGGGACGGCGGCCCCGCCATCCTGCAAAGCCGCGCCATCGACGACACCGGCTATGTGCAGCCGAAGCTGGGGCAGCTGCGCGCGGTGCGCGGCACGCGCTCGATCTACCACAACAACGCTATCCAGAGCTGGCAGGTGGCGGCAGGCGGCGAGGTGTCCAATGTCCATGTGGGCTGAACTCAGGACCGCCGCCGCTCTGGTGCTGGCAGCCGTCAGCGCCGCCCCGGCGTGGGCGGGCACGGCCGACGCGCGTGCGGCACTTGGCCGCACCGCCACGCCCGCCGAAGTCGCCGCGTGGGACATCGACGTGCGCCCGGACTTCCAGGGCCTGCCCAGGGGCAGCGGCACGGTGGCGCAGGGGCAGAAGGTCTGGGACGGCAAGTGCGCGTCGTGCCACGGCGACTTCGGCGAATCCAACGAGGTGTTCACGCCGCTGGTCGGCGGCACCACCGCCGAAGACATCAGGCGCGGCCGCGTGGCCGGCATGACCGGCAACCAGCCGTACCGCACCACGCTGATGAAGGTCAGCACCGTCAGCACGCTGTGGGACTACATTCACCGCGCCATGCCGTGGAACGCGCCCAAGAGCCTGAGCGTGGGCGACGTCTACGCGGTCACCGCCTATATGCTGCACTTGGGCGAGGTCGTCCCGGCCGACTTCACGCTGTCCGACGCCAATATCGCCGAGATCCAGCGGCGCATGCCCAACCGCGACGGCATGACCACCGGCCACGGCCTGTGGCCGGGGCGCGGCCGCCCGGACACGCGCAATACGGCCTGCATGAAGGATTGCGCCGGCAAGGTGGCGATTACCTCGTCGATACCGGACTATGCCCGCGATGCCCATGGCGAACTGGCGCAGCAGCAGCGGAGCTTCGGCCCGGTGCGCGGCGTGGCCGCGGGCAATACCGTATCTAAAAGTGCTGCATCAGCTCCTTCGGAGCCGGCCGCGCCGGGCGCGCGGCTCACCAGCCAGTACCAGTGCATGGCCTGCCATGCGATGGACCGCAAGCTGGTTGGGCCGTCCTTTGCCGACATCGCCGGCAAGTACAAGGGCCAGGACGCGCATGGCGCGCTGGCGCGCAAGGTCAAGGCAGGCGGGCAGGGCGCATGGGGCAGCGTGCCGATGCCGGCGCAGCCGCAGATCCCGGATTCCGACGTGCAGGCCATGGTGGGCTGGATTCTTGAGGCAAAATAGCGGACTGGCCACCGCAGTGCCCCCGGGCGGCGGCCAGTGTGTGCCGCGAAGCCATTGCAGTACGGCCCAGCGGCCTTTGCCGTCCCCACGGCTTTACAGAGCTTGGAGAGCTTAACAATGAAGCAGTTTGTCATCGCAGCGCTGATGCTCGGCGCCGCCGCATCGGCCCACGCGGTCGATGCCGCCAAGGCACAGGAGATCGCCAACAAGAACGCCTGCATGGGTTGCCACCAGGTCGACAAGAAGCTGGTCGGACCTTCCTACAAGGAAGTGGCCGCCAAGTACAAGGGCGACAAGAACGCCCTGGCGACGCTGACCAAGAAGGTCAAGAGCGGTGGCTCGGGCGTCTGGGGCCCGGTGCCGATGCCCGCGAATGCGGCGCTCAACGACGCCGACCTGAAGACCGTGGTCGAGTGGGTGCTGGCTGGCGCCCCCGCCAAGTAAGCCTTACCGACCAGGCGGGCAGTCCGCCGATGCACCAGGCCGGGCGGTGAATGCCGCGCGGCCAGGACAGACCAGCGGCCGGCCATGTACCGGCCGCATGAAGCAGATCCCCGAAGCGGTCATCGACCGACTGGAACGGAGTAGCCGGAGAGCAGAAACATGAATTCCAAACGACGAGAAGTGCTGCGGGTCACCGCTGTCCTGTCGCTGATGGCCGCCACCGGCCTGATCAGCGAGGCGCAGGCGGCCGAGTGGAACAAGAACGCCTTCGACGGCAAGAGCGTTGCTGACGTGATCAAGGCGCTCGGCGGCAGCGGCACCGAGAAAAGCACCGCCATCACCTTCACCGCCCCCGATATCGCCGAGAACGGCGCCGTGGTGCCGGTGGCCGTGACCAGCACCATCCCGGATACCGAGCAGATCGCGATCCTGGTGGAAAAGAACCCCAACACGCTGGCCGCCGACTTCATCATCCCGGCCGGCACCGAGCCGTTCGTCTCCACGCGCGTGAAGATGGGCCAGACCTCGGTCGTGCATGCCGCGGTCAAGGCCGGCGGCAAGTGGTACGTGGCATCGAAGGAAATCAAGGTCACGCTGGGCGGCTGCGGCGGCTGACGCCGCGCCCCGGATCGAGATTCCCAAACTGCAACAGGAGAAACACATGGCAGACCCGATGCGCGTACGCGCCACCGAAAACGGCGGCGTGGTTGACGTCAAGATTCTGATGAAGCACGACATGGAAACCGGCCAGCGCAAGGACGCATCCGGCAAGGCCGTGCCGGCCTGGCATATCCAGACCGTGACCGCCCAGTGCAAGGGCAAGGAAGTGTTCCGCGCCCAGTTCGGCCCGGCGGTGTCGAAGGACCCGTTCCTGAACTTCAAGTTCAAGGGCGGCGCCAAGGGCGACAAGGTCGCAGTGACCTGGATCGACAACAAGGGCGACAAGCGCACCGACGAAGCGACCATCGCCTGACAGCCGTTCCGCGGCCGGCAGGCCATGCCGTCCTCTGCTAAGGTTCGGGACGGATGCCGGGACTGGCCCGGCGGGAAGGAACAACATGCGGCGAGCATTTATTCGAGCATCGGCGGCACTGGCCGCCATCGGCCTGTCGGCAAAAGCCGCGGCCCAGGCCGCGCCGGCTGCGGGCAAGGGCGGGCGCATCAAGGTGGTGTACCAGCTGTCGGAAGGCATCGACCAGGCGGTGCGCGCGATGGGCAACCTGCGCAACCACCTGAACGGCGCGCCGGGAACGAAGATCGTGGTGGTGGCGTTCGGCTACGGCATCGATTTCCTGGTCGAAGGCGCCAAGGATGCGCGCGGCAACACCTTTGACGGCCCGGTGGGCGCGCTGGCCTCGGCCGGGGTGGAGTTCCGCGTGTGCCGCAACACGCTGACCGCACGCAAGATTGCGGAATCGAGCCTGTTGATGGAAGCCAAAGTGGTACCGGCCGGCGTGGTCGAGATTGCGCGCCTGCAGGCCGAAGAAGGCTACGCCTATATCAAGCCCTGAGCCGGGCGGCGTAGCTTCCGGCAACAAGAGAGAGAACGGCCCGCCACGGTGCGAGGCCGCGAGGAGAAGCCCCATGAACACCATCCGAAGCCTGGCCCGGCGCGCCGCGCTGGCCGCGGCGGCCACCGCTGCGGTGGCCTCAGCTGCCGCCGTGCATGCGCAGGGCAGCACCGCCGACGAAATCGCCAAGTACCGCCAGATGCTGGCCGAAGGCAATCCCGCCGAATTGTGGGAAGCCGCAGGCGAAGAACTGTGGAAGAAGCCGGCCGGCCCGAAGAACGCCTCGCTGGAACAATGCGACCTGGGCAAGGGCCCGGGCGTGACCAAGGGCGCCTACGCCGAGCTGCCGCGCTACTTCAAGGACGCCGGCAAGGTGATGGACCTGGAGCAGCGGCTCGCCTACTGCCGCATGACGCTGCAGGGGCTGACCAGGGAAGAGGCAACGAAGAACCCGTTCTCGTCGTCGGGCAAGCCGTCCGAGATCGAGCGCCTGGTGGCCTACCTGACCGGCGAGTCGCGCGGCGTGAAGATGAACGTGCAGCTCGGCCATCCCGAAGAAAAGCGCACCTATGCGCTGGGCGAGAAGATGTTCTTCTACCGCGGCGGCGCCTATGACTTTGCCTGCGCCACCTGCCATGCGGTGGACGGCCAGCGCATCCGCCTGCAGGACCTGCCCAACCTGCTGACCGACAAGGGCGCGCAGGCGGCCTACACCACCTGGCCCGCCTACCGCGTCTCGCAGGGCGAGGTCCGCACCATGCAGCACCGCCTGTACGACTGCCTGCGCCAGCAGCGCTTTCCCGAACCCGCCTATGGCTCGGACGTGATCACCGCGCTGACCATGTTCCTGGCGAAGAACGCCAACGGCGGGACCTACGACGGTCCGGCGATGAAGCGCTGACCAGTACGGGAGAGACAACATGCAACGACAACACCAGGCACTGGCCATCGCGGCCCTGGCCACCCTGCTGGCAAGCGGCGCCCACGCGCAGGACAGCGCCAAGGCCCGCGCGCCCAAGGGCAAGCCCGCCGCCGTCAGCGGTGCCGATATGAAGCACCTGATCGAGGACTCGTTCTCGTCGCGCGGGCCGGTCACGGTCGAGGGCGTGCTCAACCAGGACGGCATGCAGCTGGCCTGCAGCCAGTACCCGGACCGCACCAAGGTGCCGGCAAAGCTTGCCAAGAAGATCGAAGCGGCCGAGCTCAAGCAGGTGAAATACCCCGCCGAAGACAAATGGCTGGGCGACTGGAAGGAAGGCGAAAAGGTCGCCCAGAACGGCCGCGGCATGCAGTTCACCGACCAGGTCGGCGGCACCAACGGCGGCAATTGCTACGCCTGCCACCAGATGACCAAGGCCGAGATCTCGTTCGGCAATATCGGCCCGTCGCTGTACCAGTACGGCAAGCTGCGCGGCAACTCGCAGGAAGTCATCAAGTACACCTGGGGCAAGATCTGGGACTCCAGCGCCTACGCCGCCTGCTCCAACATGCCGCGCTTTGGCCACAAGGGCATCCTGACCGAGGCCCAGATCCGCGACGTGATGGCGCTGCTGCTCGACCCGGCCTCGCCGGTCAACCAGTAAGGCCGATGCGCGCGCCTGCCGTGCTGCTGCGCTGGCTGCTGGCCTTCAGCCTGACCGGCGCCGCAGCTGGCGCGGCAGCGCTGGAGGTCGGCGACACCGTGCGCCTGCCCGACGTGCGCACGCTCGACGGACGCACGCTCAGCGCTGGCGCGCTGGCCGGCAAGCCGCTGGTGGTCGAATACTGGGCCTCGTGGTGCCCGTTCTGCGCGATGCAGAACCCGCGCCTGCAGAAGCTTTACGAACGCACGCGCGGCACGCCGCTGCAGGTGCTGACCATCAGCATCGACAAGGATCCGCGCGAGGCTGCCGACTACATGAAGAAGCGCGGCTACACCTTCCCGGCGACGATGGATTCGCCCGAGCTGCAGGCCGTGTTCGGCAAGCGCAAGGGACTGCCGGAGCTGTACGTGATCGACGCGCGCGGCCGCGTGGCGCAGAAGGAAGTGGGCGAAATGCTTGAAGACGACGTGGCGGCGCTGGAGCGGTACGCGCGGCCATAGTTTTGCGATGGCGGACGCCCGCGCCAGGGCCGACCGCCAGCGCCAATTCCAGGAAGAGACATGAACCGACGCGAGTTCCTGCAGGTGCTGGCCATTGCCGGCGCCGGCGGCATGACGTTCCCCCATCAAGACGCGCACGCCGCGCAGGCCGCCGAGGCCATGTACGACCTGCCGCGCTTCGGCAACGTCCACCTGCTGCATTTCACCGACTGCCATGCGCAGCTGCGGCCGGTGTATTTCCGCGAGCCCAACGTCAACCTGGGCATCGGCGACTATGCCGGCAAGCCGCCGCACCTGGTCGGCGACGCGCTGCTGCGCCAGTACGGCATCCGCCCCGGCACGCCGCAGGCGCATGCGTTCACCTACCTGGATTTCAACGAGGCCGCGCGCCGCTATGGCAAGGTCGGCGGGTTTGCGCACCTGGCCACGCTGGTGAAACGGCTGAAGGCGGACCGGCCGGGCGCCTTGCTGCTCGATGGCGGTGATACCTGGCAGGGCTCGGCCACCGCGCTATGGACCAAGGGCCAGGACATGGTCGACGCCGCGCTGGCGCTGGGCGTGGACGTGATGACGCCGCACTGGGAGATGACCCTGGGCGCGGACCGCGTCAAGGAGATCGTCGACAAGGACTTCAAGGGCAAGGTCGCCTTCCTGGCGCAGAACATCAAGACCAACGATTTCGGCGATCCGGTGTTCGATCCGTACGTGATCCGCGAGATCAACGGCGTGCCGGTGGCCATCATCGGCCAGGCGTTCCCGTACACGCCCATCGCCAACCCGCGCTACTTCGTGCCGGACTGGACCTTCGGCATCCAGGAAGAGAACCTGCAGCAGGTCATCGACGCAGCGCGCGGCAAGGGCGCGCAGGCGGTGGTGCTGCTGTCCCACAACGGCATGGATGTGGACTTGAAGCTGGCCTCGCGCGTGCGCGGGCTCGATGCCATCCTGGGCGGCCATACCCATGACGGCATGCCCGCGCCGGTGCCGGTGAAGAATGCCGGCGGCACCACGCTGGTGACCAATGCCGGCTCCAACGGCAAGTTCCTCGGCGTGCTGGACTTTGATGTGAAGGGCGGCAAGGTCGCGGACTTTCGCTACCGGCTGCTGCCGGTGTTCGCCAACTACCTGCCGGCCGATCCCGCCATGGACGCGCTGATCAGGAAGGTACGCGCGCCCTATGAGCAAAAACTGGGCGAAGTGCTGGCCGTCAACCGCGGCCTGCTGTACCGCCGCGGCAATTTCAATGGCACCTTCGACCAGCTGATCCTGGACGGCCTGATGCAGGCCCAGGGCGCGCAGATCGCGTTCTCGCCGGGCTTCCGCTGGGGCACCACGCTGCTGCCGGGCGAGGCCATCACCATGGAACACCTGATGGACCAGACCGCCATCACCTACCCGTACACCACGGTGACGCAGATGAGCGGCGAGACCATCAAGACCATCCTGGAAGACGTGGCCGACAACCTGTTCAACCCCGACCCGTACTACCAGCAGGGCGGCGACATGGTGCGCGTGGGCGGGCTGCAGTACACCATCGATCCGACCGCCGGCATGGGCAAGCGCATCAGCGACATGCGCCTGGCCGGCAAGCCGCTGGAAGCCGGCAAGACCTACAAGGTGGCGGGCTGGGCCCCGGTGGCCGAAGAGGCGCGCCAGGCCGGCGGCGCGCCGATCTGGGACGTGATGGCGCAGTGGCTGCGCAGCACCAGGGAAGTCAGCGCCCGCCCGCTGAACCTGCCGCGCGTGCGCGGCATGGACGGCAATCCGGGCATGGCCGCCTGATGTTGTGCGGCCCCGTCACGCGCCGCGCAGAGGATTGAAGGGCGCTGCGGTATTACGCTACAATCAACCGCCACGGGCCGATAGCTCAGCTGGGAGAGCGCTGCGTTCGCAATGCAGAGGTCGGGAGTTCGATCCTCCTTCGGTCCACCAGATATCCCGCGCAAAAGCCCCGGAAAGCCAACGCTTTCCGGGGCTTTTGTGTTTCTGCCGCCTGCGCTGTCCGTCATCTCGCGCTGGCAGCCGCCATACGCTATCGTTGACTCCTCGGCACAGGCGTACGCGCCTTTGCCGCCGCCAACCTACGCCCGCCGGGGCCTTGTTCGATCCCATGCAAGCCAACAGGAAATCGAGCCACCCGCTGGCGATGTCCCTGCGCTGGCAATCCTGAATCTCAAGAGACATCCATGAGCCACATCCTGCTGATCAACCCGAATACGTCGAGTGCCACCACGCAGATGATGGTCGAGATCGCGCGCGCCTGGTTCGCGCAGGCCATGGCCGCGCCGCCGGCCGTGGTCGGCGCGACGGTCTCGCGCGGGGCGCCGATGATCATCGATGAAGACGACCTTGCCGTCGCCGCCGAGGCTATGTGTGATGCAGACATGCTGCGCCTGGCCGGCGGTGCCGACGGCGTGATCGTCGGCGCCTTCGGCGACCCCGGCATCGAGGCCCTGCGCGCGCAGCTGTCAGTGCCGGTGGTGGGTATCGGCGAAGCCTCGATGCACGCGGCCGCGGCCGGGCGGCGGCGCTTCGGCATCGCCACCACCACGCCGCGGCTGGCGGCGTCGATCAGCGCCAGCGTGCGCCGGCAGGGGTTGGACGAGCTGTTCACGGGCACGCGCTTCACCGAGGGCGATCCGCGCGCGCTGGGCGGTGCGCCGCAGCAGCAGGAAGACCTGCTGGCGGGCGCAGTCGATACCTGCATCCGAGCCGACGGCGCGCAAGCCGTGATCATCGGCGGCGGCCCGCTGGGCGAGGCCGCCCGAGCGCTGGGCCAGCGCTTTCCGATTCCCGTCATCGGCCCGGTGCCGGCGGCGTGCGCGGCCATGTCGCGGGCGCTGCGCTATTGCCCGGCGGCGTAAGCCGGCCCATGGGGACAACAAGGAGCTGGGTCGCGCCAGCGTGCAGGCGCGGGTAGGCTAGGCCACCCGGGTCGGCCGGCGGGCCTTCATCGCCGAGGGCCGTACCTGTTGCAGCGCGCGCAGCGACTGCAGCGCGTCCTCGACCGCCTCGATGCCGTCGCGCAGGCGGCCGATGGCATAGCCAAGGCGGCTTTGCGCATCGGCGTCAGGGGTGGAAAGGTTCTCTAATGCATCGACTTCCGCCTGCATCTGTCCGACCAGGCGGCGCAGCTGGGATGTGCTGTGCGAGGCAAGTGACCGAATCGCCATCGTTGGGTCCTCCTTGCAGTGTCCGGGTGTTCCCGTCCTGTGTAACGGTAAAGGCGACACCAGAACTTCGCCAGCGCTGTTACGAAATCAGCACGGCAGCGCCGCCGTGGCCCGGTCCGCCTATCGCGGATGTTGGGCTATAGTCACCCGATGGAATCGGAACACAACCCTCTGCGGCCGGCATCCGCCGGCCTTCCGGACGACGCCACCGCCGCCAGCCCGGCCGAGGCCGACGCGCGCCACCGGGCTGGCCGGCGCAGCACGCTGGTCAGCGTGGCCGTCAATATCGGCCTGACCGCCGCGCAGGCGGTGGCCGGTGTCATCTCTGGCTCGCAGGCGCTGATCGCCGACGCCGCGCATTCCCTCTCGGACCTGCTGTCCGACTTCGTGGTGCTGCTGGCCGCCTGGCAGAGCCGCAAGGATCCGGACGCCCACCACCAGTACGGCCACCTGCGCTTCGAGACCGCAGCGTCGCTGGCACTCGGCGTGCTGCTGCTGGCGGTGGGGGCAGGCATGCTGTGGGCGGCGGTGGACAAATTGCAGCACCCGGCCAGCCTGCAGCCGGTGCAGCCAGTGGCCTTGTGGGTGGCGCTGGTCGCGCTGGTGTCCAAGGAACTGCTGTTCCGCTACATGCTCGCGGTGGCGCGGCGCGTGCGCTCGGGCATGCTGGTGGCCAATGCCTGGCATGCGCGCTCGGATGCGGCCTCGTCGCTGGTGGTGGCGCTGGGTATTGGCGGCAACCTGCTGGGCTACCACATGCTCGACCCGGTGGCGGCCATCGTGGTCGGGCTGATGGTGGCGCGCATGGGCCTGCGTTTCGGCTGGGATGCGCTTAACGACCTGATGGACCGCGCGGCCGACGAGGAAACCGTCGCGGCGATCCGCGCGACCATGCTGGGCACGCCCGGCGTGCTGGGCCTGCACGACCTGCGCACCCGCAAGATGGGCGACCAGGTGCTGGTTGACGTGCACCTGGAGATCGATGCCGCGCTGACGGTGGCGCAGGGGCATGCGATCGCGGTCGAAGCCCGGCGCCGCACCCTGGAGAACCATCACGTGCTCAACGTGATGACGCACGTCGATCCCGTATACATGGGCAGCCAGGCCAGCGCTGCCTGAGCCCGGCCTGTGGACATCTTTGCCGGTTGCTGGGGATAACCGGCCGGACAAGCTGTGGCCCGCCTGGGGGCGCCTTGTGGGACGTATACGGATAACTCAGACGCCCGCACTGCCGACGTATACGTGACTGCCGCGCTATCCCGGCGAATCAGGGTTATCCCGCAGTGGTTATCTTTGCTGCAAGTCCCTGAGCCAAAAGGGGAAAGGTGACTTATCCACGGCCTGATGCCTGGTTTACCTACTACTACTATGTTTACATACGTAAACAATATTAAAGACATAGACAGGACCGTTGCGCTGTTCGCATTGGCCTGACGTTTACGCGGGCCATGGCGCTGGTACGCCGGCGTATACCTGGCGCGCCGGGTATACGTCCACGCAACGCTAGCGCGGCACCTTGAACACCTTGCGTGCAGCCAGTACCTCGGCACGGGTCGTGCAGCCTTCCTGGTGGTCATTGACCAGCCCCATCGCCTGCATCAGCGCGTACATGGTGGTGGGACCGACAAAGCGCCAGCCGCGCTTCTTCAGGTCCTTTGACAGCGCCGTGGATTCCGGCGAGGTCGCCATGGTTCGCAGCACCTCGGGTGTCAGCACTTTGGGCCGGCTGGCCGGATCGGGCTCGAAGCGCCAGAAGTAGGCGGCCAGCGATGATTCCGTCTCCAGCAGTTCGCGGGCCCGCTGCGCATTGTTGATGGCCGCCTCGATTTTGCCGCGGTGGCGCACGATGCCGGCGTCGCCGAGCAGGCGCGCAATATCGCGCTCGCCGAAGCGCGCCACCTTTTCGATGTCGAAATTGGCAAATGCCTTGCGGAAGGCCTCGCGCTTGCGCAGGATGGTCAGCCAGCTCAGGCCGGACTGGAAGCCTTCCAGGCACAGCTTCTCGAACAGCCGGCGGTCGTCGGCGACCGGAAAGCCCCACTCGGTGTCGTGGTAGTGGCAATAGTCCTCCAGCGTGCCGCACCAGCCGCAGCGCACCGCTGCTTCCTTCTTGCTTGTCATGGGTACATGTTCCCTGTTGAAAGTCCCGCACGCCGGCCAGGCTCTCGCCGACCGGCGCATTTGCTGCGATCATGCCCGCACCTGAGAGATTGCGGAAGGCTGAAAATGGACATGCGATTGACAACCCTGGACGAAGACGGATGGGAGCTCGACGACGCCGAGCCCATCGCCGCCGCCCATCCCGAGACCTTCTGGATGCCGCCGCGCGAGGAGCGTGATGCACTCGCACCCGGCCAGCTGGTCAAGCTGATCTTCCGCATCCTAGTCGCGGACGAGACGGGCAGCGAAGAGGTTCACGTGGAGCGGATGTGGGTGATCGTTACCGGGCGCGAGGGCAGCCTTTATACCGGCGAGCTCGATAACCAGCCGTATTGCACCGAGGAGATGAACCCGGGCATGCCGCTGTGCTTCGAGGCTCGGCATGTGATCAATATCCACCGGGACGAGCACGAGGCGAGCTAGGTTGGGTTGTCCGCGCGCACTGTTTGGTTCGGCGCCAACCCAATAAGGCCAGGCCAGGCTCAGAAGCTGACCGCCAGCCCCAGCGAGACGCCCGACACGTTGTTGCCGAACACATAGCGCAACACTGCCCGGATCCGCGTGACAAAGACCTCGTGCGCGCTGGTGTCCAGTTCCAGCCCGGTGCCGAGCGTGGTCAGGTAGTTGAAGCCGAGGATGCCGGCCTGGCTGCCAAGATAGTGCGAATGTGATAGCTCAAGCACGTATCGTACCGGCCGGTCGAACGCATGCATCCCGGTCGGGGCCCGCCAGCGCGCCCACAGGTTGGCGGTCTGCGCCGTGGCCGTGCCCGTGACCGCGCTGGACGTGCCGCCGAAGCTCTGCAGGTGGATATTGGTGTAGCGCAGTTCCACGTCGATCTCGTAGTTCTCGCGGTAGTGCTCCCAGTCCAGCATCACCGACCCGCCCAGCCCGTAGGCATTCAGGCTGCCGCCGTCGAGGAAGTTGAGCTGGCGGTCGGTGACCTGCTCGACCGCGAACTTGCCGATTGACAGGTCGCTGGAGACATTGCCGAGCGAGGCGTTGAAGATCGGCCGGAACACCAGTTCCTTGTTGGCCGTCAGCGGAAAGTCCCAGCCCACGCCGATGGTGCCGGAGAAGGTGTTCCAGCGGGTCGGGATGGCGCGGGATTCGGCGCCATTGGTGGCAATGAAGGTGGGATCGTAGCGGCTGTAGGCGACGGCGCCTTCCAGGTAGAGCGGGAACGACTTGCTGATGGTGAAGCCGCCGCCCAGCTGCGACATGACGATGCCGGGATCGTCGGTGCTGGTGTTGTTGATCGACAGCGAGCTGGAGGTAAGGTCCGGCACCACCGAGTACGCCATCAGCGACAGCACCGCGTTGGCGTGCCGCTGCACATTGGCCCCGGCCAGGCGCAGTCCGGGCGCGCTCTGGGCATGTGCCGCGCCGGCGGCCAGCAGCGCCGCCGCGCCCATGGCGGCCAGGGCCGCCCGCCAAAGGGGCCGCGAGCGGCGGCTAGGCGCGGGGTGGAACCGGCGGTGTCGCTGGCGTGCGGACATGGACAATCTCTGTGCAGTCAGTGCCGCTGCGCGCTGCCGTGCGGCAATCTCCCGCGCATTCTAGCGGCGCAGGATTGTGAGGGAGCGTCGCGCGAAATCTTTCAGATCGGACTGCTGCCGCCTTAAATCGGCGCGGCGCCGGTCATGCGGCCGGATGGCGCCGGGTCGACGGTCCGGAGGGCGGGGAGGGCGGCGTAGCCGGCATGGCCGGATGGGTGGGCGCCGGCCGGCGGCGCGTGAGCCACAGCAGCAGCGCACTGGCGGCCCAGCCGGTCACGAACACGGTGTCGCCGGCATGGTTCAGCCAGGTTGCCGCAGCGGGCGTGCCGGCCAGCGATGCCAGCAAGCCGGCCGGCAGGCGCGCCAGGATCCACAGGGCGACGGCGGGCACGCTGCCGTAGACGCCCGGTTGCCACCAGTGGGCCAGGAAGGGAGGGTGCCGCCCGGGGCGGCGCGGGATGCGCGGTACCACCGAAGTCTCCGGCCACGCATGGCGCGCGGGGCGTGCCGGTGGCATCAAGGCGTTGCAGGAGCCCCGCCCGACGACACCGCCGGGGGCTCACGGTTGCATCATAGGCCGATCGCCCCTGGCTGCGTTGCCGGTGACCGAGGCGCTGTGTGCGCCACGCCACGCTGGGCCCGGCCGTTCAACTTTTTTGCACGACGTGTCCGCAAATGGCGCCCGTGCCCAGCGCGGATCTTTGCCAAACTGGATGCAGGTACACAAACAGTTTGAAGGTGGTCCTGCCATGCTTCCCTCGCTCTACATCTCCCACGGTTCCCCGATGCTCGCCATCGATCCCGGCCCCACCGGCGCCGCCTTTGATGCGCTGGGCGGGCAACTGCGCACCCGGCGCCCGCGCGCGGTGCTGGTGATCTCGGCGCACTGGATCTACAGCACGCTGGCTGTCTCCAGCCGCGAGCGCCAGGAAGCCTGGCACGATTTCGGCGGCTTCCCGCGCGAACTGTACGCACTGCGCTACGACGCCCCGGGTTCGCCGGCGCTGGCCGGGCGGGTCAAGGCCCTGGTCGAGGCGGCAGCGGTCCCCGGTGCCGGGTTTGTCGGCCAGGACGACGAACGCCCGCTGGACCACGGCGCCTGGATGCCGATGCGCCACTTCTTCCCGGATGCCGACGTGCCGGTGGTGCAGCTGGCGCTGAACCCCTACCTGTCGCCCGCAACGCAGATCGAGATCGGCCGCGCGCTGGCCCCGCTGCGCGACGAGGGCGTGCTGGTGCTGGCCTCCGGCAGCTTCACGCACAACCTGCAGGAAGTGTTTGGCGGCGGCCGGCGCGACCAGCATGGGCCGCAGGCCGAGCCGTATGTGGAAGCCTTCCGCGACTGGATGGCGGAAGCCCTCGACGAGGCCCTGGCCAGCGGCGATACCAGCCGCATTGCCGACTACCGCGCCCAGGCGCCGTATGCGCGCCGCGCGCACCCGACCGACGAGCACCTGCTGCCGCTCTTCGTGGCGCTGGGCGCGGCCTTGGGGCCGCAGGCTGCCAGTGGCGCAGGGCCGGCGCCGGCCAGCGTATCGCGGGTTGCCGATGAGGTGACCTATGGCGTGCTCGCCATGGACAGCTTCGTGTTCGAGGGCCTGGGCGCCGGCGCGCCGCTGCGCGCGGCGGCCTGACGCGCCTTACCGTTCGGCCGGGGCGCGCGCCGGCAGGTAGCGCCGTGCCGAGCGCGCGCCCGCAAGCGCGATCCAGCCCATGGTCAGCGCCACCAGCGCCAGCCCGATGCGCAGGTTGGACAGGTGCGCGACCCCGCCGATCAGCACCGGCCCCAGCAGCAGCCCCAGGTAGGCAAAGCGCGCCACGCGCGAAATTGCTTCGGCCGGCGCCACGCCCGGCAGCCGCGACGCGGCAACGAAGAAGATCGGCACCATATTGGCCGCGCCCAGCCCCATCAGCGTAAAGCCCGCCAGCGCGGCTAGCGGCAGCGGCACCAGCAGCGCCAGCGCAATGCCGCCAAAGCCCAGCCAGGCACTGCCAGTCAGCGTGGCGCCGTCGCCCAGGCGCGCGCGCAGGCGGTCGCCGCCGAAGCGTCCGCACGCCATCCCGCCCGAGAACGCAGCGTAGCCCAGGCCGATCCAGCCATCGGGCGCCTGCGCCACGTCGCGCATATAGACGCTGGTCCAGTCGTACATCGCGCCTTCGCCGACCAGGCCCAGGAACGCCAGCAGGCCCAGCAGCCACAGCGCGCGCACCGCGTGGTCGCGGTGGTGGGCCGCCGATGGCAGCACCGGATGGTCCGACAGCAGCCCGGGCAGCGTACCCAGCGCCACCGCCGCGGTCACGCCTGCCATCATCGCCGCATGTGCCAGCGGCGCCACGTCCAGCGACAGCATCAGGCCGCCCGCGCCCGCACCGGCCATGCCGCCCAGGCTGAACATGCCGTGCAGCGCCGACATCACCGGCCGCGTGCGGCTGGACTCGACCGTGGCGGCCTGTGCGTTCATGGCGACATCGAAGGCCGCATTGGCCATGCCGAACGCCACCAGCGCGGGCAGCAGCAGCCAGAACGACGGCATCGCCAGGATCGCCACCGTGGCCAGCGCAAACAGCAGCCCGCCCGTCATCGACGCCCGTGCGCTGCCCGCGCGCGCCACCCAGCGCCCGACCGGGCCCATCGCCAGGATGGCGCCGCCGGCCACGGCCAGCATCGCCAGCGACAGCATCGCGTCGGACAGGCCGAAGCGTGCCTTGATGGTGGGAATATGCACGCCCCACGTGGCAAAGGTGGCGCCATTGACGAAGAACAGCGCCATGGTGCCGCGCGTGGCGCGCGACACCGCGGCCGGCAAGGGCGCGGAAGCCGTCGGGGAGTGCGGATCAGGCATGGGAGGGTGCGGCAGGCGGGGCAGCGGTGCCCCTGCAAAAGCCGTCATTGTCCCGCATCGGCGTGAGGCGGGTATGACAACGCCGTGCTACCGGCCGGCGCCATCCACGCGCAGCAGTCCGCGCCGGTGCAGCGCGTAGCCGAAGGCCAGCAGCGCGCCCAGCGCCAGCGCCACCATCACCCACAGCATCAGCCAGTAGCCGCCGGCGGCACGCCACAGCAGCGCGCCCAGCCACGGCGCGGCGGCCTGCATCAGCAACACCGGCGTCATCATCAGGCCGTTGAGCGTGGCGTAGTGATGGCGCGAGATCAGTTCCGGCATGGCCATCGCGCGCAGCATGGTGTTGACGCCGTTGGCGCAGCCGTACAGCACCGCGGCCACCATCAGCCAGGCGCCGTGCCCCAGCGCAAAGCACAGCAGCCCGGCGCCCATCAGCGCATAGACCGGCAGCGACAGCCGCACCGGGTGGCGCACCCCCGCGCGCATCATCAGCATGCGGCCCGCTACCTGGGCCGGGCCGATCAGCGCCGCCACTACCAGTTGCTGCGCCACTGGCATGCCCTTCTCCGTCAGCATCGGGATCAGGTGCGCGCCCAGCAGCGAGGCCACCACCGCGGTCGCGGTAAAGGCCAGCACCACCGCCCAGAACACCGGCTGGCGCAGCGTGGCGCGGGCAATGTCGCGGCTGCCGGCCTGGCCGTCGGCGGGGGTCATGCCGGAATAGGTGGGATGCAGCGCGTAGCGCATGCGCGCGTGCAGCGGCGCGCAGACCAGCAGGTTGAGCGCGGCGAAGCCGATCAGCGTCGGGCGCCAGCCCAGATGGATCACCAGCCATTGCGCCAGCGGCACGAAGATCGTGCTGGCAAAGCCGGCCATCAGCGTGACCACCACGATCGGCTTCTGGTACTGGTCGCCATAGGCCTGGCGCAGCACCACGAAGGCGGGCTCGTACAGCGTGGTCGCCATGGCCAGCCCGATCGGCACCCACATCAGCAGGAACACCGGCTGCGACGGCGTCCATGCCCACAGCAGCAGGCCCAGCCCGGCCAGCACCGAGCCCGCGCCCATCACCTTGCGCGCCGGCGCGCGGTCCAGCAGCCGCCCCACCGCGAACGAGCACAGCGCCCATACCAGCAGCCCCAGCGAATAGCCGCCCGCCAGGAAGGGCTTGGACCAGCCCAGGCTGCGGATCATGGGATCGATGAAAACGGTGAAGGCGAAGAACAGCGTGCCCCAGGAGATGGTCTCGGTCAGGCCGAGGATCCAGACCAGCCGGCGCGGCGGCGTAGCGGGGTGCGCGGGTCCGGTGCGTGCCGGGCTGGCGTCTGAGTCGGTGCTGGCGGCGTCCGCGTCGGAGCTGGCTTCTATTGTTGTCATGGCGGGCCCGGCGGGGGTAGTCGCCATAGACGGCGGCGCGTTGGGCCAGTCGGAAATTGTAGCGATCCCGCGCGCACTGCGCGCACGGGGCACGCGCGTTACTGTGCGGTCACCGGCGCGGGCGGTCCCTTGAGCTCGACCACGTTGCCGTCCGGATCGCTCACATAGAGCGACGGTCCCTTGCCTTCGGCGCCGAAGCGCTGCGCCACCTCGCCGGCGTCCACGCCATGCCGCGCCAGGTGCGCCCGCACCGCGTCGGCATCGAACGGGTCGATGCGCAGGCAGAAATGGTCCAGGTTGCGGCCCTGCGCTCCCGGTCCGGCGCCGCCGGCGCGGCCGAGCGGGCCGTCGAGCGCGACCAGGTCGATCAGCCCGCTGCCCGCGCGCAGCTGCGTCAGGCCCAGCTCGGTTTGCTCGCGCTCAACGCTGCAGCCGAGCACCTCGACATAGAAGCGCCGCAGCGCGTCCACGTCGGCGCTGCGCAACACCAGGTGGTCGATGCCCAGGATGCGGAACATGGCGGCCTCAGTGGTGCAGTCCGTCGTAGTCGATGACCTTCAGGCTGTCCAGGTCGACATTGTCCAGGCAGCGCACATTGACTGCGGCCATCGGCTTGCCGTCCTTGTCCTGCCCGTCCGCATACGGACCGCAGCCGCACACCGGGCAGAAGCGGTGCGCGATCTTCATGGTGTTGAAGCGGTAGGTGGAGGCATTGCTCTCCGGCGTTTCCAGCTTGAACGTCGCGCGCGGCACGAACCACAGCAGGTGGCCGCGCCGGCGGCAGATCGAGCAGTTGCAGCGGATCACGCTGGGGATGCCGTCGGCCTCCACTTCGAAGGCAATGGCGCCGCAGTGGCAGCTTCCGTGGAAAGTCATGTCGTCTCCTTGAGGTCGGTCCGGCGTGCCCACTAAATATCTGGAATCAGTCGTTTGCCCAGGCTGACCACTTCATCGGGCGCATAGCCCAGCTTGTCGTAGAAATCGATCACGGCGCGGTTGCCTGCGCGTACCAGCAAGTTGATCTTGGGGCAGCCCCGCTCGATCAGCAACTGCTCGGCATGCGCCATCAGCATGCGCCCGTACCCTTTGGCCTGCAGGTCGGGCTGTACCGCCAGATAGTAGATCCAGCCGCGATGCCCGTCGAACCCCACCATGGCAGTGGCGACGGGTCGGCCGTCGATGTCGCCGACCAGAAACAGTTCAGGCTGCTCGGTCAGCTTGCGCGCGATATCGCGCTGCGGGTCGTTCCACGGACGGGTCAGGCCGCAGGCCTGCCACAAGGCAATGACGCAGGATTGGTCTTCCGGGCGGAAAGGACGGATCAGCATGCTTGTTGGTGCGCCGCAATATGCCGGCACATTGTTAGCTTTTTGACAGTGTAGCGCCGCTGCGGGTGCCACAATGCCTGCAAGACATGACGAGACGACGCGCGGCCATCGCGCACGCTGCCACCAAAGGAGACCCGCATGAGCGACACCCACGCGCCTGCACGCGCCACCTTCAGCCATATGGAACACGGAACCCGCGAGGACTGGGCCGCCATCTCCGCCGAGTTCATGCCGTTCGCGCGGGCGCTGCCGGATCGCGTGCTGGCGCACCTGCGCCTGCTGGATGGCGATTGCGGCGGCTTCCCCGTGGACCGGCTCACGCATTCGCTGCAGACCGCGACACTGGCGCACCGCGACGGCCAGGACGAGGAATACGTGGTTTGCGCGCTGCTGCACGATATCGGCGATACGCTCGGCAGCTTCAATCATCCCGACATTGCCGCCGCCATCCTCAAGCCATTCGTCAGCCCCGAGAACCTGTGGATGGTGGAAAAGCACGGCGTGTTCCAGGGCTACTACTTCTTCCATCACCTCGGCCTGGATCGCAACCTGCGCGAGCAGTACCGCAGCCAGCCCGAACTGTTCGAGCGCACCGCGGAGTTCTGCCGCAAGTACGACGGTGCCGCCTTCATGACGGACTACGACACGCTGCCGCTGTCGTTCTTCGAGCCGATGGTGCGGCGCGTGCTGGCGCAGCCGCGCAACTCGATGTATGTGAAGCCGGGAGAAGCGACGCTGGCACAGCCCTGAAAGCACAACGGCCTCGCTTCATGCGAAGCGAGGCCGTTGTGTCATGCCATGGCCAGTCAGGCCGCGCGCTGCGCCGTCTCCGGATGGCGGAACTGCTCCAGCAGCTTCGCCCAGCGCCCGCGTACCGCCTTCAGGTTGTTTTCCTTCACATGCCCGAAGCCGCGGATATCGTCCGGCAGGTTCGCCAGTGTGACCGCGGTGTCGTAGTTGGCCGCATTCAGGCCCGCCACCAGCTCATCCAGCAGCGCGCGGTACTCGCCGATCAGCGCGCGCTCGGTGCGGCGCTCATCGGTCTTGCCGAAGATATCGAACATGCCGCCGCGCAGGCCCTTCATCTTCGCCAGCAAGCGGAACAGCTTCATCGTCGACGGCCCGAACTTGCGCTTGACCAGGTGGCCCTTGTCGTCGCGCTTGGCGTTAATCGGCGGCGCCAGCCAGAAGTTGAGCTGGTAGTCGCGGCCCGGCTCGCCTTCAAACTGGGCGCGCAGCTTGTCCAAGAAGACAGGGTCGGTGTAGAGCCGCGCCACCTCATACTCGTCCTTGTACGCCATCAGCTTGGCCAGGTTGCGCGCCGCGGCCTCGGTCAGCGGCAGGGCCTTGCCGCTGCCAGCCAGCGTGCTCTCGGCCACGCGCACGCGGTCGATGGCTTCGCGATAGGTGCGCGCGTACGCGGCATCCTGGTAGGCCGTCAGGTGTTCCATGCGCCGGCCGATCAGCTTCTCCAGCATCGCGCCGCTCGAGGTCGGCAGCTTGACCACTTCCGCGCCTTCGGCGGTGTTCTTCAGCTTGCCGGTCAGCGACAGCACGTGCTCGGGGTCGTGCGCCATATGCCGGCCCCAGTCGAACGCGGCCTTGTTCTTCTCGACAGCGACGCCGTTGAGTTCGATGGCGCGCTCCAGCGCCTGCAGCGTCAGCGGGATCCAGCCCTTCTGCCAGGCATAGCCGAGCACCAGCGGGTTGGTGTAGATCGCGTCGCCCAGCAGCGCCACGGCGAGACCCGAGGCGTTGATGAACTCGCACTTCTCGCCCACCGCGGTGCGCACATCCTGCTCGGCCGACAGGCCGGGGAACTGCCACTTCGGGTTTTTGATGAAGTCGGCGGTCGGCGTCTGCGCGGTGTTGACCACGGCGCGGGTGCGGCCGGCCTGGGTCTTGGAGATGACTTCGTCGGTGGCCGACACGATCGCATCGCAGCCGATCACCAGGTCCGCCTCGCCCATTGCGATGCGCGTGGCATGCAGGTCGTCCGGGCGCGCGGCCAGCTGCACGTGCGACAGCACCGCGCCGCCTTTCTGCGCCAGGCCCGCCATGTCGAGCACGGTGACGCCCTTGTTCTCCAGGTGCGCGGCCATGCCGAGCAGGCCGCCGATGGTCACCACGCCGGTGCCGCCCACGCCGGTCACCAGGATGCCGTAGGCGCGGCGGATCGGCGGCAGCTCAGGCTCTGACAGCGCGGGCAGGGTGTTCATCGACACGCCGTGCTGCTCGGGCTTGCGCACCTGCGCGCCTTCGGCCGTGACAAAGCTCGGACAGAAGCCGTTCACGCACGAGAAGTCCTTGTTGCACGACGACTGGTTGATCTGGCGCTTGGTGCCGAAATCCGTTTCCAGCGGTTCCACCGACAGGCAGTTGGACTTGACCGAGCAGTCGCCGCAGCCTTCGCACACCGCGTCGTTGATAAAGGCGCGGCGTTGCGGATCCTCCATCGTGCCGCGCTTGCGGCGGCGGCGCTTCTCGGTGGCGCAGGTCTGGTCGTAGATCAGGATGGAGCAGCCCGGCACCTCACGCAGCTCACGCTGCACGCTGTCGAGCTGATCGCGGTGATGGATGGCGATGCCTTCGGGCAGCTTGATCGCGCCGTTGTACTTCTCCGGCTGGTCGCTGACGATGACGATCTTCTTCGCGCCTTCGCTATGCACCTGCCAGGCGATGTCCCGCACCGACAACTGGCCGTCCACCGGCTGGCCGCCGGTCATCGCCACCGCATCGTTGTACAGGATCTTGTAGGTGATGTTGACGTTGGCCGCGATCGACGCGCGGATCGCCAATAGACCGGAGTGGAAGTAGGTGCCGTCGCCCAGGTTGGCGAACACATGCTTGTCGCCAGCGAACGGCGCCTGGCCGATCCACGCCACGCCTTCGCCGCCCATCTGGCTGAAGGTGCTGGTATTGCGGTCCATCCACACCGTCATGTAGTGGCAGCCGATGCCAGCCAGCGCGCGCGAGCCTTCGGGCACATTGGTCGAGGTGTTGTGCGGGCAGCCCGAGCAGAACCACGGCTTGCGCTCCGCCGTCACGCGCGGCGTGGCCAGCGCCTTTTCCTTGGCCTCGATGATGGCCAGGCGCGCGGTGATGCGCGCGCGCACGTCGATCGGCAGCTCGAATTTGTCCAGCCGGGTGGCGATGGCCTTGGCGATGATCGCCGGCGACAGCTCATAGTGCGCCGGCAGCAGCCAGTTGCTTTGCGGGATCGACCATTCGCCGCCCGCGTTGTCCTTTTCGTCGAACTTGCCGTAGACCTTGGGGCGCACGTCGTCGCGCCAGTTGTACAGCTCTTCCTTTAGCGCGTACTCCATGATCTGGCGCTTCTCTTCGACCACCAGGATTTCCTGCAGGCCTTCGGCAAAGGCGCGCGCCCCATGCGCCTCCAGCGGCCACACGCAGCCGACCTTGTACAGGCGGATGCCGATCTGCGAGCAGGTGGCATCGTCCAGGCCCAGGTCGGCCAGCGCCTGGCGCGTGTCCAGGTAAGCCTTGCCGCCGGTCATGATGCCGAAGCGCGCGTGCGGCGAATCGATTTCGATGCGGTCGATCTTGTTGGCCCGCACATAGGCCAGGCCCGCGTACCACTTGTAGTCGAGCAGGCGCGCTTCCTGTTCCAGCGGCGGGTCCGGCCAGCGGATGTTCAGGCCGCCCGGCGGCATGATGAAGTCGTCCGGCAGCACGATCTGCACGCGGTGCGGATCCAGCTCCACCGAGGCCGACGATTCCACCACGTCGGTCACGCACTTCATCGCCACCCACAGGCCGGAGTAGCGGCTCATGGCCCAGCCGTGCAGGCCGTAGTCCAGGTATTCCTGCACGTTCGACGGGTACAGCACCGGCAGGCCACAGGCCTTGAAGATGTGCTCGGACTGGTGCGCCAGCGTCGAGGACTTGGCCGAGTGGTCGTCACCGGCCAGCACCAGCACGCCGCCGTGCTTCGACGATCCCGCCGAGTTCGCGTGCTTGAACACGTCACCGGTGCGGTCCACGCCCGGCCCCTTGCCGTACCACATGCCGAACACGCCATCGAACTTGGCGTCCGGATACATGTTCACCTGCTGCGACCCCCATACCGAAGTCGCGGCCAGGTCCTCGTTGAGGCCAGCCTGGAACACGATATTGTGCGCGGCAAGGTGCTTCTTGGCCTTCCACAGCGACAGGTCGAGCGCGCCCAGCGGCGAGCCCCGGTAGCCGGAGATAAAGCCGGCGGTGTTCAGCCCGGCGGCGCGGTCGCGCTCCTGCTGCAGCATCGGCAGGCGTACCAGGGCCTGCGTGCCGCTGATATAGATGCGGCCACGCTCCAGCGTGTATTTGTCTTCGAGGGAAACGTTTTCGAGCGCGCGGCGGATGGCGTCGCTGACCGGGGAGGTCAGGGGGGCATTCATAGGTGCTCCTCTATGGGCGTGCTGTCGGGATCACCGACACCTACAGTTGTGGGCGACCGCCTCATGACCTCTTGTGAAGGTGTTGGACGGTCGTGTCTCTGCGCGGCATGGTAGCACCGCCACAAAATCGGCGGTACCTTGCAATGCAGCACAAAGCGTGCCCGCCGTGCCCGTGATTTCCCGTATGGACAGGGGTTCGCGTGTACACTGCGTTGCATCGAGATGGCCCGTGCCGCTGCCGGGCTGCCTGCGATGCGCCACATCTGCACAGCCAGCCTGGTGCAACCTGATTTCCGATTGCCGTCCTGATGCACGCATGGGACGGGCAAACCAGTGACTACCTGAACATGACCAATTCCCCCCGCCAGGGCACCGCGACCCTGGCCGTGCTGATCGATGCCGACAACGCGGCGCCCGCCATCGTCGAAGGCCTGCTGGCCGAGGTCGCCAAGTATGGCGTGGCCGCCGTCAAGCGCATCTACGGCGACTGGACCCGGCCCAACCTGGCCGGATGGAAGGAGCGGCTGTTGTCGCACTCGATCCAGCCGATCCAGCAGTTCCGCTACACCGTGGGCAAGAACGCTACCGACAGCGCCATGATCATCGACGCCATGGACCTGCTGTACACCGGGCGCTTCGACGGCTTCTGCATCGTTTCCAGCGACAGCGACTTCACCCGGCTGGCCTCGCGCATCCGCGAGCAGGGGCTGACCGTGTACGGCTTTGGCGAGCGCAAGACCCCCAAGCCCTTTGTCACCGCCTGCGACAAGTTCATCTACTCCGACGTCCTGCGCGCCGATGCGGATACGGAAGGGACCGAAGGCGTCGACGGGGCTGCCGCGCCCACGCGCAAGCGCAGCACCGGCGAGCTGCGCCAGGATTCGCGCCTGGTGCGCCTGCTGCAGAGTGCGGCGCAGGCGGTGTCGGACGAGGATGGCTGGCTGACGCTGGGCAGCATGGGCAACCACATCGCCAAGCAGGCGCCGGAATTCGATTCGCGCAACTACGGGTACGGCAAGCTTTCGGAGCTGGTGCAGGCCACCGGCCTGTTCGAGGTCGAGACCCGCAACGGCGGCAACAACAAGACCATCTGGGTGCGCCTGAAGAAGCGCGCCAAGGGCGGTGGCGAGGGCGATGGCCGCGGCCAGCAGCAGTCGCAACCGCAACAGCAGCAGCGTCCGGCGCAGCCTGAAGCACGCCGCCAGCCGGCACCGGCGCCCGTGCCCGCGGATCCGCCTGCGCCCGCCGTGGCCCAGCCAGAGGCGGCGCCTGAGCCTGTGCCAGTGCGCGAACCCGAGATCGAGCTGTCTGTCGTCGCCGCCGAAGTGGCCGAGCCGGCGGCGGAGGCAGCGCCGCAGGCTGAGTCCAAGGCCCGCCCCGCACGCAAGCGCGCCACGCGCCGCCCCGACGTGACGCTGAGCGAAACCCCGTGGCCGATCGACCAGTCGATCTTTGCCGCGCCGGGCACGACAGTGCTGTCGGCGCAGGTTGAAGCGCAGCCAGAGGCCCAGCCCCAGCCGGAGGCAGCCGCTGCCGAGGCGGCGCCCGCCCGGGCACCGGCCAGGAAGACGCGCAAGCGCCCGGCCAAGAAAGCGGAGTGATGTGGCTGGCCGGCGCCATGCCGGCCCTGCCCGCCAAAGAAAACGCCGGCTTCGCGCCGGCGTTTTCTTTGGCAGAGGTCCTTACCGCACCAGCTGGTTGATCTCGATGATCGGCATCAGCACCGCCAGCACGATCAGCAGCACCACCACGCCCATGGTCAGGATCAGCAGCGGCTCCAGCAGGCTGGTCAGGAACAGCGTGCGGCGTTCCAGTTCCTGCGCCTCGCCCTGCGCGGCGCGGTCCAGCATCACCGGCAGATTGCCGGTGGCCTCGCCGGAGCGGATCAGGTGCACCAGCACTGGCGGGAACTGGTTCTGCGCCGCCAGCGCGCGCGCCAGCGAGGCGCCTTCGCGCACGCGCGTGTTGGCGTCTTCCACGTTGGCGCGCAGCGCCTCGTTGGTCAGCGTCTCGCCCGCCGCCTGCAGGCTGCGCAGGATCGGCACGCCGGCCGACACCAGGATCGCCAGCGTGCCGGCGAACCGCGCGGTGTTGTAGCCGCGGATCAGCTTGCCCAGCAGCGGCGCGGTCAGCAGCCAGCGGTGCCATTCCAGCCGCACCGCGGGCTGCTTCAGCACGCTGCGGATTGTGAACGCTGCCGCCGCCAGCACCGCCAGCGCTGCCCACCACCAGTTCCGGACGAAGTCCGACAGCGCCAGCATGATGATGGTCAGCATCGGCAGCTTCTGCTTGGTATTGGCGAACACGCTCACCACCTGCGGCACCACGTACGACAGCAGGAAGATCACGATGGCGAATGCCACCACCGTGACGATGGCGGGGTAGGTGAAGGCCAGCCGGATCTTGGAGGTCAGGGTGTTGCGCGACTCGATATAGCCCGCCAGCCGCTCCAGCACCAGTCCCAGGTGGCCGGAGTGCTCGCCGGCCGAGACCAGCGCACGGTAGATGTCGGGGAAGTCGCGCGGATGCTGGGCCAGCGCCACCGACAGCGAGCTGCCGCCCATCACCTCGGCGCGGATGCCGGCCAGCAGCTCGTGCACATAGGCGCGCTCGGCCTGGTCGGCCAGTGCCCCCAGCGCCTCGTCCAGCGGCAGCCCGGCCACGATCAGGCTGGCCAGCTGGCGCGTGAACAGCGCCTGTTCCTGCGTCGACAGCTTGCGCGCAAACAGCTGGCTGCCGCTGCGCGGCGCCAGGCCGGCACCGGCGAGCGGGTCGACGGTCAGCGGTGTCAGCCCGCGCGCGCGCAGCTGCGAACGCGCCTGGCGCGGGCTGTCGGCCTCGATCACGCCGCGGTCGGTCTTGCCGGCGGCGTCGGCGGCTTCATAGCGGAAGGCTGGCATCCGGGCGGCTCCGCTTTAGTCGCGCGTCACGCGCAGCACTTCCTCAAGCGAGGTCGCGCCGCTGTCGATCCAGCGCTGCGCGTCGCCGCGCATGGTGTGCATGCCGTGCGCCAGCGCCACCTGCTTGATCTCGGACTCCGGCGCCTGCCGGTGGATCATGGTGCGGATCTCGTCACCGACGGTCAGCAGCTCATAGACGCCCATGCGCCCCTGGTACCCGGACTGGCCGCACTTGTCGCAGCCCACCGGGTGCCACACGGTCTGCAGCGGCTTGCCCTGCGCGTGCAGCACCTCGGCCTCGGCGGCAGTGACCTCGATCACTTCCTCGCGCTTGCAGTGCTGGCACAGGCGGCGTACCAGCCGCTGCGCCAGCACGCCCAGCAGCGACGACGACAGCAGGAACGGCTCGATCCCCATGTCGACCAGCCGCGTCACCGCCGAGGCCGAGTCGTTGGTGTGCAGCGTGGCCAGCACCAGGTGGCCGGTCAGCGAGGCCTGCACCGCGATCTGCGCGGTTTCCAGGTCGCGGATTTCGCCGATCATGACCACGTCCGGGTCCTGGCGCAGGATCGCGCGCAGAGCCTTGCCGAAGGTCATGTCGATGCGCGCGTTGACCTGGGTCTGGCCGATGCCGTCCAGGTCGTACTCGATCGGGTCTTCGACCGTCATGATGTTGGTGGTGCGCGCATCCAGCCGCGACAGCGCCGCATACAGCGTGGTGGTCTTGCCCGAGCCGGTCGGCCCGGTCACCAGCACGATGCCGTGCGGCTGGCGGATCAGGTGGTCGAAGCCGCGCAGCGTGCCGGGCGCCATGCCCAGCTTGGCCAGGTCGAGCCGGCCTGCTTCCTTGTCCAGCAGGCGCAGCACCGCGCGCTCGCCATGGCCGGTGGGCAGGGTCGAGACCCGCACGTCGACCGGGCGCCCGCCCACGCGCAGCGTGATGCGGCCGTCCTGCGGCAGGCGTTTCTCGGCGATGTCGAGCTGCGCCATGATCTTGATGCGCGAGATCAGCGCGCCGTGCAGCGCCTTTTTCGGCCGCACCACGTCGCGCAGCGTGCCGTCGACGCGGAAGCGCACCACCGACGACGACTCGAACGGCTCGATATGGATATCCGAGGCGCCTTCGCGCGCGGCCTGTGTCAGCAGCGCATTGATCATGCGGATGATCGGCGCGTCGTCCTCGGATTCAAGCAGGTCCTCCACCGCCGGGATGTCCTGCATCAGGCGCGACAGGTCGACTTCGCCTTCGACCTCGCCCACCACCTGCGCGGCGCTGCCGGCGTCCTGGCGGTTGTAGGCATCGGCCATGGCGCGCTCCAGCGCGTCGGGCTCCAGCACGCGCAGGCGCAGCGCGCCATGCACGCGCGCGACCTCGGCCAGCGCGGTCGGAGAGGTGGCGCGGGTCACCCAGACTTCCAGTCCGTCAGGGCGCTGGTGCGCGACCAGCAGCGGCGCCTCGCGCGCAAAGCCGTACGAGACCAGCCGCGCCGCCATCGGCGAGGGCGGCTCCAGGGTCTCGGCCGGCGCGCTGGTGCCGGCGGGCAGGGCAGTTTGGACTTCGCTGGCCATGTCGGGGCTTAGTTCTGGAGCGCAGACTCGCCGCGCGGGTTCAGCGGCTGGGATGCGTTCGCCGGTGGTTGCGGCAGCTGCTGCGGTGCCGGCTGCATGGGCTGTGGCTGGCCCGGCACGCCGGGCTGCGGGGCATTCTGCGGAAGGGTCTGCTGCAGCGGCAGCGGGGCGGCAAGCGGACCGTTTGCACGCGGATCGACGAACGGCGTGGACGGGGCGTCGGCCGGCGGCAGCAACGGCGTGTTGGTATCACGCACCATGATGTTAGGCGAAACAAAGCCCTGCTGCTGCGCGCGCATATAGTCGTAGCGGTCCTGCGTCAGGCGGTCGGCGGCGCCGGCCGTGCGCATCACATAGGGGCGCAGGAACACCAGCAGGTTGGTCTTGGCGCGGTTCTTGTTCTCGTAGCGGAACAGGCCGCCGATCCATGGGATGTCGCCCAGCAGCGGCACCTTCTGCACGCCGTCGCCGTACGAGTCCTCGATCAGGCCGCCCAGCACGATGATCTGGCCGTCGTCGACCAGCACATTGGTCTCGATCGAGCGCACATTGGTGGTCGGGCCCTGGATCAGGTTGGCGGTTGCCTGCACCACGTTCGACGACTCCTGGAAGATCTGCATCTTCACCAGCCCGCCGTCGGTGATCTGCGGCTTCACCCGCAGCGTGATGCCCACGTCCTTGCGGTCGAAGGTCTGGAACGGCGTGACCGAGGCCGCGCCGCCGGTCTGGGCATAGGAGCCGGTGGTGATCGGGATGTTCTGGCCGATCAGGATCTTGGCTTCCTCGTTCTCCAGCGTGATCAGGTTCGGCGTGGACAGCAGGTTGACGCTGCCGTTGGAACCCAGCGCGCGCAACAGCGCGCCCAGCCCCATGGCCTTGTTGACGATGCCCAGGTTGAGGCCGCCGATGTCTTGCACCAGCCCCTGCGCCGCGGCGATGCCGGCGGTGCGGTTGCTGTCGGCCAGCGCCCCGGCCAGGGTCAGGTTCAGGATGTTCTGTCCGCCGGTGCCGAAGTTGGTGCCGGCAAAGACGTTGTTGTTGCCGCCCGGCGAGCTGATCAGGCCCTGCCACTGGATGCCAAGCTCGCTGGCCTGCGTGGAGGTCACCTCGACGATCATCGATTCGATGTAGACCTGCGCGCGGCGCGCGTCGAGGTCGTCGATGACGCCGCGCAGGTTGCGGTAGACCGGTTCGCTGGCGGTGATGATGAGCGAGTTGGTGGACGGGTCGGCCTGGATGATGCCGCCGGTGGTCGGCTGGGTGCTGGTGCCGAACGACGCGGCGAAGGCCGAGTTGCCATAGGCGCCGCCCGTGCCTCCGGACGCGCCGGTGCCGCCGCGCATGCCGGCCTGGGTGCCGGTGGCGCCGCCGGTGAACTGCCCGCCGGCAGGCGTCGAGACATTGGTCATGCCCGCCGCGCCGCCGATGCCGCCGGCCTGCCCGCCGGGCTGGGTGGCGCTGGCGAAGCTGCTGTCGGCGGCGACGATGGCGCGCAGCGTGGCCGCCAGCTTGACCGCATCGGCGTTCTTCAGCGGCACTACCCAGATATTGCCCGGGCGTGCATAGGGCTGGTCGAGCTTCTCGATCAGGTGGCGCGCCTGCTGCAGGCGCGCGCGGCTGGTGGCGCGGATCATCAGCGAATTGCTGCGCGGCTCCGCCACCACCGAGGTGCGCAGGCTGGCATCGGCTCCCGGTGCGCCGCCGCCGGCGGCGCCCGCGGCGGCGGGGTCGAGCAGCTTCTGCAGCACCGCCGCGGTATCGCTGGCCAGCGCGTGCTTGAGCGGCACCAGCTCGACCTCGCCCGAGGCCGGCGCATCGACCGCGGCGATGATGCGCGCCAGCCGGCGCAGGTTGTCGGCGTAGTCGGTGATGACCAGCGTGTTGTTGGCCGGGTAGGCGGTGATGGTGTTGTTGGGCGCGATCATCGGCCGCAGCACCGGCACCAGGTTGTTGGCCGATTCATAGTTCAGCCGGAATACCTGCGTCACCACCTGGTCGCCGCGGCTGGGGCTGGCGCCGATCACGGTGGGCGAGCCCTGCAGCTTGGCGTCGGCCTCGGGCACGACCTTGGTGAAGCCGTTGCTCTCGACCATGGCATAGCCCTGCATGCGCAGCACCGAACCCAGCGTCTGCAGCGCCTGCGCGCGCGAGACCGGCTGCTCGGTGACCAGGTTGACCGTGCCCTTCACGCGCGGGTCGATCACGAAGTTCTTGCCGGTGGCCTGGCCGACCGCCTTGATCACCGAATCCAGGTCGGCGTTGACGAAGTTCAGCACTACCTGGTCGCGGTTGGACGGCGTGATGTCGGGTGGCGCGGGCGGGGTGCCGGTGCGCGCGCCGGACTGGGCCCACAGCGGCGCGGGCGCCAGCAGCGAGAGCCCGCACAGCAGGGCCACGGCGCGGGCGCAGGCGGTATGGAAAACAGGTCGGATGGCGTGGGTTTTCATAGTCATTTCCGGGCGCTCCTGGATTGGCCTGGCATCAGAAGCGCAGCCTTGTCACATGGTTGTCTCGTCGTCCCAGCAGGCTCAGCAGGCTGGTCAGTTGGGTTGCCGCTTCGGGCTCGGCGTGCGCGGTGCCCTCGAAGCGCGCCTGCCGCCCCAGCGTGCCGCTGCCCTCCAGGTGCAGCGGCCCGGCGATGGTGCTCAGCTGCAGCTTGCCGCCGCCCTCGCCGGTCCAGTCGAGCTCGGCGCGGTAGCTGCCCAGCGGGCGCAGCCGGCTCACGGCCGACGACACCTGTTCGATGCGCAGCGTCATATGGCCGCTCATGCCCTGACCCGAAAAGCGGCCCTGCAGCGTGGACCAGTCCACGCGCATCAGGCCGTCCGGGCGCAGCGTATTGAACGGCGCGCCGATGCCTTCGAGCAGCGCCGCGGGCAGCCGCATGGCGCCTGCCTGTGCGCTCCAGCCGCCGGGTGTCACGGTGATGGCGACCGGCGCGGCCATGGCCTCGGAGTGGCTCACCACCAGGCGCGCGCTGCCGCCCAGCAGCGGCCAGAACGCCAGCGTCCATTGCAGTCGGCCCGGCAGCACGGTCGCGGTCTGGCTGCCGGCGCCGGCCGACAGCGCCAGCGTGGCGCTGCCATGCCAGAGCGAGCCGCTGGCATCGGCCAGCAGTACCCGTCCCTGCGTCTGCGTGGCCACGCGCGCGGCGATCCATGCCGCCGGCAGCATCGCCACCACGGTCACCGCGGCGCTCGCCAGGCCAAGCCCCAGCCAGCGCAGGCGCCGCCCTGCGGCCGGCTGGCGCAGCTTGCGGCGCGGCAGGCGCAGCGTTTCCAGCCGTACCATCAGCTGCGGCCGCCCGGACCCTGCAGGGTCGCGCTGACGTTCACCAGCGCCGTGGCGCCGACATAGACGATACGGGCGTCGATCACCTTCATGCGCTGCTGCTGGCGCACGTCCTGCAGCCAGCCGCTGACCGCGCCGAACGGCACCTTGTCCAGCTGCACCTGCACGCTGTTGTCGGCGCCGGCGGCCAGCCGGGTCGCCTTCAGGCCGTGCTGGCCCAGGCTGTCCTGCAGCGCCTGCGTGAGCGCGTCGCCGCGCAGCGCCGGCGCCGGCGTGGCCTTCAGGCCGCGGGCTTCCTGCGCCAGGGATTCCATTTCGGCCAGGTCGGCGCGCAGCTTGGGCAGGTTGCGCGCCAGGCGCTCGCGGCCGTCGGCGGCCGGTTCCCACAGCACCAGGTAGCCGATCACCAGCGCCAGCAGGGCGCCGCCGCCGGCCAGGATGGCCTGTTCGCGCGGGTTGCGCGCCGACCAGAAGGCGTTGAAGCGCTCCTGCCACGCCTGCGGCACGGACGGGCGCAGCCGCGCCAGGCGCGTGCGCAGCGCAGAGGTCGCGCCTGGCCGGCTGGTGCGTGGCGTCTGGCTTCGGGCTGTGTCTTTCATCGGATTCATGCTTGCTGGTGGGCCCGCTTACAGGCCGGGCCTGACGGTCCAGCGCGAGCCGGGCGTCACCGGGGTGCCTGCGCTGCTGCTGGTACTGCCAGCGGCACCTCCGGCCTTGTCTTCTTCCATCTGCAGCCCGGCCTGGCGCGCGGCGCTGCGCAGTCCGGCCGTGTCCGTGCCCGGCTTGAGCGTCACCACCAGCATGCGGCCGCGGTACTCCAGCGCCTGCAGCGCGTCGGGCGGCAGCCTGCGCGCGGCCTGGGCAAAGCGGTCGGCCAGCGGCAGGAAGTCTTCCGGCGTGCTGCGGCCGCTGGCGGTGCGCAGCTGCTCGACCTGCCGCCGCATCTGCAGCGGCGCGTCGAGCACGGTCTGGATCTGCGGGAAGGCGCCGCGCAGCGCCTGCAGCTGCGCGGCTTCCAGCCGCTGCTGCTCGCGCCGCAACAGCAGCCAGTGCGTGTTCATGCCAATGACCTGCACCAGCACGATGCCCGCCAGCAATGCCAGCGGCACGCGCCATGCCACCAGGTTCCAGCGGTCGGCCCGGCCCTGCGCGAATTCAAACTGCGCCAGGTCCAGCGCCGGCTCGCGCAGGCATTCCTGCGCGCCTTCGATCCACAGCTGCCAGCTGGCGCGGGCGGCCTGGCGCAGGTCGGGCACCGGCGCCGCGGCGGCAGCGTCGGCATCGGCATACCAGGTGCCGGCGGGTGCAAGCGCCTGCCACGCGGCCAGGGCATCGTCGCCCAGCAGCAACCCGTAGCCGGCGTGTGCGCCGGTGCGTACGGTCAGTTGCCACTGGCGCGCGGCGTCGGAGCCGGTGCCGGGCAGCTCGCCGCCTAACTCATCGCCCAACTCGCCGCTCCGGGCGAGGGCGCTGGCGGCGGCTTCGACCACCAGCGCGGCCGCCGGCGGCGGCGCGTCGGCGCTCGCCAGTGACGGCTCGGTGCCGGCTTCAGCGGCGGAAGCCAGCGGCACGCACAGCTGCGCGGCCAGCACATGGCGGCGCCGGTGGCGGTGCTCGGCAAAGGCGTCGAGCACGGCGCGCAGCCAGGCGCGGTCGGCCACCATCAGCAGCCGCTGGCGCGGTCCGCGCGCGGCGCTGCCGTCGAGGGCAGGGCCCACGCCGATATGGCACGGCTGCGCCTCGGTCGCGAGCGCGTCCTCGACCAGGTTGGGCAGCGCCTGTTTCAAACGGGCGGGCGGCAGCGGCGGCACGCTGGCGGTGGTCAGCAGTACGTCGCTGGCGGCGAGGATCAGCACCAGGCGCTCGGCCGCGGGCAGGTCAGCGATGCGGGCGTGGCCTTCGCGCAACACTTCCGGCGTCGCACGGGCCTGGCCACGCCGCGCCGTATCGGCCGTGGCAGTGCGCACCAGCGCGAACGGCAGGGTGCCGAACTGCCACGGTTGCGGCTGGTCATGCGGCCGGTGTGGCAGGCGGACGTACAGGGTGGTGCTCAAGGTTTCCTTGCTTTGGCGTCAATGGAACGGCTCGGGCAGGCGCATGGCCGGTTGGGATGCGCCCTGGATCGCCCCGGAGTCGGAAACATGCCGGGGTGCGGGGACGCCGGCGGGCGGCCAGGAAGGCCGGACGGCGGCGGGTAGGCTGGTGCCACGCTCGCGCCAGCGCCGCAGCATACCTTGCCTGTGTGACTAAACCGCGTCAATACCATTCTCCCCGGTTGCCCGCGCGTGCAAATTCGGCCTGTCGCCTGGCCTGGTGGGCGCCGCCTAGCGCAGGTCCGGCAGCCGGTCCGCATCCTGGATCCAGACCACGCGGGTGGTGTTGGCCGTACCCAGCGGCTCGCCGCGGAAGACCAGCGACACCTGCAGCCGGGTGGCGCGCTCGTGCCGCACCAGTCCATAGACCAGGAAGTAGTGCGTGCGCACGTCGAGCAGGTTGCCGAGGTTGGCGGCATCCGCCTGCGGTGCCACCGCGGCCAGCTGGGTCTGCAGGTTGCCCAGGTTGTTGAAGTGGGCGCGGTCGCGCTGGCGCACCAGTTCGCGCGCGCGCTCCAGCGGCAGCTTGTTGATGACCGCGGCCAGCACCTCGGCCTCGGCGGTGTTGGCGTTGACCGGCGTGCGCTCGGGCAGCACGGTGACAAAGGGCTCCAGCACCGCCACCATCTCCGGCGTGTAGCCGGGCAGCGCCATCAGCCCCTGCACGCTGTCCAGCGGGCGCGGCGCCGGCTGCCCGCTGGCATTGCCGCCCTGCGCGGCCTGCAGCATGTAGCGCGCCGTGGTCTCGGCCAGCTCCGGGTTCAGGCCGACCGTCTGCAGCAGGCGGCGGTATGCGGCCAGCGCCGCCGGGTCGACCGAGGCCGCGCGGCCTGGCTGGCCGTCTGCGCCGCCAGTGGCGGTCCATATCACCAGGTTGGCCAGGTTCAGGCGCGCCTGCGCATCCAGGATGCGGCCCGACAGGAACGAGGTCTCGCCCGCGACGTCGGTGCGCAGTGCCGCGCCGAGGAAGTCCGACAGCCGTGTCTCGGCGATCGGCACCGCCCACGGCTCGCCCAGTTCGTCGACGTTGGTGCGGCGCTGGTCGTCGCGCAGGATCAGCCGCGCCCAGTCCACGGCGGCGCGCTCGATCCAGGTGGCCTGGGCCAGCAGCCGCTGGTTCTCGATGGCGCGGATCTGCACCTGCTGGCGCCACAGCATGCCGGACACCACCACCACGGCCAGCGTCACGATCAGCAGCGCGGTGACCACGGCCGCGCCGCGCGGGCGGCGGCGCAACTGCGCCAGGCGAGGCGGGCGGCTGGCTTGCCTCATAGCCCGGTCATGCAGATCTTCTGGAACTGCCGCGGCGCATCGCCGTCGCCCATGCGGGCGAAGATGGTCAGTTCCACCGCGCGCACCGCGGTGTTGGGCAGCGCGGCGCCGGGCGCGGAGGCGGCCACGGCGCTGGCGGCGTTGCCTGTGAACAGCACGTTGCGGATGCGCCCGCTGTCGGCCTGCCAGCCGGCGGGCTCCACCCATGCGCGCGTGCTGATGCCGTCCACGTCGGCCAGCACGCGCCGCACCTGCGCGGTGTTGCTGCCGCCCTGGCGCAGCGCCAGCAGGGCCGACTGCAGGCCGGCGCGGCTGTTCACCGGCGGCGCGGCCACGCGCACCAGGGTATTGCCGTCGAGCTGGTACGACAGCGCCTGCCAGGTCGGCGGCTGGCCTTCGTCGCGGCGGTCGCGCACCAGCAGCAGCCGGTTCTGGCCGATCTCGACCGGGCTGGCCTGCAGCAGCGTGGGGTTGGCCAGGTGCTCGCAATCGGCCTGGAGCTGGCCGTAGAGCACCTTCAGTGCGTCCAGGCGCGCATCGTGGTCGGTGAGGCGCTCGCGGCTGCGCGTCAGGCTGTCCAGCGCGCGCCAGCCGATCACCGCCATCACCGCCAGCAGCGTGATGGCGACCAGCATCTCCAGCAGCGTGAAGCCGCCGGGCTGGCGCTGGCGGCGGCGCTCAGAGCACGTTGCGGGTTTCATTGGGGACTATGGTGACCAGCCATGCCAGGCGTACGGACTTGTCCGTGGCGGACGGGTAGACCGCGATCTCGACGCGGCGGAAAACGGGATTGGGCGTGCCCGAGACGGCTTGCTCGCAATACAGCGGCGTGCCGCCCTGCGGGCAGGCATAGCCGCTGACGCCGGGCTCGGGCCAGGTCTTGGCCAGGCGCAGCGCGGCCAGGTGGTTCTCGGCGCTCCACTCGGCCAGCATGCGCGCCTGCAGCGACGCGCTGGCATCGACCATCGAGCCCATCGCGCGCATCGCCGCGGTCAGCGCGACCGCCAGGATGGTCAGCGCCACCAGCACTTCGATCAGCGTGAAGCCGGCGTGGCGCCCGCGCCGGGCCGGCCGGGGCAAAGCGCGAGGGCAGGGTTTCATGGCGTGCTGGCGAAATAGCGGCCGCTGCCGTCGCCGGCAATGTCCACGCGGATATCGCCGCGCACCAGGATCAGCCGCTGCGGGGCATCGATCAGCTCGCGCCCGAAGATCAGCCGGGGCGGGCTGCTGGTGCCGGTGCTGCGGCCCCCTTCGGCGACGATGACCTGGTCCAGCGCCAGGCGCCAGTGGCCCGGGGCAAACACGTCGGTACGCATGGGGATCCAGCCGTTGGGGGTCGATTCCAGGAAGCGCCAGCCGCTGGCATCGCCCTCCCAGGCGAGCGGGCGGGCGCCAAGCTGCGCCTCCTCCTGCGCCAGCTCGAACAGCCGCGCGATGCGCTGGCCGTCGTCGAGCACGCGGCTCCGTTCATTGGGCGAGGCGTTGACCGCCACCAGCGAGATCACGATGCCGGCGATCACCATGACCACCAGCAGCTCGAGCAGCGTAAAGCCGCGGCGCCGGGGGCCGGGCGCGCGGCGGCGCGGCGCCGTGGTCATGGTTGCAGGGGGCGGCGGCGGGGCTGGGCTTATTCCCAGTTGCCGATGTCGGCGTCGTTGCCGTTGCCGCCGGCCTGGCCGTCGGCGCCGAAGCTGAACACGTCGATCTCGCCGCGCACGCCCGGGTTCAGGTACTGGTACGGATGGCCCCAGGGATCCTTGGGCAGCTTTTCCAGGTAGCCGCCGCCCTTCCAGTTGTTGGGCACGGGCTCGGTGGTGGGCTTGGCCACCAGCGCGGCCAGGCCCTGCTCGGTGGTGGGGTAGCGGCTGTTGTCCAGGCGATACAGCTTGAGCGCCTGCATGACCGACGAGATGTCCTGGCGCGCGGCCACGATGCGGGCCTCGTCCGGACGGCTCATGATCTTGGGCACCACCAGCGCCGCCAGCACGCCAAGGATCACGATCACGACCATGATCTCGATCAGGGTGAAGCCGCGCGCACGGCGGGCACGCACGGAACGGGCGGGGCTGGCAATCTGGGGAGTGAATCTGCGCATCGTCGGTGGACCTCTTGGCTTGAATGGCTGGGCCCGCACCGGTGAGGGGGCGTCGGGCCGGGTTCGCCAGTCAGTATAACCGGCGCCACATGACTGTTTTATGGGCGGCCCCTTCGGCACCTCGGCAAAGTCTGATCCGGATCACAGTTACTAAGAACTGGCATCCGGCAGTCAAATAACTTGCATCCTGGATGCATCTTTTTTAAGATGGCGTCACGATGCAACTGACCCGCTTTTCCGACTATGCGTTGCGCCTGCTGATGTACGTCGCCCGTGGCGACGGCAGCCGGCCGATCACCATTGCCGAGGTGGGGCAGCAGTTCGGCATCTCGCACAACCACCTCGTCAAGGTGGCGGCGCGGCTGTCGAAGCTGGGCTGGATCAGTGCCACGCGCGGCCGCCACGGCGGCCTGCAACTGGGCCCCGGCGCCGAGCGGCTGACCATCGGCACCATCCTGCGCGAGCTGGAAGGGCACAAGGCGGTGATCGACTGCGACAACCCGCCCTGTGCGCTGAACGGCAACTGCCGCCTGAAGCGCGCGCTGGACGTCGCCGAGCAGGCCTTCTACCTTGCCCTGGACGACGTCACGCTGGCCGATGTCACCGGCAGCCAGACGGCCGAGTCGATCATCCGCCTGCATCGCGATTTCCTGAACCGGCGTTCGGCCTGAGCGGATCCTGTCCGTGCGGGCCGGCGAGAGCCGGTTTTATTTTGAGCAAAAACATGCATTTAATTTGCATGATTTAAAACGGAGTGTTTCCTGATGCTGTCCGCCGCTTCCCGCCCCTATATCGATGCAAGCGTCCCCGTGCTGCGCGAGCACGGCCTGGCCATCACCACGCATTTCTACCGCGAGATGTTCGCGGACCGGCCCGAGCTGACGCAGATGTTCAACATGGGCAACCAGGCCAACGGCAGCCAGCAGCAGTCGCTGGCTTCGGCCGTGTTCGCCTATGCGGCCAATATCGATAACGCGGCGGCGCTGGGGCCGGTGCTCGAGCGCATCGTCCACAAGCATGCGGCCGTGGGCCTGACGCCTTCGCACTACCCGATCGTCGGCCGCCACCTGCTGGGCGCCATCTCCGCGGTGCTGGGCGAGGCCGCCACGCCGCCGCTGCTGGCCGCCTGGGACGAGGCCTACTGGTTGCTGGCCGGCGAGCTGATCGCCGCCGAGGCGCGCCTGTACCAGCGCACCGGCGTGGCCGCCGGCGAGCTGACGCCGGTGCGCGTGGTGCGGCGCGAGGCGCAGGGCGACCAGGTGGTGGCGCTGACGCTGGCTGCCGCTGACGGCCA
Source organism: Cupriavidus necator (assembly GCF_016127575.1). Lineage (NCBI taxonomy): Bacteria > Pseudomonadati > Pseudomonadota > Betaproteobacteria > Burkholderiales > Burkholderiaceae > Cupriavidus > Cupriavidus necator. The sequence continues at coordinate 1,760,933 of NZ_CP066018.1, forward strand.
GCCGCTGCGTGCGTTCCGCCCAGGCCAGTACATCAGCGTCGAGGCGCACCTGGACGACGGCCAGCGCCAGCTGCGCCAGTATTCGCTGTCTGCCGAAAGCGGGCTGCCGACCTGGCGCATCTCGGTCAAGCGCGAGGCCGGCGACCGCGCCACCCCGGCCGGCGCGGTGTCCAACTGGCTGCACGCCAATGCCCAGGAGGGCACTGAACTCAAGGTGAGCGCGCCGTTCGGCGAGTTCACGCCGGCGCTGGACGGCCGCCGTCCGCTGGTGCTGCTGTCGGCCGGCATCGGCATCACGCCGATGCTGTCAGTGTTGCGCACGCTGGCCGCGCAAGGCTCGCAGCGCCAGGTGCTGTTTGCCCATGCCGCGCGCGACGGCCGCCACCACGCCCATCGCGCCGACCTGCAATGGGCGCGCGAGCGCCTGCCGCAGCTGGCCACGCACATCAGCTATGAAACCCCGCAAGCGGGCGACGTCGCCGGTCGCGACTACGACCACGCCGGCACCATGCCGGTGGCCGAACTGCTGCGCCAGCATGACCTGCAGCGCTTTGTCGACGGCAGCTTCTACTTGTGCGGACCGCTCGGCTTCATGCAGGCGCAGCGCCATGCGCTGGTCAGCGCAGGCGTGCCGGTGGCGCATATCGAGCGCGAGGTGTTCGGGCCGGACCTGCTCGACGACCTGCTCTAAGGGGCGGCGGCGCGGCACCGGCACGGCAGACAGTGTCATGGGGCTCTGGTACGCTTGGCGCGTCTGCGCTCACGCGCCATTGCCCGCCTTGTGGGTATCCAGGGTCCCGATCCCATGCAACTGTCCCTCCGGCCTTCGCTCCGCTTCGATGCCTCCGCGCCCTGGCTGCCGCGCCTGGCCAGCCTGGTGCTGTTTATCGCGCTGTGTGCGCTCGCCACCTACTGGGTGCTGACCTTCAGCGCGATGCGTACCATCCCGGTGCCGCAGAGCGCGCGCGTGGCCCAGACCGAGGCGGTCGAGACCGGCGCGGTCGCGACGCTGTTCGGCGGCTCGGCGCAGGGCGGCCCGCGCGACGTGCAGCTGATCGGCGTGGTGGCCGAGGTGGATGGCGGCGCGGGCGCGGCAATCGTTTCGATCGATGGCGGCCCGCCCAAGGCGGTGCGCGCCGGCGCCGAGCTGTCGCCGCAGATCCGGCTGGCGGAGATCCGCCAGCGTGCGGTGGTGATCGAGCGCAGCGGCGTGCGCCAGGAAATCGTGCTGCCGCTGCAGGCCGGTGCCACGCGCGGCGCACCGGCAGCGGCCGGTGCCTTGCCCACGCCGCCCGCCGGCGCCGCGGCACCGATGGCAACGCCGATGCCGCCCCCGGCACCGGTGGTGAGCCAGCCCGCCGCACCGGCCCAGCAGCCGCAAGGCCAGGCGCCAGCGCAGCAGGCCCAGCCCGCCCAACCGCAGCCGCAACCGGTCGATCCGCGCCAGTACCAGCCGGCGATGGCGCCGCAGGCGGCCGGCGAAGGCCAGCTGGCGCCGAAGGACTGATTCCGGGCGCGAAATATTCGCGCTTGCTTGCGTTCCCTTACGGCGCGCGGGCCTTTCTGTGAGCCCGGTAACATCGTATTAAAAGCGCCAACTTCCCCGCATCGTCTGCGTTCTAATCCGTACATGCCAAACGTGATGAAAAGGAGCAAGACATGCAACGCAATCACAAGCCGCAGATCCTGAAGCAGTTCCTGGCCGCATCGGCCGCCCTCCTGGTCGCCGGTGGCGCATTTGCCCAGGCCAGCGCCCCGGCACCATCCGCTGCGCCAGCCGGCAAGCCCGGCATGGGTCACCACCAGCACCACGGTGGCGGCATGTGGATGAAGGCAATCGATACCGACGGCGATGGCGCGATCTCCAAGGCGGAAGCCGACGCCTGGTTCAACAAGCTCGACACCAACCGCGACGGCAAGATCGACAAGGCCGAGATGGACGCGCACCGCAAGGCCACCATGGCCGAGCGCCATGCGCGCATGCAGGCAGCGTTCGACGAGAAGTTCAAGGCTGCCGACAAGAACGGCGACGGCGCGCTGACCAAGGCTGAGGCCAACGCCGGCCTGCCGCGCCTGGCCAAGCGCTTCGACCAGCTCGACGCCAACCGCGACGGCAAGCTGACCCGCAACGAAATCCGCGCCGGCATGGAAAAGATGCACCGCGACCATTCGCACCGCGGCGACCGCGGCCCGCGTGGCCAGGCGGCACCGGGCAGCCAGCCGGCGCCCGCGGCACCGGGCGCCCCGTCCACCAGCGGCGGCTGACCGGCCAGGCAGGGCCGCGCCAGCGGACCTTGCCAGGCCTCACCAAGCGCGCGAGCCTTAGGGTTCGCGCGCTTTTTCTTTGCCTGTTCGCCTTGTGCGCGCACTGGGAAGAATCTGACCTCGCCCGCAAACGCCCGTAGAATGCCGCTTCCCTGTTTGCCGGGCTTGGCACCATCCTTGCCTGCTTCCGGCCGGCGGAGCGCGCGGCCGCGATTTGCGGTGGCGCCACCCCACAGGTCTGCCCAGCCCGACCGGCTGCCGCGCGAGTGACCGATAAGGCTACCGGCTCATCAGAATCGGCCCTGAATCGGACGTAATTTCACAAAAAATTGCGTACTTGTGCACGGCTTGCTAAATTTGCGCAAAAAAATTGCCAATAAACATATTGCGGAGCAACAATATCGTGAGCAAGGTGGAGTTGGACAAGATCGACCGGAAGATCCTGGAAGTGCTGCAGACCAACGGCCGGTTGACCAACCTGGAGGTGGCCGAGCGCGTCAACCTGTCGCCCAGCCCCTGCCTGCGCCGCATCCGGCGGCTGGAGGAGATCGGCGTGATCCGGCAGTACGCAGCGCTGCTGGAGCCCAACAAGATCGGACTTGGCCTGCTGGCCTATATCAATGTCCGGCTGGAAAAGCATGGCGGCGCGCCCAAGGGCAAGGCTCCGCTGGACCTGTTCCGCGCCTCGATCGCGGTCTGGCCGGAGGTGGCCGCGTGCCACGCCATGACCGGCGAGATGGACCTGCTGCTCAAGGTCTACGTGGAAGACATGGAACACTTCGCGCGCTTCATGCAGGAGCAGTTGCTGGCGCACCCGTCGGTGATCGACGTGCGCTCCAGCTTTGCGCTGGAAAGCATCAAGGACACCACGGCGCTGCCGGTGGGCGGCGCGGCTTGATACGGCGAACCTGAGGCCGCAAACAAGAACGGCGCATCGTTGCGATGCGCCGTTGGCGTGGAACCCGCATTGAGCGGGCCCGGGGAGTTCAGCGGACTCAGGCAGTGTGCTTCTGCGGCACCATGGTGCGCCAGAAGCGCAGCCCGAAGCGGCGCGCGTCGCGCAGGTTGCGGCGCACCGCGTAGTCCAGGTCGGCGAGCTGCTCGTCCAGCGCTTCGGTCAGGCGGCTGGCGGTGTCGGCCGGCGGCAGTTCCAGGTAGGCATCGGCCTCGCCGTAGGCGTACTGGACCTTCATGCCGGCCTTCTTGGCAATGTGCATCATCGCCGCGTTGCGCGACAGGCAGTGCATGTACAGCGTGCGCACATTGGTATTGCGGCCGTGGATCGCGGCACGCTCGAACAGCGCGCTGCCGATGCCGCGCCCGCGGGCGCTGCCCGACACCGACACGCCGAACTCCGCCACGCGGCCCTGGGCGTTGTCGCGCAGGTTGGCGAAGTGGCCCACGCCGATCAGTTCGAGCTTGTCGTCGTAGACGCCGAACACGCTGTCATGGTCGAAGTCGATGCTGTCGACATAGGCTTCGATCACGTGGTCGCCCACGGACTGGCCAAAACGGAGCAGGCGATCCTCCTCGCCCAGGGCGAGGAAATGCTTCAGCAGGCGCGAGCGGTGGTGGGCCGCCAGCTCGCGCACCAGTACGGTGGCGCGGTGGGTGGCCTGTGCGGCTTCGGCTGCCTTGCGCAGATCTTCGTCGGTCAGTGCGCCGACGGCCTTGCTCAGTTCGAGCGGATTCACGTTATTTCCTTCCAGGTGCAATCACAGATAAACATAGCACTGCGTTGGTGTTTTTCCAGGCACTTTTCCCTGCTTCGGTGCAGGATTCGGGGAAACACCATCTTGATGCGGAGCCAAAAGTATTGTAGTGGAATTGTCAGTTCGGCGTAAGCTTCCCGCGTCGCAGCAAGCCGCCGTCTCACCACAGCATCAATAAAAATCGAATAAAATCAAAAGCTTGAGAAAATGTGATGAATTGTTGCGTGGTGCCAGATGTGGATTTGGTGCAACGCCGCAATCCCGCGTTCTCCCGCATCTCCGTCTGACTTCCCCTTGCCCAGCCGATCGCCTTTGATGACCGAGCCCCCAATCGTTGTGATCTACGCGCACCCCACGCCCAGCCGTTCGCGCGTCAACCGTCCGCTGGCCGATGCCTTGGCCGCGCTGCCGCAGGTACAGGTACGCGATCTCTACCGCAGCTATGTCGACTATGACATCGATGTCGTCGCCGAGCAGCGCGTGCTGTCGGTCTCCGACACCATCGTGCTGCAGTTCCCGGTGCGCTGGTACAGCGTGCCGGCGCTGCTCAAGCTGTGGCTCGACGAGGTGCTGGAGCCAGGCTGGGCCTATGGCCCCGGCGGCACTGCGCTGCGTGGCAAGTCCTTGCTGGCGGTGGTGAGCACCGGCGGCACCGCCGATTCCTACGGGCCGGACGGCACCCATGGCCACCCGATCGGGGACTTCCTGCTGCCGCTGGAACAGACCGCCTTGCTGTGCGGCATGAGCTGGCTCCCGCCGGTGGTGCTGCACGACGCCAACAATGCCGATGCCCAGGCGCTGGCCGAGCATATCGCCCACGTCTGCGGGCGGCTGGGCACCGGCGCCGCGCCGGCGGGGGGACAGGCATGAACCAGCACGACTTCCTGATTGCGCTGCTGGTGTTCCTGGTGGCGGCGGTGGTGGCGGTGCCGCTGGCGCGGCGCAGTGGCCTGGGCGCGGTGCTGGGCTACCTGCTGGCGGGGGCGGCGATCGGGCCGTTTGCGTTGCGCCTGGTGACCAATGTCGAATCGATCCTGCATTTCTCCGAGTTCGGCGTGGTGTTGATGATGTTCGTCATCGGCCTGGAGCTGGAGCCGCGCAAGCTGTGGGCGCTGCGGCGGAGCATCTTTGGCTACGGCGGCGCGCAGCTGGCTGCGTGCGCGCTGGTGATCGGCGCGGTCGCGGCGCTGGCGGGCGCGCCGTGGCAGGTGGCGCTGGTGGCGGGCCTGGGACTGGCGTTGTCGTCCACCGCGATCGCGCTGGCGACACTGACCGAGCGCAACCTGTTCGGCACGCCGGCGGGGGCCGCCAGCTTCGGCATCCTGCTGTTCCAGGACATCGCCGCGATCCCGATGATCGCGCTGTTGCCGCTGCTGGCCACGCAGGGCGCCGCAGGCGCGGGTCCGGGCGCGGCCGGCTGGCTGGCGGCGGGCAAGGCGGTGGTGGTGATCGGTGCGGTGGTGGTCGGCGGCCGCTACCTGGTGCGCCCGGCGCTGCGCTTTATCGCCCGCACCGACATGCGCGAGATGTTCACGGCGTTTGCGCTGCTGCTGGTGGTGGGCATTGCGTTGATGATGGACGCGGTGGGCTTGTCGATGGCGCTGGGCACCTTCGTGGCTGGCGTGCTGCTGGCCGATTCGGAATACCGCCATGCGCTCGAGGCCGACCTGGAGCCATTCAAGGGCCTGCTGCTGGGCCTGTTCTTCATGGCTGTCGGCATGTCGATCGACTTTGCCGTGCTGGCACACTCGCCCTGGCTGGTGCTGGGTCTGGTGGCCGCCTTCGTGGTTGCCAAGACCGCGGTGCTGGCGCTGCTGGCGCGGTATTTTGCCATCGCCCGCGGGCAGCGGCTGCTGTTTGCGCTGCTGATCTCGCAGGGCGGTGAGTTCGCTTTCGTGGTGTTCGGCGTGGCCGGCACCGCCGGCCTGCTGCCGCGCGAGACCGAGGCCCTGCTGGTGCTGGTGGTGGCGCTGTCGATGGTGGCCACGCCCTTGCTGCTGCTGGCCTATGACCGGCTGGTGGCGCCGCGCCTGGGCAGCGGCAAGGCCCGCCCGGACGAGGCCATCACGCCGCAGCACAATCCGGTGCTGATCGCCGGTTTCGGGCGCTTCGGCCAGATCGTCGGCCGCCTGCTGTACACCCAGGGCGTGGGCGTGACGGTGCTGGACCACGACCCCGACCAGATCGAGTTCCTGCGCCAGTACGGCTTCAAGGTCTTCTATGGCGACGCCACCCGGCTGGACCTGCTGGAGGCCGCGGGCATTGCCGACGCGCGCATCCTGGTGGTGGCGATCGACGGCATGGACGAAAGCCTGGAACTGATCGACCGCGTGCGCCAGCGCTTTCCCGAACTGCAGATCTACGCCCGGGCGCGCCATGTGTCACATGTCTACCAGCTCAAGGACCGCGGCGTGCACCTGTTCGAGCGCGAGATGTTCGAGGGCTCGCTGATGCTGGGCCGCCGCGTGCTGGAGGGGCTGGGTTTCGATCCGGCCGAGGCCCGCAACGTGGCACTGCGTTTCCGGCGCCACAACATCCAGGCGATCGACCGCTTCTATCCGCACTACACCGACCAGAAGAAGCTGGTCTCGCTGGCGCGCCAGGCGCGCGACGAACTGGAAGAGATGTTCCGCCAGGACCGCGAGCAGCGGCGTCAGCGCGAAGAGGCCGAGTGGATGTGAGCGGCAGGGCGGCGGGCCAGCGCCGCGTCAGCGCGCGGCCGCGGCCCGGCCGGGCAGGCCGCCTTCGAGCAGGTCGACCACCATCTCGGCAAACTCTGCATAGGACAACCGGCCGCCTGGCTTGAGCCAGGTGAAGGTCCAGTTGATCATGCCGAAGATGGTCATGGTCAGCGCGGTCTGGTTCTCGCGCGTGACGCGCTCCGGGTAGGCCCGGCGCAGCAGGCGCGAGAACGCCGCGACCACGTCGCGCTCGCGGCCCAGGATCAGGTCGCGCTGGGTCTCGGCCAGGAACTTGACGTCGTTGATCAGCGCGATATGGCGCGTCTGCGAGGTCTCGTACTCGGCCAGGAAGGCGCGGATCAGGTTGCCGAAGGCTTCCTTGTCGGTGCGCGCGTGGCGCTCGGCGTCGGCCTCCACTTCAGTGACGAGCAGCATCAGCCGGCGCGTGTAGCGGTCCAGCAGGTCGAACAGGATCGCTTCCTTGCTCTCGTAATAGTGGTACAGCCGCGCCTTGGAGGTGCCGCAGGCGGCGGCCAGGTCGGCCATCGAGGTGCTGGGGTAGCTGCTGTTGGCAAAGGCGGCGGCGGCCAGGTCCAGGATCTGCTCGCGCTGCGCCTCGAAATCGGGTGCCTTGGTACGGGCCATATTCTCGTTTATTCGCCGCCGGTGCCACCGCTGCCGAGATGGCGGCGCAGTTCGCAGGTATCGAGCGAGTCAGCATTGCCGCGCAGCACCAGCTGGCCCATGGCGATCAGCTCGCGGCAGCGCCAGAACACGAACCAGTCGCTGGCCAGCAGACCCTCGATCGCGCCCATCACGCTGCCCACCATCTGCGCCGCGGGCGTCCACTCCGACGGGGCGCGTTCCATGATGATCTCGTCGATGGTGTGGTAGGCCGCCGGCACCAGCGTGTTGCCCTTCCAGAGCCGCACGTCGGCGTTTTCCTTGACGTTCTGCTGCCACTCGTAGCCGAGGCGGCCCAGGCGCAGCACCGAGACCGGGGCGATGGTGGAAAAGCGCCGCGCCAGCCGCGCGGGCGTGTACATGCCGATCGCCGCCAGGTTGCCCTGCGCGGGCATTTCCAGCTCGCGCAGGTCCATGGCGACTTCATTGATCCGCTGCGGCGCCTGGTACAGGTGGAACACCACCCGGCGCAGCATCAGCTGGTCAGCCGCGCTCTGGCCGTGCCAGATGGCCACTTCCATGTTGTCCTGGCGCAGTCCCTGGAGCTGGTCCAGCGCCTGGCGCATCTCGGCGCCGAAATCGATGTCGGTATGCGGGGCGACCCGCTGCCAGAAGCCGGAGCGGATCAGGCCGGTGCTGTCGATGTCGGCCAGCGGGCCTACCGCCAGGTCGTCGCGCAGCACCACGACAGGGTCCGGCCGCGCAGCCTGGGCCAGGGCCTGGCGCAGGGTCGTGCCTGCTACATCACCGTTGACGACGTGGATATATTGCATGGCCGTGATTGTATATGGGTGGACGGTTCGCTGGCACCGCCGCGGCGGCGGTGCGACAGGCGCGATCGCCGCCCGCCCGGTCACTGTCCTGCAAGCATCGCGCCAGCCCGAAGCCGCCTGCCGCCATTGTAGTCACGGCCGGTGCTGGCCAATGTCGGCAATTGTCTGAATACACACGCCCCGGCGTGCCCGGATCAGCGTTCGTCGTAGCTGACTACCACCCGCGGCGTCAGCGCCCGCGCCTGGCAGGTGAGCACGAAGCCCTTTTCCATCTCCCACGGCTCGAGCGTGTAGTTCTTTTCCATGTCCACCTGGCCCTCCAGCACCTTGGCGCGGCAGGTGCAACAGACGCCGCTCTTGCAGGCAAAAGGCAGGTCCAGGCCGGCGGCCAGCGCGGTGTCCAGCACGGCGTCTTCCAGCGGCAGGCGCATGCTGTGCTGCTTGCCGTCGAGCACCACCACCAGCTCGGCGGTGCCGGCATGGTCGGCGTGCGCCGGGGCCGGCTTGCGCCTGGCCTGGGCCAGCGGCACACCGAAGCGCTCGGCGTGGATGCGGTGCGGGTCGACGCCCGCGTCGCGCAGCGCCGCCTCGGACTCGTCGATCATCGAGGCCGGCCCGCAGACAAAGGCCGCGTCGATGTCTTCCACGGGGATCAGGGTCTGCAGGAAGGCGGTCACGCGGGCATGGTCGAGCCGGCCATGCAGCAGGTCCACCTCCTGCGGCTGGCGCGACAGCACGTGGTAGAGCGTGAAACGCGCCAGGTACTGGTTCTTCAGGTCTTCCAGCGCCTCGGAGAAGATGATGCTGTCGACGTTGCGGTTGCCATAGACCAGCGTGAAGCGGCTGTGCGGCTCGGCCTGCAGCGTGGTGCGGATCAGCGACAGCACCGGCGTGATGCCGCTGCCGGCGGCAAATGCCACGTAGTGGCGCGCGGCGCCGGCATCGAGCGGCACGTGAAAGCGACCGTCGGGGGTCATCACGTCGATCACCTGGCCCGGGGCGATGGAATCATGCAGGTGCGTGGAAAAGAGTCCGTCCTCGACCAGCTTGACCGCCACGCGCAGCTCGCCGTGCGCGTCGTAGTCCTGCACGGCCGAGCAGATCGAGTAGGAGCGGCGCAGGTCCTTGCCTTCGACCGGCGCCTTCAGCGTCAGGAACTGGCCCTGGGTGAAGCGGTAGGCGTCGCGCAGCGCGTCCGGCACCTCGAAGGCGATCGAAATCGTGTCGGCGGTCTCGGGGCGCACCTGCGCCACGCGCAGCGGATGGAACTGTGGAGTCATGGCAGCCTGGCTTCGGCCCGGCGGGGCTCAGTAAGGTTTGAAATAGTCGAACGGCTCGCGGCAGTCCAGGCACCGGTACAGCGCCTTGCAGGCGGTCGAGGCAAAGCGCGAGATTTCCTGCGTATGCATGCTGCCGCAGCGCGGGCAGGCCACGGCATCGGGCGCGCCCGCGCGGGCGGCGCGAGGCACAAAGCGCAGCGGCTGCGCCGCGGCCGGCGTGCCGCACTGGCCCGGCGGTGCTATGCCGAAGGCGCGCAGGCGCTCGCGCGCGGCCGGGGTGATCCAGTCGGTGGTCCAGGCCGGCGCCAGCACGGTGCGGATGCGCCACGGCGCCAGCCCGGCGCCGTCCAGCGCCCGGCCGATGTCCTCGGCGATCTGCGACATCGCCGGGCAGCCGGAATAGGTGGGCGTGATGACGATCTCAAGCGCGCCGTCGGCGGCGGTCAGGACATCTCGCAGGATGCCCAGGTCGCGGATCGATACCACCGGGATCTCCGGGTCCGGCACCGCCCCCAGCGCCGCCCATGCACGCGCGATGCGGCCGTCGGTGGCGCGGTCGTTGCGCAGGGGGAGGGCGGCGATGTTCATGTTGGTCAACCCTTTGCGCCGAAGCGGGCGCTTACCATTGCGCGCCCGGATGGGCCCGCGCCAGCCCCTGCATCTCGCCCAGCAGGTAGCTCATGTGTTCGGAGTGCACGCCGTGCTTGCCGGTCGAGACAAAGCTCGTGGCCTGGGGCAAGTCCAGCGTGGCGGCCTGCAGCGTCTCGGCGACGGTGGCGTCCCAGGCCGGGCGCAGCGTGGCCGTGACCACGCCGATGCCCTGCGTGGCGGCCTCGGTTTCGACCGCGTCCTCGGCAAAGCACTCGTTCATATAGGGCAGAAGGTGCTCCAGCGCGCGCTGCATGCGCGCGTGCGATGCCTCGGTGCCGTCGCCCAGGCGCACTACCCAGCCAGCCGCGTGGTGCAGGTGGTAGCGCGCTTCCTTGACCGACTTGGCGGCGATCGCGGCCAGCTGGTCGTCGTGGCTGGCCAGTAATGCTTCCCACAGCTCGACCATCAGCGCGCTGTACAGGAAGTTGCGCATGATGGTGACGGCGTAGTCGCGCTCGGCTGCGGCGTTGCCGGCCAGCGGGCCGCGGTGCGGCAGCTCCAGCAGCGTCCAGTTGCGGAAGTCGCGCTCGGCACGCCAGTAGGTGTAGTCGTCCTCATGGCGGGGCAGGCCGGTCAGCTCGCCTTCCAGTTCGCCGGCGCGGCCGTACAGCAGCCGTGCCTGGCCGATCAGGTCCAGGCTGATGTTGGCCAGCGCGATGTCTTCTTCCAGCACCGGGCCGTGGCCACACCATTCGGCGTTGCGCTGGCCCAGGACCAGGGCGTTGTCGGCCAGGCGCAGCACGTAGCGCAAGCCCGCAGTGCGTGCCGGCGGCAGGTGGTCGAGCGAGGCGGGCGCGGTCGGCTGTGGGGACGCAGTCATGGTGCGGGCCTTACATGTGGTTGACTTCGTCGGGCAGCTGGTAGAACGTCGGGTGCCGGTAGATCTTGTCGGCCATCGGGTCGAACAGCTCCGGCTTTTCCTCGGGCACGCTCGCGGTGATGGACGCTGACGGCACCACCCAGATCGACACGCCTTCCTGGCGCCGCGTATAGACGTCGCGCGCCATGTGCAGCGCCTGCTGCGCGTCGGCGGCATGCAGGCTGCCGCAATGCTTGTGTTCCAGGCCTTGCTTGCTGCGTACGAACACTTCCCACAGCGGCCATTCCTTGCGTTGCATCGTTTGTCTCCGTCCTCGGGCGTGTTGTCAGGCCGCGGCGCGGCTGGCGCGGGCTTCGCGTTCGGCCACCTTGGCGGCGTGCGCCAGCGCGGCCTCGCGCACCCAGGCGCCGTCCTCGTGCGCTTTCACGCGGGTGGCCAGGCGCTCCTTGTTGCAGGGGCCGTCGCCGTTGATCACACGCCAGAACTCATCCCAGTCCAGCGGGCTGTAGTCATAGTGGGCGCGCTCGGCATTCCATTGCAGGCCGGGGTCGGGCAGGGTCACGCCCAGCACGCGGGCCTGCTCGACCGTGGCATCGACAAACTTCTGGCGCAGGTCGTCGTTGGAGATGCGTTTGATGCCCCAGGCCATGGTCTGGGCGCTGTTGGTCGAGGCCGCGTCGGGCGGGCCGAACATCATCAGCACCGGGAACCACCAGCGGTCGACCGCGTCCTGCACCATCTCGCGCTGGGCCTCGGTGCCGCGCATCATCGCCAGCAGCGCGTCGAAGCCCTGGCGCTGGTGGAACGACTCTTCCTTGCAGATGCGGATCATGGCGCGCGCATACGGGCCGTACGAGCAGCGGCACAGCGGGATCTGGTTCATGATCGCCGCGCCGTCGACCAGCCAGCCGATCACGCCCACGTCGGCCCAGGTCAGCGTCGGGTAGTTGAAGATCGACGAATACTTGGCCTTGCCGCTGTGCAGCGCGTCGACCAGGTCATCGCGCGAGGCGTCGAGCGTCTCGGCGGCGGAATACAGGTAGAGCCCATGGCCGCCTTCATCCTGCACCTTGGCCAGCAGGATGGCCTTGCGCTTGAGCGACGGGGCCCGGCTGATCCAGTTGCCCTCCGGCAGCATGCCGACGATCTCCGAGTGCGCATGCTGCGAGATCTGGCGCACCAGGGTCTTGCGGTAGGCCTGCGGCATCCAGTCCTGCGGCTCGATCTTGCCGTCGGCGGCCATGCAGGCGTCGAACGCGGCCTGGCGGGCGGCTTCGTCCTGGGGCGCGCTGGCCGGTGCCGTATCGGCGTGCTGGCCGGGCAGGTCAAGACTCTGCGTGTACATGGTGTCTCCTCTGACGGGATGCCGCCCGGATCGCGGGCAGTGCTGGCCCTATTATATATATGCCGACCGGTCGGTCAATTTAAGGGAAGGCCCGCTACCGTGGCCGTGGCTTGATCCCGCTCGCCTCGTGGCGGCTGCCGCACGTGTAGTATCGAAGTCAGGCGGCGTTACCGCCCCCATCCCTTTCCAACGGAGGCAATTCCTATGACTAGCGCGGCATACAGCAAGATCGTGGTGGCGGTGGACGGCAGCAGCACGTCCGACCTGGCGCTGGGCGAAGCCATACGCGTGGCGGCTCCGGGCGGCGCCACCGTGCTGGCGCTCTATGTCGTGGACACCGGCACGCCCATGTTCGATGCCGGGTACTACGATCCGAGCCAGCTGCAGAAGGCGTTCGAGGAAAGCGGGCAGCGCGCGCTGCAGGCCGCCTCGCAGCGGCTGGCCGCGGCCGGCGTGGCGCATGAAACCCGGCTGGTGACCGAAGCGCCGGTGCCAGGCGACATGGGGGCCTCGATCAACGAGGCCGCGCGCCAATGGGGCGCCGACCTGCTGGTGATCGGCACGCACGGACGCCGCGGCGTGCGCCGTCTGGTGCTGGGCAGCGTGGCCGAGGCGGTGATACGCCAGTCCACCATGCCGGTGCTGCTGGTGCGCGGCGAGGCGAAGGCTGACTGAACGGCCGAATGAAATCGTGCCCCCCATCGGGGACGCCAGGGCAGCCGACGGGACTCAGCCGGCGAAGCGGAAATGGCCGCTGCGCAGCACGATCTCGCGCGCCTCGGTCAGCTCGAACATGCTTTCGGCCAGGCGCTCGATGCGCTGGCGGTTGCTGGTGAAGGCTGCGACCAGGTCTTCCTCGCGCGGCGAACGCGCGCCGAAATGGGCCTCGAGGGCCTCGGCGGTGACGGAATACAGGGTGGGACTGCCGTTGACCGTGGCGGGGCAGGACAGCGTGAGGCTGGCTGCGCAGTAGGTCGGGAGGCTGCGAGGGAACGTGATGTCGGACATGGCGTGCCTCGTGCTGGCGGCGAGCGTATTAGATCAATATAGGCCATTGCCGCGTTCCGTAAAGCCCGGCCGTTACGCTGGCCGGGCCGGCAAGCTTCTTTCTTGATGCCTCTCAGCCGCTGTGCGCCCGCCGGCGCACCGGCGGCTTGCGCGCGGCCGCGCCCAGCGTGCGCAGGTCCGCCACCGCGGCATGGGCGGCGGCGATATGCGCGGCGGCGTAGTCGGCCTGTTCCGCCAGGAAGGCGTCGAGCGCGCCAGCGGGTGGCAGCGCGGGCCGCTCGGTGTCGCCGGCAGCGTCTGCCAGGCCCGGCCGCATCGCCAGCTCGGCCAGTTGGGCTTCCAGCTGCGTCAGGAGTGCGCGCACTTCAGCCCCGGCGGGAAGCGTGAAAACGCCCGACTCCACCCCGGCTCGCACCACGCCGGCCAGCGCGGCCATGCGGCGTGCGCTCGCATGCACGCGCTGGTAGGCCCCGGTATAGTCCGGCGCCAGCGCGCCGGCGGTCTGTGCCAGCGTGAGTTCGGCGCGGGTGGAAGCCCGTCCGGCGGCAATGCGTAAGGCTTCCAGCCGCGGCACGGCAGGCGGCGTCGCGGCCTCAGCCACGCGGCTGGCCGCGAAGGCGGCTCGCAGGTAGACCGCGTTGACCGCCACCGCGTCGACGGCATGGCGGAACACGCGCGACATCTCCACGCGCGGTGCCAGCACATAGTACGTGGCCAGCGCGATCAGGCAGCCCAGCGCGGTATCGATGCCGCGCAGCGCGGCAAAGTGGCTGCTGTCGAGGGCCGGCGCGCCCACCCATGAGAACAGGATCACGGCCGGCGTCAGGCAGAACGCGAACGCCCCGGGCTGCCCGGCAAGGCGGCTGGCATAGGCCCCGGCCAGGAAGGCCGCGCTGATGCCCAGCGCCACCACCGGCGCCGGTTGGAGCAGGCCGATCACACAGGCGCACAATGCGCCAGCCAGCGAGCCCGCAAAGCGTTTCACGGAAACCTGCCGGGTAGTCTGCAACTGGGGGCTGAGCACCATGATCACGGTCACCGCCACCCAATAGCCATGGTCCAGCCGCCACCACTGCGCCGGCAGCAGGCTGAGGCTGCCGGCCAGCGCCAGGCGCAGGGCGTGGCGCGTGGCCAGCGCATCGCCTGCGGCGTGGTCGGCCAGCCCGCGCAGCATCTGGGCCAGCCCGTGCCCGATGCCGCGCCGCGGCCAGCGGAAGCTTGCGCGCCATCGGTCGAAATCCGGATGGCGCGCCAGGGCGGATAGTGCCGACTGGTAGGGGGGCGGGGCGCTGGCATTGGCCACGGGCGCGGTCAGGCGCCGCAGTTCGTGGCGCAGCGCCGCGCTCAATGCCGGCAGGTCGGGCGCGTGCCGCGCCAGGGCCTGGCCAACTTGCTCGCGGGCGTCGGCGATGCAGCGTGCGATATGACGCAACGGCGGCTGCATCGGCAAGCCATGGGCGGTGCCGGCGCGCTCGCGCAGCTCGCCCGCGACGATCAGCAGCGCAAACAGGGCGTCGGCGACACCCACGGCATAGCCATAGTGCAGGAGCGTGCTGGGGTCGCGCAGGCTGCGTCGGGCCTCGATGGCCCCGCGCGCAGCCTCGATGCGGTTGCGGATGTCCTGCTTGCAGGTGGCGAGGTCATTGCCGTGGCGGGTGTCGGCGAGTGCCGTGGCGAGCCGGACCAGCGCGTCGTATGCGGCCACGATCTCGGTGCGTGGCCGGTCGTCGCGGGTCGACGGGATCAATGCCAGGCAAGCCAGGCACGCGAACACGCCGCCGCGCAGGAAGTCGAGCCCGCTTTGCAGGGCCTGCACGGCGAGCTCAGGCCCGGCCGCAGGCTGCAGGCACGCGGCCACCAGCACGACATAGAGCAGCTTGGCCGCCAGCGCACTGGCCGGGCCGCGCGTCTCTGCCAGACCTGCGGCAAGCCCTCCTGCCATCACGACCAGTACGGCCAGCCAGGGCGAAGGCGCGACGGCCGCGCCCAGCGCGCTGGCTACCGCCCCGCCAATGCCGACCGCTCCCAGGCTGGATAGCCGTGCCGACGCCGTGCCTTGCCGGTCTGCCAGGCAGGTCCAGATCGAGGCCGTTGCCGACCACAGGTAGCCTGCATCCCCGGTCAGCCAGCCAATACCGGCAAGGGCCAGGAACGACAGTGCATAGATGATCCCGCGCCGGAGCAGGACGGGGTCAGGCCAGTAGCGGGCAAGGAGGGCGGAGGCGAACATGCGGGCCGGGATCCACTCGGGCCTGCCCGGTCGGGCGCCCGTCGTGAGACCACTCTACGATACCGTTTGCTGCGTTGCAACAAAACTGGCCTGTCGGCCACGGCATCAGGTTGCCGCACCAAGGTGGCGCGAGCAAGCCCCGTGGCGAGGATCCAAGCACGATTGCTGCGCCAGCAGGCGCAAACGTGCACAGGGGTTGTGACCGCTTCGGCGCGAAGGCGAAAAAAAAACCCACGCAGGTTGTGCGTGGGTTGGAATCCACCGAGGTGGTGGAGGAGACAGACTCCAATATACATGATTTGTTGCGACGCACCAAGTGGTCATGTGTCAATGTCCGACATTGCGCACAATGGCGTTGTATCGATGCGACAAAATCCGGTTTCCAGCATCCATGTCCTAGCGGAACAGATATGCGGCACCTACGGCACACATGATCCCGGCAGCATCGGCCACCAGTGCACAACCCAGTGCGTGGCGCGTATTGCGCACATTGATGCTGCCGAAGTAGACCGCCAGTACATAGAAAGTGGTCTCGGTCGAGCCCTGGATGATCGCCGCCAGCCGTCCCTGGAACGAGTCCACGCCATAGGTCGTCATCACATCCACCATCAGCCCGCGCGCGCCGGCGCCGGACAGGATCTTCATCAGCCCGACCGGCAGCGCCGGCACGAAGTCCGTATTCATGCCCAGCTGGGCAAAGCCCAGCGTCAGCCAGCCCATCAGCACGTCCATGCAGCCGGTGGCCCGGAACAGGCCGATGGCTACGAGGATTGCCACCAGGTAGGGAATAATCTGCACGGCGACGCCAAAGCCTTCCTTGGCACCATCGATAAAGGCTTCATAGACATTGACCCGCCGCAGCGCGCCGCAGAGCAGGAACAGCGTGATCAGCGACAGGATGAAGCCGGCGCCGGCCAGTGCCGTCACGCTGCCGACCTGCTCCGGCGGCGCGTGCCGCAGCCAGGCGAACATCCCGCCCAGCAGCGCAGCGACCAGCCCGAACGCCACCAGCACGGCCGGGCGCAGCAGGTTCAGCCGCTGCACCCACGCCACCGCCAGCAGGCCGGCCAGGCATGAGCCGCCGGTGGCCAGCAGCGTCGGCAGGAAGATATCGGCCGCATTGAAACCCGCCAGCCCTTGCTTGACCGCAATGGCCTGCCGGATCGCGATCACCGAGGTCGGGATCAGCGTCAGCCCGGCCGTATTCAGCACGATGAACATGATCTGCGCATCGGTGGCCACGTCTGGGCGCCGGTTCAGTGTCTGCAGCTCGCGCATGGCATTCAGGCCGAGCGGCGTGGCGGCATTGTCCAGCCCGAGCAGGTTGGCCGACACGTTCATCATCATCGCCCCCTGTGCCGGATGCCCCTGCGGCACGCCGGGGAAGAAATGGCGCAGCAGCGGGTTCACCAGCCGGGCAAAGGCATCGACCACGCCGGCGCGCTCGCCGATGCGCATGATGCCGAGCCACAGGCTCATCACCCCGGCCAGGCCGAGCGCGATCTCGAAGGCCGTGCGCGCACTGTCGAACAGGCTCGCCAGCATCGCCGGGAACACGGTGAGATCGCCGCTGGCCAGGCGGACGCAGGCGGCGACAAAGGAAATCAGGAAGAAACCGAGCCAGACAACGTTCAGGGCCATCGGAATGCGGGAAGGGGGGAAATCAAAGCCGGGGAGATTCCCGGCACGGCGTGCAGCTCAGCCGATCACGGCCCCGCGTTCGGCCAGCAGCTCGCGCAGGATCGAGCGGTGGCAGTGCGCTTCGTTCTCGCAGTAGCAGCCTACCGAGAAATTGGTCTGGTGCGACAGCGCCGCCAGCAGGTCGAGCGTGCGGCTGGCGTCCGGCTCGGCCATTTCCTTGCGGAAGTGCCGCACGAACGCCCGCCATTGCTTGTCATCGGTGGCCTGCAGCGCCTGGGCCACCAGCTCGGGCGATGGCGACAGCACGGGATACCAGACATCGTAGAAATCGCGGCTGGCAAACTCGGATTTGGGCACGCCCCGCGGCGGCCGGCGCACAGTGCCGATGCGCAGGCCTTCATCGTCCGCGCGCGGCGTGCCCAGTCTTACGATTCGGATGGTCATGGGGGATCCCGCTCATGTCTGCCGACGCATGTGCGTCCGGCTAAAGTCCCAGATCATGAATCATGGTGTCGCGCATGACAAACTTCTGCACCTTGCCCGTCACAGTCATCGGCATTTCCGAGACAAAGCGGATATAGCGCGGAATCTTGTAGTGGGCGATCTGATCGCGGCAGAACTTCCGGATCTCTTCCTCGGTGGCGCTCTGGCCGGGTTTGAGCACGATCCAGGCGCAGACCTCCTCGCCGTACTTCTGGTCAGGCACGCCAAAGACCTGCACCGCCTGCACCTTGGGATGGCGGAACAGGAATTCCTCGATCTCGCGCGGGTAGATGTTCTCGCCGCCGCGGATCAGCATGTCCTTGACCCGGCCGACGATGTTGCAGTAGCCCTCGTCGTCAATGGTGGCAAGGTCGCCGGTGTGCATCCAGCCGTCGCGGATGGCCTCGCGGGTGCGCTCGTCGTCTTCCCAGTAGCCTTGCATCACGGAATAGCCGCGGGTGCAAAGCTCGCCGGTGGCGCCGGTCGGCACGACCTCGCCGAGGGCGTCGACCACCTTGCATTCCAGGTGCGGCTGCACCCGGCCGACAGTGGCGACGCGCTTGTCCAGCGGATCGTCGGTGGCGCTCTGGAACGAGACCGGGCTGGTCTCGGTCATGCCATAGGCAATGGTGACCTCCGACATATGCATGTCCGCCACCACGCGTTTCATGACCTCGATCGGGCAGGGGGCGCCGGCCATGATGCCGGTGCGCAGGGCCGAGAAGTCGAAGCGGCTGAACTCCGGATGGTCCAGCTGGGCGATAAACATGGTCGGCACGCCATGCAGGGCGGTGCAGCGTTCCTCGCTGGCCGCCTGCATGGTCGCGAGCGGATCGAAGGCCTCGCCCGGGAACACCATGCAGGCGCCGACCGAGACGCAGGCCAGCACCGACAGCACCATGCCGAAGCAGTGATAGAGCGGCACCGGGATGCACAGTACGTCACTGTCGCCAAGTCGCATCGCTATGGCGACAAAGCGGCCGTTATTGACCACGTTGTGATGCGTCAGGGTGGCGCCCTTGGGGTTGCCGGTGGTGCCGCTGGTGAACTGGATATTGATGGCGTCGAGCGCGGAGAGCGTCGCGGTCACCGCGTCCAGGCGCACAGTATCGGGTTCGGCCAGCAGTGCATCGTAATTGAGCATGCCGGGCGTCGCCTCGCCTCCCATGCGGATCACCCACTGCAGCCGGGGCAGCCGGGCGGAGCGCAGCGCCCCCGGCTCGGCCTCGGCCAGTTCCGGCGCCAGCGCCTGGAGGGTGGCCAGGTAGTCGCTGGCCTTGAAACGCGCGGCCGTGATCAGCATGCGCACGCCGGCCTTGTTCAGCGCATATTCCAGCTCCGCCCGGCGGTAGGCCGGATTGATATTGACCAGGATGGCGCCGATACGAGCGGTGGCGAACTGGGTCACCAGCCACTCGGGCCGGTTCGGCGCCCAGATGCCGACCCGGTCGCCCGGCTGGATCCCGCGCCGGAGCAGGCCGCTGGCCAGGCGATCGACCTGGTCGCTGAACTCCGCCCAGCTCCAGCGCACACCATGCTCGCGGAACACCACGGCCGGGGCGCCCGGGTTTGCGGCGACCGTGCGCGCCAGCAATGCCGGAATCGTCTCATCAGACAGGGGGATGTCGGTGCTGCCGGCGACCACGGAGAGGCCGGGCGTCACGGGTCGGGTCATCTTGTCTCCTTCAACTGCTCTGCTTGGCATTCGACGTCTATATATAAAGAGGACGTCTCGGGTTGGGCCGACGCCCACGGTCTCAGCTTAAGCCGAGGCGCCGCTGGATGCTGTCACCACCGCGACATTTGAGCCTCGTGCGCCGCTTTTACGGGGGGTTCGAATTATTTCGCGAAATCGCTTGCCAGTCGGTCCTGCGTCCCTTAATATTCGCCCCCTCGCAACACAACGCAGCGCTGCAAAGCAGACGCAGCAAGGGTTGCGGGGTCGACCGGGATGGTTGGCGCAGCGAAGTTTGCAGCGCTGACCGCAGCGAAAAAAGATGCTGAAACGGTTGACGAAACGAAGAAAGCTCTGCATAATCTCGTTTCTCTGCTGCAGACAACGCAGCGGCGCTGAACGGCAAAGCCGGCGGCGAAGTTCTTTAACAACCAAACAACCGATAAGTGTGGGCGCTGGGTAGCGGACGCCGCTGTCTTCGGACAGTGTTGCTTCACAAGTTATACAGTGCTCGCACAGCAAAACGTGACTGGATCTTCGGATCTGGTCAGTCAGTTTTCTGAGAGTGAGCGACCGCTCGAAAGAGCGAGGACCTTCGGGTCCACACAGAGATTGAACTGAAGAGTTTGATCCTGGCTCAGATTGAACGCTGGCGGCATGCCTTACACATGCAAGTCGAACGGCAGCACGGGCTTCGGCCTGGTGGCGAGTGGCGAACGGGTGAGTAATACATCGGAACGTGCCCTGTAGTGGGGGATAACTAGTCGAAAGATTAGCTAATACCGCATACGACCTGAGGGTGAAAGCGGGGGACCGCAAGGCCTCGCGCTACAGGAGCGGCCGATGTCTGATTAGCTAGTTGGTGGGGTAAAAGCCTACCAAGGCGACGATCAGTAGCTGGTCTGAGAGGACGATCAGCCACACTGGGACTGAGACACGGCCCAGACTCCTACGGGAGGCAGCAGTGGGGAATTTTGGACAATGGGGGCAACCCTGATCCAGCAATGCCGCGTGTGTGAAGAAGGCCTTCGGGTTGTAAAGCACTTTTGTCCGGAAAGAAATGGCTCTGGTTAATACCCGGGGTCGATGACGGTACCGGAAGAATAAGCACCGGCTAACTACGTGCCAGCAGCCGCGGTAATACGTAGGGTGCGAGCGTTAATCGGAATTACTGGGCGTAAAGCGTGCGCAGGCGGTTTTGTAAGACAGGCGTGAAATCCCCGAGCTCAACTTGGGAATGGCGCTTGTGACTGCAAGGCTAGAGTATGTCAGAGGGGGGTAGAATTCCACGTGTAGCAGTGAAATGCGTAGAGATGTGGAGGAATACCGATGGCGAAGGCAGCCCCCTGGGACGTCACTGACGCTCATGCACGAAAGCGTGGGGAGCAAACAGGATTAGATACCCTGGTAGTCCACGCCCTAAACGATGTCAACTAGTTGTTGGGGATTCATTTCTTCAGTAACGTAGCTAACGCGTGAAGTTGACCGCCTGGGGAGTACGGTCGCAAGATTAAAACTCAAAGGAATTGACGGGGACCCGCACAAGCGGTGGATGATGTGGATTAATTCGATGCAACGCGAAAAACCTTACCTACCCTTGACATGCCACTAACGAAGCAGAGATGCATTAGGTGCCCGAAAGGGAAAGTGGACACAGGTGCTGCATGGCTGTCGTCAGCTCGTGTCGTGAGATGTTGGGTTAAGTCCCGCAACGAGCGCAACCCTTGTCTCTAGTTGCTACGAAAGGGCACTCTAGAGAGACTGCCGGTGACAAACCGGAGGAAGGTGGGGATGACGTCAAGTCCTCATGGCCCTTATGGGTAGGGCTTCACACGTCATACAATGGTGCGTACAGAGGGTTGCCAACCCGCGAGGGGGAGCTAATCCCAGAAAACGCATCGTAGTCCGGATCGTAGTCTGCAACTCGACTACGTGAAGCTGGAATCGCTAGTAATCGCGGATCAGCATGCCGCGGTGAATACGTTCCCGGGTCTTGTACACACCGCCCGTCACACCATGGGAGTGGGTTTTGCCAGAAGTAGTTAGCCTAACCGCAAGGAGGGCGATTACCACGGCAGGGTTCATGACTGGGGTGAAGTCGTAACAAGGTAGCCGTATCGGAAGGTGCGGCTGGATCACCTCCTTTCTAGAGGCTTGTGTCTCAAGCCTAGCGTTCACACTTATCGGTTTGTTTGCTGTTACAGCCAAGGGTCTGTAGCTCAGGTGGTTAGAGCACCGTCTTGATAAGGCGGGGGTCGTAGGTTCAAGTCCTACCAGACCCACCAAGTTATCCGGAAGGGGGATTAGCTCAGCTGGGAGAGCACCTGCTTTGCAAGCAGGGGGTCGTCGGTTCGATCCCGTCATCCTCCACCACTGCCTGGTACCTTGGATTGGTTGTCAAATGAAAGCGCATCGCGACGATGAGTGGCGAGTGTTTCCATTTGGCATTGCCAAGCGATCGCAAGATCGGCTGTTCTTTAAAAATATGGGATGTAGTAAAGGTGTCGCGCGAGCGTTGATGAGACGCTGCAGTACAAGACGCGATACCGGGTTGTGATTGTATCAACCAAAATGTATTTAAGTGATCGAAAGATGACTTGGAATACGGCACAAATGCGAGAACTCATCCTGTAGCGAGGTTTCGAGCAATCGAGACACACTCGTTATAGGGTCAAGCGAACAAGTGCATGTGGTGGATGCCTTGGCGATCACAGGCGATGAAGGACGCGGTAGCCTGCGAAAAGCTTCGGGGAGCTGGCAAACAAGCTTTGATCCGGAGATGTCCGAATGGGGAAACCCGGCCCGAATGGGTCATCCCACACTGAATCCATAGGTGTGGGAAGCGAACGCGGCGAACTGAAACATCTAAGTAGCTGCAGGAACAGAAATCAACCGAGATTCCCAAAGTAGTGGCGAACGAAATGGGAAGAGCCTTGTACTCTTTAGCAGTGGTGTTAGCAGAACGGGA
Source organism: Cupriavidus necator (assembly GCF_016127575.1). Taxonomy (NCBI): domain Bacteria; kingdom Pseudomonadati; phylum Pseudomonadota; class Betaproteobacteria; order Burkholderiales; family Burkholderiaceae; genus Cupriavidus; species Cupriavidus necator. The sequence goes on from NZ_CP066018.1 coordinate 1,783,149, forward strand.
TGGAAAGCCCGGCCCTAGCAGGTGATAGCCCTGTATGCGAAAACACGATTGTGGAACTAGGTGTACGACAAGTAGGGCGGGACACGTGAAATCCTGTCTGAAGATGGGGGGACCATCCTCCAAGGCTAAATACTCGTGATCGACCGATAGTGAACCAGTACCGTGAGGGAAAGGCGAAAAGAACCCCGGGAGGGGAGTGAAATAGATCCTGAAACCGCATGCATACAAACAGTCGGAGCCTCGTAAGGGGTGACGGCGTACCTTTTGTATAATGGGTCAGCGACTTACATTCAGTGGCAAGCTTAACCGATTAGGGAAGGCGTAGCGAAAGCGAGTCCGAACAGGGCGTTGAGTCGCTGGGTGTAGACCCGAAACCAGATGATCTATCCATGGCCAGGTTGAAGGTGCGGTAACACGTACTGGAGGACCGAACCCACTAACGTTGAAAAGTTAGGGGATGAGCTGTGGATAGGGGTGAAAGGCTAAACAAATCTGGAAATAGCTGGTTCTCTCCGAAAACTATTTAGGTAGTGCCTCGTGTCTCACCTTCGGGGGTAGAGCACTGTCATGGTTGGGGGGTCTATTGCTGATTACCCCGCCATAGCAAACTCCGAATACCGAAGAGTGCAATCACGGGAGACAGACATCGGGTGCTAACGTCCGGTGTCAAGAGGGAAACAACCCAGACCGCCAGCTAAGGTCCCCAAATATAGCTAAGTGGGAAACGAAGTGGGAAGGCTAAAACAGTCAGGAGGTTGGCTTAGAAGCAGCCACCCTTTAAAGAAAGCGTAATAGCTCACTGATCGAGTCGTCCTGCGCGGAAGATGTAACGGGGCTAAGCTATATACCGAAGCTGCGGACGCACAGCAATGTGCGTGGTAGGAGAGCGTTCTGTAAGCCTGTGAAGGTGTCTTGTAAAGGATGCTGGAGGTATCAGAAGTGCGAATGCTGACATGAGTAGCGATAAAGGGGGTGAAAGGCCCCCTCGCCGTAAGCCCAAGGTTTCCTACGCAACGTTCATCGGCGTAGGGTGAGTCGGCCCCTAAGGCGAGGCAGAGATGCGTAGCTGATGGGAAGCAGGTTAATATTCCTGCACCGTCGTATGATGCGATGGGGGGACGGATCGCGGAAGGTTGTCCGGGTGTTGGAAGTCCCGGTCCCTGCATTGGAGAAGGCGCTCAGGCAAATCCGGGCGCGGGATTCAAGGATGCGGGGCGAGCGGCCTAGTGCTGCGAAGCAATTGGAAGTGGTTCCAAGAAAAGCCTCTAAGCTTCAGTCATACGAGACCGTACCGCAAACCGACACAGGTGGGCGAGATGAGTATTCTAAGGCGCTTGAGAGAACTCGGGAGAAGGAACTCGGCAAATTGGTACCGTAACTTCGGGATAAGGTACGCCCTGGTAGCTTGACTGGCCTGCGCCAGAAGGGTGAAGGGGTTGCAATAAAATGGTGGCTGCGACTGTTTAATAAAAACACAGCACTCTGCAAACACGAAAGTGGACGTATAGGGTGTGACGCCTGCCCGGTGCCGGAAGATTAAATGATGGGGTGCAAGCTCTTGATTGAAGTCCCGGTAAACGGCGGCCGTAACTATAACGGTCCTAAGGTAGCGAAATTCCTTGTCGGGTAAGTTCCGACCTGCACGAATGGCGTAACGATGGCCACACTGTCTCCTCCCGAGACTCAGCGAAGTTGAAGTGTTTGTGATGATGCAATCTCCCCGCGGCTAGACGGAAAGACCCCATGAACCTTTACTGTAGCTTTGCATTGGACTTTGAACCGATCTGTGTAGGATAGGTGGGAGGCTTTGAAGCGTGGACGCTAGTTCACGTGGAGCCGTCCTTGAAATACCACCCTGGTTTGTTTGAGGTTCTAACCTTGACCCGTGAATCCGGGTCGGGGACAGTGCATGGTAGGCAGTTTGACTGGGGCGGTCTCCTCCCAAAGTGTAACGGAGGAGTTCGAAGGTACGCTTGGTACGGTCGGACATCGTACCTAAAGTGCAATGGCAAAAGCGTGCTTAACTGCGAGACCGACAAGTCGAGCAGGTGCGAAAGCAGGACATAGTGATCCGGTGGTTCTGAATGGAAGGGCCATCGCTCAACGGATAAAAGGTACTCTGGGGATAACAGGCTGATACCGCCCAAGAGTTCATATCGACGGCGGTGTTTGGCACCTCGATGTCGGCTCATCTCATCCTGGGGCTGTAGCCGGTCCCAAGGGTATGGCTGTTCGCCATTTAAAGAGGTACGTGAGCTGGGTTTAAAACGTCGTGAGACAGTTTGGTCCCTATCTGCCGTGGGCGTTGGAATCTTGACGGGGGCTGCTCCTAGTACGAGAGGACCGGAGTGGACGTACCGCTGGTGTACCTGTTGTCTCGCCAGAGGCATCGCAGGGTAGCTATGTACGGAAGAGATAACCGCTGAAAGCATCTAAGCGGGAAACTCGCCTGAAGATGAGGATTCCCTGGCGGCTTGACCGCCTTGAAGGGTCGTTCGAGACCAGGACGTTGATAGGCTGGGTGTGGAAGCGCAGTAATGCGTTAAGCTAACCAGTACTAATTGCCCGTAAGGCTTGATCCTATAACCAGTGTGTTTTGCCTGGTGAGTCGATCGCCTTGTGCCAGATACGCACAACCCCAACTACATCCCTATTCGCAGCGTTGACCTCAACCTCAGCGCTGCAACCCCTCATGCCTGGTGACCATAGCGAGCTGGAACCACCCCTTCCCATCCCGAACAGGTCCGTGAAACAGCTCCGCGCCGATGATAGTGCGGATTCCCGTGTGAAAGTAGGTCATCGCCAGGCTCTTATTCCCAAAACCCCTCGACAGCGTGTGCTGCGAGGGGTTTTGTCTTTTCCGGCTCGTGGTGGCGAGCGGCCTCGCGGGGCCTGCCAGGCGGCCTCAGAGCCTCCAGGAGCGACGCTGGAAAGCCCCTATAGGGTGAGAACGCAGAAATCTAAACTGCGCTTGTGGGAGCGATCAGGCGGTTCAAGCGCCATGCTGGAACGCCTTCCCTGGTCTGGTCAAGTACAACATCCGCAACGGAAAGTGCTTGACAGGCAAGGTGAGAAGCCCCATAATCGATAGTTCTCTGCGGAGAGGTGCCCGAGTGGCTAAAGGGGGCAGACTGTAAATCTGTTGGCTTACGCCTACGCTGGTTCGAATCCAGCCCTCTCCACCAGAATGCAAGACAGCAGCCGGCAGTGCCGGTGAAGAAGCAGGAAAGAACCGGGCGGGTGTAGCTCAATGGTAGAGCAGAAGCCTTCCAAGCTTACGACGAGGGTTCGATTCCCTTCACCCGCTCCAGTCGCGCGGTTGCTGTCAGAGTAGTACGTCAAGTTTCGCCCATGTGGCTCAGTGGTAGAGCACTCCCTTGGTAAGGGAGAGGTCGGCAGTTCGATCCTGCCCATGGGCACCAAATACCACGCACTGGCAATATCGCTACCGAGACAGGAGTCGCGAAATGGCAAAGGAAAAGTTCGAGCGGACCAAGCCGCACGTGAACGTTGGTACGATTGGTCACGTTGACCATGGCAAGACCACGCTGACCGCAGCGATTGCCACGGTGCTGGCAGCCAAGTTCGGCGGTGCCGCCAAGAAGTACGACGAAATCGACGCAGCGCCGGAAGAAAAGGCACGCGGTATTACCATCAATACCGCCCACGTCGAGTACGAAACGGCCAACCGCCACTACGCGCACGTTGACTGCCCGGGCCACGCTGACTATGTGAAGAACATGATCACGGGTGCCGCCCAGATGGACGGCGCGATCCTGGTTTGCTCGGCTGCTGACGGCCCGATGCCGCAAACGCGTGAGCACATCCTGCTGGCCCGCCAGGTTGGCGTGCCGTACATCATCGTGTTCCTGAACAAGTGCGACATGGTGGACGACGCTGAACTGCTCGAGCTGGTCGAGATGGAAGTTCGCGAGCTGCTGTCGAAGTACGAGTTCCCCGGCGACGACACCCCGATCATCAAGGGTTCGGCCAAGCTGGCGCTGGAAGGCGACAAGGGCGAGCTGGGCGAAGTGGCCATCATGAACCTGGCCGACGCGCTGGACACCTACATCCCGACGCCGGAGCGTGCCGTTGACGGTACCTTCCTGATGCCTGTGGAAGACGTGTTCTCGATCTCGGGTCGCGGCACCGTGGTGACCGGCCGTATCGAGCGCGGCGTAGTGAAGGTCGGTGAGGAAATCGAAATCGTCGGTATCAAGCCGACGGTGAAGACCACCTGCACCGGCGTGGAAATGTTCCGCAAGCTGCTGGACCAGGGTCAAGCCGGCGACAACGTTGGCCTGCTGCTGCGCGGCACCAAGCGTGAAGACGTCGAGCGCGGCCAGGTGCTGTGCAAGCCGGGTTCGATCAAGCCGCACACCCACTTCACCGGCGAGGTGTACATCCTGTCGAAGGACGAAGGCGGCCGTCACACCCCGTTCTTCAACAACTACCGCCCGCAGTTCTACTTCCGTACCACCGATGTGACCGGCTCGATCGAGCTGCCGAAGGACAAGGAAATGGTCATGCCGGGTGACAACGTGTCGATCACCGTCAAGCTGATCGCCCCGATCGCCATGGAAGAAGGCCTGCGCTTCGCTATCCGCGAAGGTGGCCGTACCGTCGGCGCCGGCGTCGTGGCAAAGATCCTCGACTAAGTTGTTTGATAGCGAACGCGGCACCAACCGGCCGCGTTCGTTGCCAGAAGGGGTTGGCGCCAGCGCCGGCCCCACAGTTTTTTTAGGGGTATAGCTCAACTGGCAGAGCGTCGGTCTCCAAAACCGAAGGTTGGGGGTTCGATTCCCTCTGCCCCTGCCAAATCAATCAGCCGCGTCGCGAAGAGCAATCGTGACGCGGCTTAGTCTCGTTTGCGAAACATGGCCAATCCCAATGTTGAAACCGTGAACGCCAGCAGCGGCAAGTGGATGCTTGGCGTGGCGGTGCTGCTGGTGGTTGCGGGCGTCATCGGTTTCTATGCACTGGCACAGCAACCGTCTTATGTACGTGGCGCCGCACTGTTCGGTGGTATTGCACTGGGTATCGTAGTTGCGCTGGTGTCGGCACCAGGCAAGGACTTTATCGGGTTCGCCAAGGAATCGTATCGGGAAGTTCGCAAGGTCGTCTGGCCGACGCGCAAGGAAGCCGGGCAAATGACGGGGCTGGTCTTCGTCTTTGTCGTCATCATGGCGCTGTTCCTGTGGTCGGCTGACAAGCTCATCGAGTGGGTCGTCTTCTCGCTCGTGCTGGGCTGGAAATAAGAGGTAGCACATGACGGATAACGCTCAGCAGGAAACCACCGCGCCGGAATCGCCTTCGTCGAAGAAGCGCTGGTATGTCGTGCATGCCTATTCCGGCATGGAGAAGAGCGTGCAGCGCGCGCTGCAGGAGCGCATCGAACGCGCCGAGATGCAGGACAAGTTTGGCCGCATCCTGGTGCCGTCCGAAGAAGTCGTGGAAATCAAGGGCGGCCACAAGTCGGTCACCGAGCGTCGTTTCTTCCCCGGCTACGTGCTGGTGGAAATGGAAATGACCGACGAGACCTGGCACCTGGTGAAGAACACCAGCAAGGTCACCGGTTTCGTGGGCGGCGCCCGCAACCGCCCGAGCCCGATTTCGCAGCGCGAAGTCGACAAGATCATGACCCAGATGCAGGAAGGGGTCGAGAAGCCGCGTCCCAAGACGCTGTTCGAAGTGGGCGAAATGGTGCGCGTCAAGGACGGCCCATTCACCGATTTCAACGGCAACGTGGAAGAAGTGAATTACGAGAAGTCGCGCCTGCGCGTCTCGGTCACGATCTTCGGGCGTGCCACGCCGGTCGAACTCGAGTTCGGCCAGGTCGAGAAGGTTTAAGGAATTTGCCGGTTGCGGCCTGAAAGGGCGGCAACGGGCAACGGCGCCGCCCCGGTGGCGGCGCCAAGAGGAGCGTGAGGCCGTGCCGAAGGTGCGGCGACAGCGCGTTACGACTCAACAGGATCGCATCCCGAAAGAGCGATCCGGATTGGAGTAGAGATGGCCAAGAAGATCATTGGCTTTATCAAGCTGCAGATTCCGGCTGGTAAGGCAAATCCCTCCCCGCCCGTTGGTCCCGCACTGGGTCAGCGTGGTCTGAACATCATGGAGTTCTGCAAGGCGTTCAACGCCCAGACCCAGGGTATGGAACCCGGTCTGCCGGTGCCGGTGGTGATTACCGCCTTCGCCGACAAGAGCTTCACCTTCGTGATGAAGTCGCCCCCGGCGACCGTGCTGATCAAGAAGGCAGCAGGCATCACCAAGGGTTCGCCGAAGCCCCACACCGACAAGGTTGGCAAGATCACCCGCGCCCAGGCTGAAGAAATCGCCAAGGCCAAGAACGCTGACCTGACCGCCGCCGACCTGGACGCCGCTGTGCGTACCATCGCCGGTTCGGCTCGTTCGATGGGCATCACCGTGGAGGGTCTGTAAATGGCTAAGGTTTCCAAGCGCGTCGCCGCCAACAAGGCGAAGATCGAGCGTACCAAGTTTTACCCGATCGACGAGGCCCTGGGCCTGGTGAAGGGCTGCGCTTCGGCGAAGTTCGACGAGTCGATCGACGTGGCCGTGCAGCTGGGCATTGACGCCAAGAAGTCGGACCAGGTGGTTCGTGGTTCGGTGGTGCTGCCCGCAGGTACCGGCAAGTCGGTTCGCGTGGCTGTGTTCGCCCAGGGCGAAAAGGCCGAAGCCGCCAAGGCCGCCGGTGCTGACATCGTCGGCATGGAAGACCTGGCCGAGCAAGTCAAGGCCGGCAACCTGAACTTCGACGTCGTGATCGCTTCGCCGGACACGATGCGTATCGTCGGTACGCTGGGCCAGATCCTGGGCCCGCGCGGCCTGATGCCGAACCCGAAGGTCGGTACCGTGACGCCCGACGTGGCCCAGGCTGTGAAGAACGCCAAGGCTGGCCAGGTGCAGTTCCGTGTCGACAAGGCCGGTATCATCCACGCCACCATCGGCCGCCGCTCGTTCGACGACGCAGCGCTGAAGAGCAACCTGTCCGCACTGCTGGAAGCCCTGGTGAAGTCCAAGCCGGCTACGAGCAAGGGCGTGTACCTGCGCAAGATCGCCGTCTCGTCCACCATGGGCGTTGGCGTGCGCGTGGAACAAGCTTCGCTGTCGGCCTGAGCTGACGGCATGGGCTGACCGGACCCGATAACACCGGTCGGCCGCGAATTGAAGATCCTGGCGTAAGCGGGGATCGGCTCCGAACCTGGTTCTGCCAAGCGGCAGCACAAGGACAGGGAGCAAGGCTTTGGGCAGTGGCGGCAGTCGGACACGTTGTGTTCAGGCAGTCGCCGCTGGTTATCAAAGACCGCTGGTGTCCACATGACCGCAGTCAGGCATGCGGGCTTAATCGGCCGGGAGGTACAAGCAGGGCCAGGTGCCGTGCATGACCAACCCCGGGCAGCCAGCGCAGATGGCGCACCCGAAGGGATTGATGAATCCGGGCCTGTCCCGGGTGATTCGGGCCAATCGGACGCCGTTCGTTTGTGCTGACGTGAAGACTCCGGTATTGCCGGAGGGCTAGCGTCATTTTGGAGCTTAACCGTGCCACTCAATATTGAAGATAAGAAGGCCGTCGTTGCTGAGGTTTCGGCGCAAGTCGCCAAGGCCCAGACCATCGTCGTGGCCGAATATCGCGGCATTACGGTTGGCGATCTGACCAAGCTGCGTTCCACCGCACGTCAGCAAGGCGTGTACCTGCGTGTTCTGAAGAACACGCTGGCCCGCCGCGCCGTCGAAGGTACGCCGTTTGCAAGCCTCGCAGAGCAGATGACCGGTCCGCTGATCTACGGTATTTCCGAAGATGCAGTGTCGTCGGCCAAGGTTCTGAACGACTTCGCCAAGACCAACGACAAGCTGGTCCTGCGCGCCGGGTCGTATGACGGCAAGGTTCTCGACGCTGCCGCCGTGAAGGCGCTGGCCTCGATCCCGAGCCGCGACGAACTGATTGCTCAGCTGCTGGGCGTGATGCAGGCACCGGTGTCGGGCTTCGCCCGTCTGCTGGCTGCACTGGCTGCCAAGAACGCCGAAGGTGCTCCCGCGGAAGCGGAAGCCGCTGGCGCCTAAGGCAATCCAGGCCTCGCATCGAAAGATCGCATTACCGATACCGAATCAAATCTAGTAGGAGTATTTCAAATGGCAATCACCAAAGACGACATCCTGGAAGCCGTTGGCGCGATGTCCGTGATGGAACTGAACGACCTGGTCAAGGCGTTCGAAGAGAAGTTTGGCGTGTCGGCTGCTGCCATGGCTGTGGCTGCTGCCCCGGGCGCCGGCGGTGCCGCCGCTGCTGAAGAGCAGACCGAGTTCAACGTGATCCTGGCCGAAGTCGGCGCCAACAAGGTTGGCGTGATTAAGGCTGTTCGCGAAATCACCGGCCTGGGCCTGAAGGAAGCCAAGGACCTGGTCGATGGCGCACCGAAGCCCGTCAAGGAAGGCGTGGACAAGGCTGCTGCTGCCGAAGCCAAGAAGAAGCTGGAAGACGCTGGCGCGAAGGTCGACGTCAAGTAAGGCATTGCTCGCGTGCCCTTTCGGCACGCGGATGGGGCTGGCAAAGGGAAATTCCCGGCGCCAGCCTTTTTGCGCTTGTGCGAAAGTGTTTTGAGAAGCACTCTTCGCAACAAAAAGTGATGTTTGCGAGTCTCGATGCCCTCGGGCATGCCGGAGTCTCAGCAGAGGCCAAACATCAGTGGCACACTAAGTGGTTGCTGCTGATGTTTGTCTTCTGAACCGACTGCAGAAGACAAGTTTGGTCGGGTGTCCCCCGGGCGAGTACAGGCGTTGCGCTTGATGCGACGACCACACCGCCCGCAGCGTGCGGACACCGTCAGCCAGAGGTTGGTAGCGGCCAACCGCCAAATCCCCTCCCAGTCGCTGAACACCTCAGGTCCGGCCAGGTCCAGCCAGCCCTGCGATGATTCGGAGATCCCATGGCGTACAGCTTCACCGAAAAGAAGCGCATTCGCAAAAGCTTTGCGAAGCGCGCGACGGTACATCAGGTTCCATTCCTGCTTGCCACCCAGATTGAATCCTACACTCAGTTCTTGCAAGCGGAAACGCCGACCGCGCGTCGCAAGACCGAAGGCCTCCAGGCCGCTTTCAACGCAATCTTCCCGATCTCCTCGCATAACGGGCTTGCCCGTATGGAGTTCGTCTCGTATCACCTGTCCAATCCGCCGTTCGACGTCAAGGAATGCCAGCAGCGTGGCCTGACGTTCCACTCGGCCCTGCGTGCCAAGGTTCGCCTGATCATCAACGATCGCGAGAACCCGGGCAAGGTCAAGGAAGTGAAGGAGCAGGAAGTCTACATGGGCGAAATCCCGCTGATGACTTCCACGGGTTCGTTCGTCATCAACGGCACCGAGCGTGTCATCGTCTCGCAGTTGCACCGCTCGCCGGGCGTGTTCTTCGAGCACGACAAGGGCAAGACCCACAGCTCGGGCAAGCTGCTGTTCTCGGCACGTATCATCCCCTACCGCGGTTCGTGGCTGGACTTCGAGTTCGACCCGAAGGACATCCTGTACTTCCGCGTCGACCGCCGCCGCAAGATGCCGGTGACGATCCTGCTGAAGTCGATCGGCCTGACCCCGGAACAGATCCTCGCGCACTTCTTCGTGTTCGACAACTTCACGCTGCAGGCCGAAGGCGCGCAGCTGGAGTTCGTGCCCGAGCGCCTGCGCGGTGAAGTCGCGCGCTTCGACATCGCCGACAAGAACGGCCGCGTGGTGGTCGAGAAGGACAAGCGGATCAACGCCAAGCACATCCGCGACCTGGATTCGGCCGGCACCAAGCTGATCAGCGTGCCGGAAGACTACCTGCTGGGCCGCGTGCTGGCCAAGAACATCATCGACCCGGATACCGGCGAGGTGATTGCCAACGCCAACGACGAGCTGACCGAAACCCTGCTCGAGAACCTGCGCGAAGCCGGCGTCAAGCAGATCCAGACCCTGTACACCAACGACCTGGACCAGGGCCCGTACATGTCGCAGACCCTGCGCGTGGACGAGACCGCCGACCAGACCGCTGCGCGTATCGCGATCTACCGCATGATGCGCCCGGGCGAGCCGCCGACCGAGGAAGCCGTGGAAGCGCTGTTCCAGCGCCTGTTCTACAGCGAAGAGTCGTACGACCTGTCGCGCGTTGGCCGCATGAAGGTCAACAGCCGCCTGGGCCGCCCCAGCGGCGAAGGCGCCATGGTGCTGCAGGACGAGGACATCCTCGAGACCATCAAGATCCTGGTCAACCTGCGCAACGGCAAGGGCGAGGTCGATGACATCGATCACCTGGGCAACCGTCGCGTGCGTTGCGTCGGCGAACTGGCCGAAAACCAGTTCCGCGCCGGCCTGTCGCGCGTGGAGCGTGCCGTCAAGGAACGTCTGGGCCAGGCCGAGACCGAGAACCTGATGCCGCACGACCTGATCAACTCGAAGCCGATCTCGTCGGCGATCCGCGAGTTCTTCGGTTCGTCGCAGCTGTCGCAGTTCATGGACCAGACCAACCCGCTGTCCGAGATCACGCACAAGCGCCGTGTCTCCGCACTGGGCCCGGGCGGCCTGACGCGCGAGCGCGCCGGCTTTGAAGTCCGTGACGTGCACCCGACCCACTATGGCCGCGTGTGCCCGATCGAAACGCCGGAAGGTCCGAACATTGGTCTGATCAACTCGCTGGCACTGTATGCCCGCCTGAACGAATACGGCTTCCTGGAAACGCCGTACCGCAAGGTGGTCGACAGCAAGCTGACCGACCAGGTCGACTACCTGTCCGCGATCGAGGAAGGCAAGTACGTGGTGGCGCAGGCCAACGCGACCGTTGACGCCGACGGCAACCTGACCGACGAACTGGTGTCGGCGCGTGAAGGCTCCGAGCGTGAAACCCGCATGGTCACGCCGGACCGCGTGCAGTACATCGACGTGGCGCCGTCGCAGATCGTGTCGGCCGCTGCCTCGCTGGTTCCGTTCCTGGAACACGATGACGCGAACCGTGCACTGATGGGCGCGAACATGCAGCGCCAGGCCGTGCCTTGCCTGCGTCCGGACAAGCCGCTGGTCGGCACCGGCATCGAGCGCACCGTTGCGGTCGACTCGGGTACGGCCGTGCAGGCGATGCGTGGCGGCGTGGTCGACTACGTCGACGCGATGCGTATCGTGATCCGCGTGAACGACGACGAAGCCGTTGCCGGTGAAGTCGGCGTGGACATCTACAACCTGATCAAGTACACGCGCTCGAACCAGAACACCAACATCAACCAGCGTCCGATGGTGAAGGTCGGCGACCACGTTGCCCGCGGCGACGTGATTGCCGACGGCGCCTCGACCGACCTGGGCGAGCTGGCACTGGGCCAGAACATGCTGGTGGCGTTCATGCCGTGGAACGGCTACAACTTCGAGGATTCGATCCTGATCTCGGAGCGTGTGGTGGCCGAAGACCGCTATACCTCGATCCACATCGAGGAGCTGTCGGTCGTTGCCCGCGACACCAAGCTGGGACCGGAAGAAATCACGCGCGATATCTCGAACCTGGCCGAAGCCCAGCTGGCTCGCCTGGACGAGTCGGGCATCACCTACATCGGCGCTGAAGTCGAAGCCGGCGACGTGCTGGTTGGCAAGGTCACGCCGAAGGGCGAGACCCAGCTGACCCCGGAAGAGAAGCTGCTGCGCGCGATCTTCGGCGAGAAGGCTTCGGACGTGAAGGACACCTCGCTGCGCGTGCCCTCGGGCATGAGCGGCATCGTGATCGACGTCCAGGTCTTCACCCGCGAAGGCGTGACGCGCGACAAGCGTGCCCAGTCGATCATCGACGACGAACTGAAGCGCTACCGCCTGGACCTGAACGACCAGCTGCGTATCGTGGAAGGCGACGCGTTCCAGCGTCTGGAGCGCCTGCTCATCGACAAGACCGTCAATGGCGGTCCGAAGAAGCTGGCCAAGGGTGCCAAGATCACCAAGGAATACCTGGCGGATATCGACAGGTACCACTGGTTCGACATCCGTCCGGCCGACGAAGAACTGGCTGCCCAGCTGGAAGCCGTCAAGGAAGCCATCGAGCAGAAGCGCCACGAGTTCGACCTGGCCTTCGAAGAGAAGCGCAAGAAGCTCACGCAGGGCGACGAACTGCCGCCGGGCGTGATCAAGATGGTCAAGGTGTACCTGGCCGTCAAGCGCCGCCTGCAGCCTGGCGACAAGATGGCCGGCCGTCACGGCAACAAGGGTGTCGTGTCCAAGATCACCCCGATCGAAGACATGCCCTACATGGCCGACGGTACGCCTGCCGACATCGTGCTGAATCCGCTGGGCGTGCCTTCGCGGATGAACGTGGGTCAGATTCTCGAGACCCACCTGGGCTGGGCCGCGCGCGGCCTGGGCGAGCGCATCGGCAACATGCTGAAGGCGCAAGCCAAGGCAGCCGAAGTGCGCAAGCTGCTCACGCAGATCTACAACGAGAGCGGCAAGGTCGAAGACCTCGACAGCCTGTCGGATTCGGAAGTCCTGGAGCTGGCCGAGAACCTGAAGAAGGGCGTGCCGTTCGCGACGCCGGTGTTCGATGGTGCGCATGAGGACGAAATCCGCCGCATGCTGGACCTCGCCTATCCGGAAGAGATCGCGAAGGAGAAGGGCCTGACCGCTTCCAAGCAGCAGGTCACGCTGTTCGACGGCCGCACCGGCGAAGCGTTCGAGCGTCCGGTCACGCTGGGTGTGATGCACATGCTGAAGCTGCACCACCTGGTCGACGACAAGATGCACGCGCGTTCCACCGGCCCGTACTCGCTGGTGACGCAGCAGCCGCTGGGTGGTAAAGCCCAGTTCGGTGGCCAGCGTTTCGGTGAGATGGAAGTTTGGGCACTGGAAGCCTACGGCGCGTCGTACGTGCTGCAGGAAATGCTGACGGTCAAGTCCGATGACGTGAACGGCCGTACCAAGGTGTACGAGAACATCGTCAAGGGCGAGCACTCGATCGATGCCGGCATGCCGGAATCGTTCAACGTGCTGGTGAAGGAAATCCGCTCGCTGGGTATCGACATCGACCTCGATCGCTACTGATCGGGCAGGTGAGGGGAGCCGGTTGCGGCCGGCTCCCTGTCGACACTACAGGCGAAGGATTTCCCACAGGATGAATGCCATCGACCCGGACCAACTCCGGGGCGGTGGCGAAACAAGGAGTTGCAATGAAAGCATTGCTCGATCTCTTTAAGCAGGTACAGCAGGAAGAGCAGTTCGACGCGATCAAGATCGGCCTGGCCTCGCCCGAGAAGATCCGTTCGTGGTCGTACGGCGAAGTGAAGAAGCCGGAAACGATCAACTACCGTACCTTCAAGCCGGAACGCGACGGCCTGTTCTGCGCCAAGATCTTTGGCCCGATCAAGGACTACGAGTGCCTGTGCGGCAAGTACAAGCGCCTGAAGCACCGTGGCGTGATCTGCGAGAAGTGCGGCGTTGAAGTGACGCTGGCCAAGGTGCGCCGCGAGCGCATGGGCCACATCGAACTGGCCGCGCCGACCGCGCACATCTGGTTCCTGAAGTCGCTGCCGTCGCGCCTGGGCATGGTCCTGGACATGACGCTGCGCGACATCGAGCGCGTGCTGTACTTTGAAGCATTCGTGGTGATCGAACCCGGCATGACCCCGCTCAAGAAGAGCCAGATCATGTCCGAGGACGACTACCTGGCGAAGTGCGACGAGTACGGCGAGGGCGAGTTCGTCGCCATGATGGGTGCCGAGGGCATCCGTGAACTGCTGCGCGGCATCGACATCGAGAAGCAGATCGAACAGATCCGCGCCGAGCTGCAGGCCACCGGCTCTGAAGCCAAGATCAAGAAGTTCGCCAAGCGCCTGAAGGTGCTCGAGGCCTTCCAGCGTTCGGGCATCAAGCCCGAGTGGATGATCCTCGAAGTGCTGCCGGTGCTGCCGCCCGAGTTGCGTCCGCTGGTGCCGCTGGACGGCGGCCGCTTCGCGACCTCGGACCTGAACGACCTGTATCGCCGCGTCATCAACCGTAACAACCGCCTGAAGCGCCTGCTGGAGCTGAAGGCGCCTGAAATCATCGTGCGCAACGAAAAGCGCATGCTGCAGGAAGCGGTTGACTCGCTGCTGGATAACGGCCGTCGCGGCAAGGCGATGACCGGTGCCAACAAGCGTCCGCTGAAGTCCCTGGCCGAAATGATCAAGGGCAAGGGCGGCCGTTTCCGTCAGAACCTGCTGGGCAAGCGCGTCGACTACTCGGGCCGTTCGGTCATCGTGGTGGGCCCGACGCTCAAGCTGCACCAGTGCGGCCTGCCCAAGCTGATGGCGCTCGAGCTGTTCAAGCCGTTCATCTTCCACAAGCTGGAAACGATGGGCATCGCCACCACCATCAAGGCGGCGAAGAAGGAAGTCGAAAGCCAGACCCCGGTGGTGTGGGACATCCTCGAAGAGGTGATCCGCGAGCACCCGGTGATGCTGAACCGTGCGCCGACGCTGCACCGCCTGGGTATCCAGGCGTTCGAGCCGGTGCTGATCGAAGGCAAGGCCATCCAGCTGCATCCGCTGGTCTGCGCGGCGTTCAACGCCGACTTCGACGGTGACCAGATGGCTGTCCACGTGCCGCTGTCGCTGGAAGCGCAGATGGAAGCCCGCACCCTGATGCTGGCCTCCAACAACGTGCTGTTCCCGGCCAACGGCGATCCGTCGATCGTGCCGTCGCAAGACGTGGTGCTGGGTCTGTACTACACGACCCGCGACAAGATCAACGGCCGCGGCGAGGGCATGACCTTTGCCGACATCAGCGAAGTGATTCGCGCCTACGAGAACAAGGAAGTCGAACTGGCTTCGCGCGTGAACGTGCGTATCACCGAGTATGAGCTGGTCGACAAGGACGCCGAGGGCGACGCCCGTTTCGCACCCAAGATCACGCTGCAGGCCACCACGGTCGGCCGCGCGATCCTGTCCGAGATCCTGCCCAAGGGGCTGCCGTTCTCGGTGCTGAACAAGCCGCTCAAGAAGAAGGAAATCTCGCGCCTGATCAACACCGCGTTCCGCAAGTGCGGCCTGCGCGAGACTGTGATCTTCGCCGACAAGCTGCTGCAGTCGGGCTTCCGCCTGGCTACCCGTGCCGGTATCTCGATCGCCATCGACGATATGCTGGTGCCGCCGCAGAAGGAAAAGATCATCGCCGAGGCCTCGGCCAAGGTGAAGGAATACGACAAGCAGTACATGTCGGGTCTGGTGACCGACCAGGAACGCTACAACAACGTCGTTGACATCTGGGGCGCCGCCGGCGACCAGGTGGGCAAGGCGATGATGGAGCAGCTCCAGCACGAGGACGTGGTCGACCGCGAAGGCAAGACCGTGAAGCAAGAGTCGTTCAACTCCATCTACATGATGGCCGACTCGGGTGCACGGGGCTCGGCAGCGCAGATCCGCCAGCTGGCCGGTATGCGTGGCCTGATGGCCAAGCCGGACGGCTCGATCATTGAAACGCCGATTACGGCGAACTTCCGTGAAGGCCTGAACGTTCTGCAGTACTTCATCTCGACCCACGGCGCCCGTAAGGGCCTGGCCGATACGGCACTGAAGACCGCGAACTCGGGTTACCTGACCCGTCGTCTGGTCGACGTGACGCAGGATCTGGTCGTGGTGGAAGACGATTGCGGCACCTCCAACGGCGTGGCCATGAAGGCCCTGGTCGAAGGCGGTGAAGTGATCGAAGCCCTGCGCGACCGTATCCTCGGCCGTGTGACCGTGGCCGACGTGGTCAACCCTGAAACCCAGGAGACCGCGATCGAAGCCGGCACGCTGCTGGACGAAGACCTGGTCGAGCTGATCGACAACATCGGCGTGGACGAAGTCAAGGTCCGCACCCCGCTGTCGTGCGACACGCGCTACGGCCTGTGCGGCAAGTGCTATGGCCGCGACCTGGGCCGCGGCGTGCTGGTGAACTCCGGCGAAGCGGTGGGCGTGATTGCCGCTCAGTCGATCGGTGAGCCGGGCACGCAGCTGACCATGCGTACGTTCCACATCGGTGGTGCGGCATCGCGTGCGGCAGTGGCATCGAGCGTGGAAGCCAAGGCAACCGGTACCGTGCGTTTCACGGCGACCATGCGTTACGTCACCAATGCGAAGGGCGAACTGATCGTCATCTCGCGTTCGGGCGAGGCGCTGATCACCGACGACCACGGCCGCGAGCGCGAACGCCACAAGATCCCGTACGGCGCCACGCTGCTGGTGCAGGACGGCCAGGCCATCAAGGCTGGCACGCAGCTGGCCACGTGGGATGCGCTGACTCGCCCGATCGTTTCGGAATACACCGGTACGACCAAGTTCGAGAACGTCGAAGAAGGCGTGACCGTCGCCAAGCAGATGGACGAAGTGACGGGCCTGTCGACCCTGGTCGTGATCGACGCCAAGCGCCGCACGGCTGCAACCAAGGGCATCCGCCCGCAGGTCAAGCTGCTCGACGCCAACGGCCAGGAAGTGAAGATCCCGGGCACGGACCACTCCGTGACCATCGGCTTCCAGGTCGGCGCGCTGATTACCGTGAAGGATGGCCAGCAGGTGCACGTGGGTGAAGTGCTCGCGCGTATCCCGACCGAATCGCAGAAGACCCGCGACATTACCGGTGGTCTGCCGCGAGTGGCCGAGCTGTTCGAAGCGCGTTCGCCGAAGGACGCCGCCGTGCTGGCGGAAGTCACCGGCACGACCTCGTTCGGCAAGGACACCAAGGGCAAGCAGCGCCTGGTCATCACCGACCTGGACGGCAATGCCCACGAGTTCCTGATCGCGAAGGAAAAGCAGGTGCTGGTGCACGACGGCCAGGTGGTGAACAAGGGCGAAATGATCGTGGAAGGTCCGGCGGACCCGCACGACATCCTGCGCCTGAAGGGCATCGAAGAGCTGGCGCACTACATCGTGGACGAAGTCCAGGACGTGTACCGTCTGCAGGGCGTGAAGATCAACGACAAGCATATCGAAGTGATTGTTCGTCAGATGCTGCGCCGCGTGCAGATCGCCGACGTGGGCGACACCAAGTTCATCCCGGGTGAACAGGTGGAGCGTTCGGAACTGCTCGACGAGAACGACCGCGTGATCGCCGAAGGCAAGCGTCCGGCCACGTACGAGAACCTGCTGCTCGGTATCACCAAGGCGTCGCTGTCGACCGACAGCTTCATCTCGGCGGCATCGTTCCAGGAAACCACGCGCGTGCTGACCGAAGCCGCGATCATGGGCAAGACCGACGACCTGCGTGGTCTGAAGGAAAACGTGATCGTCGGCCGTCTGATCCCGGCCGGTACCGGCCTGGCCTACCACCGCGCCCGCAAGGCGCGCGAGGCCTCCGAGCGCGAACGCGCCCAGGCGATCGCCGAAGAAGAGCAGTCGCTCTTCATCGAGCCGGCGCCGGTGGTGCAGGCGACGACCGAAGGCGAAGGCGACAACGCCTGATCGCAGTAAGCTGTTTGCCGCCGCAAGGTGGCCCGAAAGCCCGGCTGATCCAGCCGGGCTTTTTTTCTTTCCGCCCGCAGCCGGCCCTGTCGTGAGAATGTTCGGACTGTTAGCCCGGCGGGCACGGAAGCGGCCCCCTTAGTGGTATGGTTACGGCTTTTCCGGCTTCAGCAATTCCGTTGTCTATGTCGCACGCGCTGGCGATCCTCAAAGATGTGTTCGGCTACCACGCCTTCCGTGGGCGCCAGGCCGAGATCATCGACCACGTTGCGACGGGCGGCGACTGCCTGGTGCTGATGCCGACCGGCGGCGGCAAGTCGCTGTGCTACCAGATCCCGGCGCTGCTGCGCCAGCGTGCCGGCGATGGCGTCGGCATCGTGGTGTCGCCGCTGATCGCGCTGATGCAGGACCAGGTCGCGGCACTGACTGAAGCCGGCGTGCGCGCCGCAGTGCTCAATTCGACGCTGACCGGAGCCGAGGCCTCGGCGGTCGAGCGCGACCTGCTGGCCGGGCGCATCGAGATCCTCTACGTGGCGCCGGAGCGGCTGATGACGCCACGCTTCCAGGACTTGCTCGAGCGCATTCGGGTCGGGCTCTTTGCCATCGACGAAGCGCACTGCGTGTCGCAGTGGGGCCACGACTTCCGCCCCGAGTACATCCAGTTGTCGGTGCTGCACGAGCGCTTCCCATACGTGCCGCGCATCGCGCTGACGGCAACGGCCGACGCACTCACGCGCAACGAGATCATCGAGCGGCTGGCGCTGGACAACGCCCGCGTCTTCATCTCTAGCTTCGACCGGCCCAATATCCGCTACCGCATCGTCGAGAAGGACAATGCGCGCCAGCAGCTGCTGGCCTTCATCAAGGCCGAGCACACCGCGGCCGACGGCACCCATGACAGCGGCATCGTCTATTGCCTGTCACGCAAGAAGGTGGAGGACACGGCGCAGTGGCTGAGCGGACAGGGCATCAATGCGCTGGGCTACCACGCCGGCATGGATGCCCAGGTGCGCCAGCACCACCAGGCCCGCTTCCGCGAGGAAGAAGGGCTGGTGATGGTGGCGACGATCGCCTTCGGCATGGGTATCGACAAGCCCGACGTGCGCTTTGTCGCCCACCTGGACCTGCCCAAGAGCATGGAAGGCTACTACCAGGAAACCGGGCGCGCCGGCCGCGACGGCCTGCCGGCCAATGCCTGGATGGCCTACGGCCTGGGCGACGTGGTGCAGCAGAAGCGCATGATCGACGAGTCCGAGGCGGACGACGCCTTCAAGCGCGTGTCGTCGTCCAAGCTCGATGCGCTGCTGGGCCTGTGCGAGACCGCAGGCTGCCGGCGCGTGCGTATCCTGGCGTATTTCAATGAGGCCAGCGAACCCTGCGGCAACTGCGACACCTGTCTGGAGCCGCCGGCCACCTGGGACGGCACGCGCGAGGCGCAGATGGCGCTGTCCTGCGTGTACCGCACCGCGCAGGCGAGCCGGGTTCACTTCGGCGCGACCCACCTGATCGACGTGCTGCGCGGCAACAGCTCGGAGAAGATCCGCCAGTGGGGGCACGACAAGGTGTCCACCTTCGGCATCGGCAAGGACCGCTCGGTGCATGAATGGCATACGGTGTTCCGCCAGCTGATCGCCCAGGGTCTGCTGACCATCGACCATGGCGGGCATGGCGCGCTGCTGCTGGGCGAGGACGCGCGCGCGGTGCTCAAGGGCGAGCGCCAGATCATCCTGCGCCGCCAGGCCACCAAGCCGGGCAAGTCCGGCGAGCGTGCCGCACGCGGCACCCGCACCGACCACACCGCGGACATGGACGCAGACATGCTGGCCAACTGGGAGGCGCTGCGCCGCTGGCGCACCGAGGCCGCGCGCGAGCACGGCGTGCCGGCCTATGTCATCTTCCACGATGCAACGCTGGCGGAGCTGGCCCGGACCGCGCCGGGCTCCCTGTCGGCGATGCAGGGCATTCCCGGGATCGGTGCCTCCAAACTGGAGCGCTATGGACAGTCCATCCTGGAAGCGCTCCGCGGGGTCTGACCGAGGGCAGCGTCAGCGCGTCCCGGGTCGGGTATACGGCTTGACGGTATACGATTCCCCTGCTAGGATGCCAGATTCGAGTTTTTGGCTTTGGATTTCGCTCGCCCGTCGGAGAAGTGGCCTTTAGGCCGCGGCCGGCAAGCCTTCCGGACTGGGTTCCCATGGACCGGTGGCGGCAGACGCGGGATCCGGGTGCCGGCTCGCGCTCTTTGGCATGCTGTTACCGCACAGTCCCGTCTCCAGAGCGCGTCCGCTCATCTCTCCCGCCCAAAACCCGTAGTTGCCTCTCCATTTCGGTGCATGCCGGTGCGAGGGGCGTTTTTCGTCAAACCAAGCTGGATTGAACAATGCCAACTATCAACCAACTGGTTCGCAAGCCGCGCGTCTCTGAAGTCGTCAAGAGCAAGAGCCCGGCGCTTGAGAACTGCCCCCAGCGCCGTGGCGTGTGCACCCGCGTGTACACCACGACGCCGAAGAAGCCGAACTCGGCACTGCGTAAGGTTGCCAAGGTGCGCCTGACCAACGGTTTCGAAGTGATTTCGTACATCGGCGGTGAAGGCCACAACCTGCAGGAACACTCGGTCGTGCTGATCCGCGGCGGCCGTGTGAAGGATCTGCCGGGTGTGCGTTACCACATCGTCCGTGGCTCGCTCGACCTGCAAGGCGTGAAGGACCGCAAGCAGGCTCGTTCGAAGTACGGCGCGAAGCGTCCGAAGGCAGCCTAAGCTATAGCAGCCTGGGTCGGAAAGACCCGAAGCAACAAACGATAGCCTGTGGCGCGAGTCATGGTGCTGTCACCAGGCGGCGGTACAACGGAGCGCCTTTTTGGCAACCGTGCCGTCGAGTAAGTGGTCACCCGGCGAATTTGCTGTCTATCGCATGCAAGCTAGTTGGTGGCCGGAGAGCGGGAAAAACTGACCACGCTCTCAACTGAATCTAAAGGAAAGAAGATGCCACGTCGTCGTGAAGTCCCCAAGCGGGATGTTCTGCCTGATCCGAAGTTCGGCAACGTTGAAGTTGCCAAGTTCATGAACGTGCTGATGCTGGACGGCAAGAAGTCGGTTGCCGAACGTATCGTCTATGGCGCGTTCGACCAGATCGAAAAGAAGGCAGGCAAGGCCCCCATCGAAGTGTTCTCCGTTGCCATCAACAACGTGAAGCCGGTGGTGGAAGTGAAGAGCCGTCGCGTGGGCGGCGCCAACTATCAGGTTCCGGTCGAAGTCCGTCCGTCGCGTCGTCTGGCATTGGCGATGCGTTGGCTGCGCGAGGCCGCGAAGAAACGCAGCGAGAAGTCGATGGCGCTGCGCCTGGCAGGTGAGCTGCTGGAAGCATCGGAAGGCCGTGGCGGCGCAATGAAGAAGCGTGACGAAGTGCACCGCATGGCCGAAGCCAACAAGGCGTTCTCGCATTTCCGCTTCTAAGCGCGCGATAGCGTTTGTTGGTTGCCGGGCGGGCTGTGTTTTTACACATCTCGCCCGTTTGTGTTAGGGGCGCGGGCCATGAGATGCCGGCGCCTCACGGACGAATAGAGGATTAAAGTGGCTCGTAAGACTCCCATTGAGCGCTACCGCAATATCGGTATCTCGGCTCACATTGACGCGGGTAAAACCACCACGACCGAGCGCATCCTGTTCTACACCGGTGTGAACCACAAGATCGGTGAAGTCCATGATGGCGCGGCCACCATGGACTGGATGGAGCAGGAGCAGGAGCGCGGCATCACCATCACGTCTGCTGCGACCACCGCCTTCTGGAAGGGCATGGCCGGCAACTACCCCGAGCATCGCTTCAACATCATCGACACCCCGGGCCACGTGGACTTCACCATCGAGGTGGAGCGTTCCATGCGCGTGCTGGACGGCGCGTGCATGGTGTACTGCGCAGTGGGTGGCGTGCAGCCGCAGTCGGAAACCGTCTGGCGTCAGGCCAACAAGTACAAGGTGCCGCGTCTGGCGTTCGTCAACAAGATGGACCGTACCGGCGCGAACTTCTTCAAGGTCTACGACCAGCTGAAGACCCGCCTGAAGGCCAACCCGGTGCCCGTCGTGGTGCCGATCGGCGCTGAAGACGGCTTCCAGGGCGTCGTCGATCTGCTGGAAATGAAGGCGATCATTTGGGACGAAGCCAGCCAGGGCGTGAAGTTCGAATACCAGGACATCCCGGCCGAGCTGCAAGCCACCGCTGACGAATGGCGCGAGAAGATGGTCGAGTCTGCCGCCGAAGCCAGCGAAGAGCTGATGGAAAAGTACCTGGGCGGCGAAGAGCTGACCCGCGCCGAGATCGTCAAGGCGCTGCGTGACCGTACCATCGCCTGCGAAATCCAGCCGATGCTGTGCGGCACCGCGTTCAAGAACAAGGGCGTGCAGCGCATGCTCGACGCCGTGATCGACTTCCTGCCGTCGCCGGTCGACATTCCGCCGGTTACGGGCACGGACGAGGACGACAGCGAGAAGAAGCTCGAGCGCAAGGCTGACGATAACGAAAAGTTCTCGGCACTGGCGTTCAAGATCATGACCGACCCGTTCGTTGGTCAGCTGATCTTCTTCCGCGTGTACTCGGGCAAGATCAATTCGGGCGACACCGTGTACAACCCGGTCAAGAGCAAGAAGGAACGCCTCGGCCGTATTCTGCAGATGCATGCCAACCAGCGCGAAGAAATCAAGGAAGTGCTGGCCGGCGACATCGCCGCTGCGGTGGGTCTGAAGGACGCGACCACGGGCGACACGCTGTGCGATCCGGCTGCACCGATCGTGCTCGAGCGCATGGTGTTCCCGGAGCCGGTGATCTCGCAGGCTGTCGAGCCGAAGACCAAGGCTGACCAGGAAAAGATGGGCATCGCCCTGAACCGCCTGGCCGCTGAAGATCCGTCGTTCCGCGTGCGTACC
Organism: Cupriavidus necator; assembly: GCF_016127575.1. Taxonomy (NCBI): domain Bacteria; kingdom Pseudomonadati; phylum Pseudomonadota; class Betaproteobacteria; order Burkholderiales; family Burkholderiaceae; genus Cupriavidus; species Cupriavidus necator. The sequence goes on from NZ_CP066018.1 coordinate 1,805,492, forward strand.
GATGAAGAATCGGGTCAGACCATCATTTCGGGCATGGGCGAGCTCCACCTCGAAATTCTGGTCGACCGCATGAAGCGCGAATTTGGCGTGGAAGCCAACATCGGCGCGCCGCAGGTGGCTTACCGCGAAACCATTCGCAAGACGGCTGAAGGCGTCGAGGGCAAGTTCGTCAAGCAGTCGGGCGGCCGCGGCCAGTACGGTCACGCTGTGATCACGCTGGAGCCGCAAGAGCCGGGCAAGGGCTTCGAGTTCATCGACGCCATCAAGGGCGGTGTGATTCCTCGCGAATACATCCCGGCGGTCGAAAAGGGTATCGTCGACACGCTGCCGAACGGCATCCTGGCTGGCTTCCCGGTGGTGGACGTGAAGGTCACGCTGACGTTCGGTTCGTACCACGACGTGGACTCGAACGAAAACGCGTTCCGCATGGCCGGCTCGATGGCTTTCAAGGAAGCCATGCGCAAGGCCAGCCCGGTTCTGCTCGAGCCGATGATGGCCGTGGAAGTGGAAACGCCGGAAGACTACACGGGTACCGTGATGGGCGACCTGTCGTCCCGCCGCGGCATCGTGCAGGGCATGGACGACATGGTGGGCGGCGGCAAGATCATCAAGGCCGAAGTCCCGCTGTCGGAAATGTTCGGTTATTCCACGTCGCTGCGCTCGGCCACGCAAGGCCGCGCCACGTACACCATGGAATTCAAGCACTACGCTGAAGCACCGAAGAACATCGCCGAAGCCGTGATGTCGGCCAAGGGCAAGTAATTGGAAGTTTGCCGCCGCGCCTGCCGGTGCGGCGGCGCGATGAAACAACAAGACTGCATTCCTATCAGGAGTTAAGAAATGGCAAAGGAAAAGTTCGAGCGGACCAAGCCGCACGTGAACGTTGGTACGATTGGTCACGTTGACCATGGCAAGACCACGCTGACCGCAGCGATTGCCACGGTGCTGGCAGCCAAGTTTGGCGGTGCCGCCAAGAAGTACGACGAAATCGACGCAGCGCCGGAAGAAAAGGCACGCGGTATTACCATCAATACCGCGCACGTCGAGTACGAAACGGCCAACCGCCACTACGCGCACGTTGACTGCCCGGGCCACGCTGACTATGTGAAGAACATGATCACGGGTGCCGCCCAGATGGACGGCGCGATCCTGGTTTGCTCGGCTGCTGACGGCCCGATGCCGCAAACGCGTGAGCACATCCTGCTGGCCCGCCAGGTTGGCGTGCCGTACATCATCGTGTTCCTGAACAAGTGCGACATGGTGGACGACGCTGAACTGCTCGAGCTGGTCGAGATGGAAGTTCGCGAGCTGCTGTCGAAGTACGAGTTCCCCGGCGACGACACCCCGATCATCAAGGGTTCGGCCAAGCTGGCGCTGGAAGGCGACAAGGGCGAGCTGGGCGAAGTGGCCATCATGAACCTGGCCGACGCGCTGGACACCTACATCCCGACGCCGGAGCGTGCCGTTGACGGTACCTTCCTGATGCCTGTGGAAGACGTGTTCTCGATCTCGGGTCGCGGCACCGTGGTGACCGGCCGTATCGAGCGCGGCGTGGTGAAGGTCGGTGAGGAAATCGAAATCGTCGGTATCAAGCCGACGGTGAAGACCACCTGCACCGGCGTGGAAATGTTCCGCAAGCTGCTGGACCAGGGTCAAGCCGGCGACAACGTTGGCCTGCTGCTGCGCGGCACCAAGCGTGAAGACGTCGAGCGCGGCCAGGTGCTGTGCAAGCCGGGTTCGATCAAGCCGCACACCCACTTCACCGGCGAGGTGTACATCCTGTCGAAGGACGAAGGCGGCCGTCACACCCCGTTCTTCAACAACTACCGCCCGCAGTTCTACTTCCGTACCACCGACGTGACCGGCTCGATCGAGCTGCCGAAGGACAAGGAAATGGTCATGCCGGGTGACAACGTGTCGATCACCGTCAAGCTGATCGCCCCGATCGCCATGGAAGAAGGCCTGCGCTTCGCTATCCGCGAAGGTGGCCGTACCGTCGGCGCCGGCGTCGTGGCAAAGATCCTCGACTAAGCACTTCCTGGGACATGCCTGTCGGGCATGTCCCCATTCAACGGGCACGTTGCCCAATCGCTCTTTTAAGGAAATATCATGCAGAACCAGAAGATCCGTATCCGCCTGAAGGCTTTCGACTACCGCCTGATCGACCAGTCGGCCGCCGAAATCGTGGATACCGCCAAGCGTACCGGCGCAATCGTCAAGGGCCCGGTGCCCCTGCCGACCCGCATCCAGCGCTTCGACATCCTGCGTTCGCCGCACGTCAACAAGACCAGCCGCGATCAGTTTGAGATCCGCACGCACCAGCGCCTGATGGACATCGTCGACCCGACCGACAAGACGGTTGACGCGCTGATGAAGCTCGACCTGCCGGCAGGCGTGGACGTCGAGATCAAGGTGTAATCATGCTTCGGGCCGCGCCTGCGGCCTGCTGCAGCAAAACGGCGAACCGTATGGTTCGCCGTTTTTGTTTTCAAGGCTTGCATACAGCAGCCTTGCTCCCCGGATTGCTCCCCTGCCGCGCCAGCTACAGTTGCGCGATGAGCTGAGCGATCGCGGCGGCTGCCCGAAGCGGCAGCACTGAATTCACACAAGCCTAGCCCGCTCCGCGCCGCCGCAAGGTCTGCGCGGGGCACTCCCCGAACGCGCGCCGGTATTCCGCGCTGAACCGCCCCAGATGGGCAAAGCCCCAGCGCAGCGCGGCCGCGCTCACTGACGACACCGACGCGACGTTCAGCAGGTCGTGCCGCACGCGCTCCAGCCGCACCGTGCGCAGGTAGGCCATCGGCCCGGTGCCGCGATGCTCGCGGAAGCCGGCGAACAGGCTGCGTACGCTGACGCCGGCAACCTCGGCCAGCACGGCGGGGGTCAGCTCCGCCGCCGCGTTTGCGTGAATATATTCCTCCACCACTTTCACATGGCGCGGTGCCAGCGGCTTGCCGTGCTCGCGCACTGCATCCGACAGGCTGTGCGGCTGCGACGTCAGCAGCGTGCCGATCACCAGCTGTTCCAGCTGGCAGGCGGTCAGCGGATGGCGTGCGGTCTCGGGCGCGGTCGCCAGCATCGCGGCGAGATAGCGCATCAGCTCATACCACGCGCCGCTGCGCCAGGCCATGCCGAGCGCAAAGCGCAGCGGCCGCTCGGACCGCCGGCCCAGATGGGCCGCGCAGATGCGTTCCAGCGCACTGCGTTCGATGCGCACGATCAACTGGTCGTTGTCGGCGCTCCAGCGCATGGCCAGCGCATCGCTGGGCGTCAGCACCGAAGCGCAGTCGGGCGTGGAAACGATGTGCTGGTCGCCGCAGCGGATCTCGGCCTGTCCTTGCAGCGGCATCTGCACCAGCAGGAAGTCGCCGAGCGGGCCGGGGTCGATGGTGACGTCGGCGCCGTAGGCGAGGCGGTTGAACGAGACCGCGCCAAGCGGCGCATGATGCATGCGTGCCTGCAAGCGGGTGCCGCGTATCTCGAGCCGGTGCGGCTTGAACACGCGCCCGACGGCGGCGCGCGTCTCGGCCAGGTCGGTCGAGGCGAACACGCACCGGGCGGGATCGCCGAGCAGGGCGCTCGCCAGCGGTCCGGCGGCGGGGGGCAGCTGCATTGTCTCGCTCCTCTGGCGGGGCCGCGGCGCTGCCGGTGACCGTGCGCGCCGCTGATTCCGGGGCCGGCCCGGCATGACGGCCGGGGCACGGTTTCCCACGCGATCCACTATAGCGGATGGCCTCGCCGTCTGCGCTGCGGCGTTGACCGAGCCCGAAGTTTCCTGCACTAATCGGATAGCCGCTGCGCCCAGCGGCTAGTTTGCTGCGGTGCGGAGCCACCATTATGGAAGCCAGCACGGCAGTCCCACCAGACACCGGAAAGAGAACGACAAGGAGCGCAGGCCATGGGCCAGACCATCCAGATCCAGACCCCCGAAGGCAGTTTCAGCGGTTATCTCGCCACCCCGGCGGCAGGCAAGGGCCCGGGCATCGTGTTGTGCCAGGAGATCTTCGGCGTCAACGCGACCATGCGGCAGGTGGCGGACTACTACGCCGAGGAGGGCTATACGGTGCTGGTGCCCGACCTGTTCTGGCGCATCGCGCCCGGGATCGAGCTGACCGACCGCGGCGAGGACTTCCAGCGGGCGCTGGGCCTGTACCAGCAGTTCGACGAAGCCGCGGGCGTGCAGGATGTGGGCGCCGCGCTTGAAGCGCTGCGTGCGCGGCCGGAATGCGTCGGCCAGACCGGCGTGCTGGGCTTCTGCCTGGGCGGCAAGCTGGCCTACCTGGCGGCCTGCCGGCTGCCCGACGTGGCCTGTGCGGTGGCGTACTACGGCGTGGGCATCGAGCACGCGCTGGGCGAAGCCGCCAACGTGCGCGGCCGCCTGGTGCTGCATATCGCCGAGAAAGACGGATTCTGCCCGCCGCAGGCGCAGGCTGCGATCCGCGCAGCCCTGGCCGGGCGCGAGAACATCGAGGTCTACGTCTACGCTGGCGTCGACCATGCCTTTGCCCGCACCGGTGGCGAGCACTTCGACAAGCCCTCGGCGCTGATGGCGCACCAGCGCTCGATCGCGGCGCTGCGCGGTGAAATGGGTCCGCACTACGATTTCTCCGCGCTGTGGGACAAGCACTGCGAATACGAATTTGCCACCCGCGATGTCGACGCCACCATGGCGACGATGGTGCCGCAGCCCTATGTGAACCATATCCCGACCATGACCGGCGGGGTCGGCTACGCGCAGCTGCGGCGTTTCTACCAGCACCATTTCGTGCACAGCAATCCGCCCGACACCACGCTGATCCCGCTGTCGCGCACGGTCGGGGCCACGCAGATCGTCGACGAGATGCTGTTCTGCTTCACGCATAGCTGCGAGATCGACTGGATGCTGCCCGGCGTGCCGCCCACCGGCAAGCGCGTGGAGATCCCGCTGATCGCCATCGTCAAGTTCCGCGGCGACAAGCTGTACCACGAGCATATCTACTGGGACCAGGCCAGCGTGCTGGTGCAGATCGGCAAGCTGGATCCGGCGGGTTTGCCGGTCGCGGGCGTGGAGACCGCGCGCAAGCTGCTGGACGAGACCCTGCCGTCGAACACACTGATGGCGCGCTGGCAGCAGAGCGAAGGCAAATAGGCTGCGCCCGCCGCATCGATCCGGAACGGGCCCGCAGAGGCCCGCCCGCAACCATCGCCGGCTGTTGCCGGCACAGGAGACAAGCATGAAAGGACTGCAGGGCAAGGTGGCCATTGTCACCGGCGGCGCCACGCTGATCGGCGCCGGCGTGGCGCGGGCCTTTGTCGAGGCCGGCGCGCGCGTGGCGATCTTCGACATCGATGCCGCCAACGGCGAGCGCGTGGCCGCGCAGCTGGGGGCGAACGCGCTCTTCATCGCCACCGACATCACGCGTGACGAGCAGGTTCGCGATGCCGTGGCGCAGGTGGTGCAGCGCTTTGGCGGCGTGGACTGCCTGGTCAACCTGGCCTGCACCTATCTCGATGACGGCTTCCGCTCGAATCGTGCCGACTGGCTGGCGGCGCTCGACGTCAACGTGGTGTCGGGCGTGATGCTGGCGCAGGCGGTGCACCCGCATATGCGGGCGCGCGGCGGCGGTGCGATCGTCAATTTCACCAGCATCTCTGCCAACGTGGCGCAGACCGGGCGCTGGCTCTACCCGGTGTCGAAAGCCGCCATCGCGCAGCTGACGCGCAGCATGGCGATGGACCTGGCGCCGGACCGCATCCGCGTCAACGCGGTGTCGCCAGGCTGGACCTGGTGCCGGCTGATGGACGAGGTCAGCGGCGGCAACCGTGCCCGCACCGATGCGGTGGCCGCGCCGTTCCACCTGCTGGGCCGCGTCGGCGAGCCCGACGAGGTGGCCCAGGTGGTGCTCTTCCTCTGTTCCGACCATGCCAGCTTCGTCACCGGTGCCGACTATGCCGTCGACGGCGGCTATTCCGCCATGGGGCCGGAGCAGAACGTGCCCGCCATCGGCAAGCTGGCCGGCTGAACGCCGCCGAACGATCCTTCAGGAGAAAACGTCATGAGCCAACGCATCGCCATCGTCGGAGCTGGCCAGTCGGGCCTGCAAATGGCCCTCGGGCTGCAAGCCAACGGCTACCGGGTCACGCTGCTGTCCAACCGGACCCCCGAGCAGATCCGCGGCGGGAAAGTCATGTCCAGCCAGTGCATGTTCGACCGCGCGCTGCAGGCCGAGCGCGAGCTCGGGCTGAACTGGTGGGACGATGCCTGCCCGCCGGTGGAGGGCATCGGCCTGGCCGTGCCGCATCCCGAGCAGGCCAGTGCCCGCGCGATCGACTGGGCCGCGCCGCTGGACCGCCCGGCACAGGCGGTGGACCAGCGCCTGAAGATGCCCGCGTGGATGGAGGCCTTCGTTGCACGCGGCGGCGACCTGCGCATCGCCGATGTCGGCCCGGATGAACTGGAGGACCTGACCCGCGAGCATGACCTGGTGCTGCTGGCGGCCGGCAAGGGCGAGATCGTCAGCCGCTTCGAGCGCGATGCCTCCCGCAGCCCGTTCGACAAGCCGCAGCGCGCGCTGGCGCTGACATATGTGACCGGCATGCAGCCGCGCACGCCGTTCTCGCGGGTTTGCTTCAACCTGATCCCGGGCGTGGGTGAATACTTCGTCTTCCCCGCGCTGACGCTGTCGGGGCCGTGCGAGATCATGGTGTTCGAAGGCATCCCGGGCGGCCCGATGGACCGTTGGGCCGAGGCGCGCACGCCGGCGCAGCACCTGGCGGAAAGCCAGCGCATCCTGCAGACCTACCTGCCATGGGAGGCCGAGCGCTGTGAGCGGGTCGCGCTGACCGACGACAACGGCATCCTTGCCGGACGCTTCGCGCCAACGGTGCGCAAGCCGGTGCTGACGCTGCCGTCCGGGCGGCTGGTGTTCGGCATGGCCGATGCCGTGGTGGTCAACGACCCGATCACGGGGCAGGGTTCGAACAACGCAGCCAAATGCTGCAAGGTCTATCTCGATGCGATCCTGGCACGCGGCGACCAGCCCTTCGACCAGGACTGGATGGAGCGCACCTTCGACCAGTACTGGCAGTACGCGGGCGACGTGGTGGCGTGGACCAACTCGCTGCTGACCCCGCCGCCGCCGCATATCCTGGCGCTGCTGGGCGCCGCGGGGCAGGCGCCGGCACTGGCCGCGCGCATCGCCAACGGTTTCGACAATCCGCCGGACTATTTCCCGTGGTGGCTGGATCCACAGGCTTGCCACCAGCTGATCAACCAGTACGTCGCCGAGGCCGCCTGACATGCACGCCGCCACGCCCGCCACTTCCGTCCATGATCCCCGCGAACTGCGCCGGGTTTGCGGCCGCTATGCCACCGGCGTGGCCGTCATCGGCGCCTGCGGGGCGCAGGGCCGGCCCGTCGGCTTGACGGTGAACTCGTTTGCCTCGCTGTCGCTGGCGCCGCCGCTGATCCTGTGGAGCCTGGCGCTGCACTCGCCGAATGCGGGCCTGTTCGTGCCCGGCGCGCCTTTCGGCGTCAGCATCCTGCGCGCCGGCCATGGCGAACTGGCGCGCCGCTTCGCCACGCCGGTGGCGGACAAGTTCGCGGGCGTCGCCCACGGGCGCTGCGAGCGCGGCGTGCCCTACCTGGACGAAGCACTGGCGACCCTGGCCTGCCGCGTGGAGCGGGCCGACCCGGTAGGCGATCATCTGCTGATCGTCGGCGCCGTCGAGGCATACGAGGCAGGGGAGGGCGAACCGCTGGTATTCTATGGCGGCGATTTCGTGCGCCTCGCCGCCTGAGCAACCATCTCCCGGATGCGCTTCGCGGCACTTCAACTACCGCCCGTCGCCTCCACACCACACCCCAAGTCACGCAAGCGCCACTACTGCGGCACGCCTGCCTACAACACTGCAGGCGAATCCGCAATTCATATTGCCCTTTCCAAACCGCTGCGATATAGTGTAAGGCTACCCGTTTCCTCGGGTAGTGGGCTGGCCACTTTGGCCGCGCGCAGTCTTCTTTAGCGCAAGCCCACAGCAAACACAGTTTTCGTGTATCAATCAGCCCCGGCCAATCGCAGCTGGGAATGGAGCAAACCATGAGCCTTGGCCTTGTAGGTCGCAAGGTTGGCATGACCCGTATTTTCACGGACGACGGTGAAGCAATTCCCGTTACCGTGGTCGAGGTCGGCGACAACCGCGTGACGCAAATCAAGACGGACGAGACCGACGGTTATACCGCGGTTCAAGTCACCTTCGGCGCACGACGCGCAAGCCGCGTTACCAAGCCGCTGGCGGGTCATCTCGCCAAAGCCGGCGTGGAAGCCGGCGAAATCATCCGCGAATTCCGTATCGATGCAGCCAAGGCTGCCGAACTGCAAGCTGGCGGTTCGCTGTCGGTCGACCTGTTCGAAGTCGGTCAGAAGATCGACGTGCAGGGCGTGACCATCGGTAAGGGCTACGCCGGTACCATCAAGCGCTATCACTTCGCCTCCGGCCGTGCCACCCACGGTAACTCGCGCTCGCACAACGTGCCGGGCTCGATCGGTATGGCGCAGGATCCGGGCCGCGTGTTCCCGGGCAAGCGCATGACCGGTCACCTGGGCGATGTCACCCGCACCGTGCAGAACCTGGAAATCGCCAAGATCGACGCAGAGCGCAAGCTGCTGCTGGTCAAGGGCGCCATCCCCGGCTCCAAGAACGGCAAGGTCATCGTTACCCCGGCCGTCAAGGCCAAAGCCAAAGCTTAAGGAGCGCATGTAATGGAACTCAAGCTCCTCCAGGACAATGGCCAGATCGGCGCGGGCGTTGACGCTTCGCCCGAAGTGTTCGGCCGTGACTACAACGAAGCCCTCGTTCACCAGATCGTCGTCGCTTACCAGGCCAACGCTCGCAGCGGTAACCGTAAGCAGAAGGATCGTGAAGAGGTCAAGCACACGACCAAGAAGCCGTGGCGCCAGAAGGGTACGGGCCGTGCTCGTGCCGGTATGTCTTCCTCGCCGCTGTGGCGCGGGGGCGGCCGTATCTTCCCGAATTCGCCGGAAGAGAACTTCACCCAGAAGGTCAACAAGAAGATGTTCCGTGCCGGCATGCGCTCGATTTACTCGCAGCTCGCACGTGAAGGTCGTATCAACGTGGTGGACGGTTTCACTGTCGACGCGCCCAAGACCAAGCTCTTGGCCGACAAGTTCAAGGCCATGGGCCTGGACTCGGTGCTGATCATCACCGACAGCCTCGACGAAAACCTCTACCTGGCTTCGCGCAACCTGCCGCACGTGGCAGTTGTCGAGCCGCGCCAGGCTGATCCGCTGTCGCTCGTGCACTACAAGAAGGTGCTGGTGACCAAGGCAGCCGTCGCGCAGATCGAGGAGTTGCTGAAATGACGCAAGTAGCCAAGAACGATCATCGTTTGATGCAGGTGCTGCTCGCGCCGGTGGTTTCCGAAAAGGCAACCCTGGTCGCCGACAAGAATGAACAGGTCGTGTTCGAAGTGGCCCGCGATGCCAACAAGGCAGAAGTGAAGGCCGCCGTCGAACTGCTGTTCAAGGTCGAGGTGCAGTCCGTTCAGATCCTGAACCAGAAGGGCAAGCAGAAGCGTTTTGGCCGTTTCATGGGGCGTCGCAACCACGTGAAGAAGGCCTACGTTTCGCTGAAGCCGGGTCAGGAAATCAATTTTGAAGCGGAGGCCAAGTAATCATGGCACTCGTCAAGACCAAGCCGACTTCCCCGGGTCGTCGCTCGATGGTGAAGGTGGTCAACAAGGACCTTCACAAGGGCGCCCCGCACGCTCCGCTGCTGGAAAAGCAATTCCAGAAGTCGGGCCGTAACAACAACGGTCATATCACCACCCGCCACAAGGGCGGTGGTCATAAGCACCACTACCGCGTGGTCGACTTCAAGCGCAACGACAAGGACGGCATCCCCGCCCGCGTCGAGCGCCTGGAATACGATCCGAACCGCAGCGCCAATATCGCGCTGGTGCTGTTCGCCGACGGCGAGCGCCGCTACATCATCGCCACCAAGGGCATGGTTGCCGGCCAACCGCTGATGAACGGCTCGGAAGCGCCGATCAAGGCCGGTAACAACTTGCCGATCCGCAACATTCCGGTCGGTACCACGATCAACAACGTGGAAATGCTGCCTGGCAAGGGTTCGCAGATCGCACGTGCCGCCGGCGGTTCCGCCGTGCTGCTGGCTCGTGAAGGCCTGTACGCCCAGGTTCGCCTGCGCTCCGGTGAAGTGCGCCGCGTGCACATCGAGTGCCGCGCCACCATCGGTGAAGTGGGCAACGAAGAGCACAGCCTGCGCGTCATCGGCAAGGCCGGTGCGACCCGCTGGCGCGGTATCCGCCCGACGGTCCGTGGTGTCGTGATGAACCCGGTCGACCACCCGCACGGTGGTGGTGAAGGCAAGACCGCTGCTGGTCGCGATCCGGTTTCGCCGTGGGGTACCCCGGCCAAGGGTTACCGTACCCGCAGCAACAAGCGCACGGACAGCATGATCGTCCAGAAGCGCCACAAGCGTTAATCGGTAGGTAGGAGCTAAAGATATGACTCGTTCCGCTAAAAAGGGTCCGTTCTGCGACGCCCACCTGCTGAAGAAGGTGGAAGTCGCATCGAGCGGCAAGGACAAGAAGCCCATCAAGACTTGGTCGCGTCGCTCGACCATTCTGCCGGAGTTCATTGGCCTGACGATCGCCGTTCACAACGGCCGTCAACACGTGCCGGTGTACGTTACGGAAAACATGGTTGGCCACAAGCTCGGTGAATTTGCGATTACCCGCACGTTCAAGGGCCACGCGGCTGACAAGAAAGCGAAGAGGTAAGGTGCCATCATGGAAGTGAAAGCGATTCATCGCGGTGCCCGCATCTCCGCCCAGAAGACGCGCCTGGTCGCTGACCAGATCCGTGGTCTGCCGATCGAGCGCGCGCTCAATGTCCTGACGTTCAGCCCGAAAAAGGCTGCCGGGATCGTGAAGAAGGTGGTCGAATCGGCCATCGCCAACGCTGAGCACAACGAAGGCGCCGACATCGACGAACTGAAGGTCAAATCGATCTTCGTCGACAAGGCAACCTCGCTCAAGCGCTTCACCGCACGGGCGAAGGGCCGCGGCAACCGCATCGAGAAACAAACCTGTCACATCACTGTGACGCTCGGCAACTAAGGAGTCACGATGGGACAGAAGATTCATCCGACTGGCTTCCGCCTGGCTGTCAGCCGTAACTGGGCTTCGCGCTGGTACGCCAGCAACACGAAGTTCGCCGGCATGCTGAAGGAAGACATTGAAGTTCGAGACTTCCTGAAGAAGAAGCTGAAGAACGCATCGGTTGGCCGCGTCGTGATCGAGCGCCCCGCCCGCAATGCACGCATCACCATTTACAGCTCGCGTCCGGGCGTGGTGATCGGCAAAAAGGGTGAGGATATCGAACTGCTCAAGGCTGAACTGCAGCGTCGCATGGGCGTGCCCGTGCACGTGAACATCGAGGAAATCCGCAAGCCGGAAACCGATGCTCAGCTGATCGCCGATTCGATCACCCAGCAGCTCGAGCGCCGCATCATGTTCCGCCGCGCCATGAAGCGCGCCATGCAGAACGCGATGCGCCTGGGCGCCCAGGGTATCAAGATCATGAGCGCCGGCCGTCTGAACGGTATCGAAATCGCACGTACCGAGTGGTACCGCGAAGGCCGTGTGCCCCTGCACACCCTGCGCGCCGACATCGACTACGGCTTCTCCGAAGCAGAAACCACCTACGGCATCATCGGTGTCAAGGTGTGGGTCTACAAGGGTGATCACCTCGGCCGCAACGACGCGCCGGTGGTGGAAGAGCCGCAGGACGACCGTCGTCGTCGCCCGGGTCGTCCGGAAGGCCGCCGCCGTGAAGGCGAAGGCCGTCCGGGTGGCAACCGCCGCGGCGGTGCCGGTGCCGGTCGCCGCGCTGCGCCTGGCGCAGATGCGAAGAGTGGAGAATAACGATGCTGCAACCTAAGCGCAGAAAATACCGCAAGGAGCAGAAAGGCCGCAACACGGGTAAGGCTACCCGTGGTAACGCCGTGTCTTTCGGCGAATTCGGCCTGAAGGCCATGGGCCGTGGCCGCCTGACCGCTCGTCAGATCGAGTCGGCACGTCGTGCGATGACCCGCCACATCAAGCGTGGCGGCCGCATCTGGATCCGGATTTTCCCGGACAAGCCGATCTCGAAGAAGCCTGCCGAAGTCCGTATGGGTAACGGTAAGGGCAATCCGGAGTACTACGTGGCTGAAATCCAGCCGGGTAAGATGCTGTACGAAATGGATGGCGTGAGCGAAGACCTGGCACGTGAGGCGTTCCGCCTCGCGGCCGCCAAGCTGCCGATCGCCACCAATTTCGTGGTGCGCCAGGTCGGGACGTAAGGAGAGCAGGGATGAAAGCATCCGAACTTCGCGGCAAGGACGCCGCCGGGCTGAACCAGGAGCTCTCCGAGCTGCTGAAGGCCCAATTTAGCCTGCGCATGCAAAAGGCGACCCAACAGCTGCAGAACACCAGCCAGCTGAAGAAGGTTCGCAAGGACATCGCGCGTGTGCAAACCGTGCTGACTCAAAAGGCAAACGCGAAATGACTGAAGCTGCACAAACGGAAAAGTCGCTTCGCCGTACCCTGGTCGGCCGTGTCGTGAGCGACAAGATGGACAAGACCGTTACGGTCTTGGTGGAAAACCGCGTCAAGCATCCTCTGTACGGCAAGTACGTGCTGCGTTCGAAGAAGTACCACGCACACGACGAAGCCAACCAGTACAAGGAAGGCGACAAGGTCGAGATCCAGGAAGGCCGTCCGCTGTCGCGGACCAAGTCCTGGGTGGTTTCCCGGCTGGTAGAGGCTGCACGCGTCATCTAAGAACAACACGTTCTTAGCTTGACTTGCAAGTCCAGGATTATGTAGCTATAATCCTGGACTTCCGCTTTGTTGCGTTCGCCTTTGCATTACCACCCGGGCGGGCCTGTGAAGCGAGCCAGGACCGAGCGCCCTCAACAAATAGTTGAGATCGCGTGGTTCCTACCGACTTCAAAGTTGATCAACCCATACGGAGCTGGCGCAATGCCGGAGCCGACGGGACCAAGACTGACCGATGGGCGCTTTTTGCACCTGACGGATTAAGTTGGGAAGACAAACACCATGATTCAGACAGAAAGCCGGCTCGAAGTAGCCGATAACACTGGTGCGCGCGAAGTGCTGTGCATCAAGGTGCTGGGTGGCTCCAAGCGCCGCTACGCAAGCGTTGGCGACATCATCAAGGTGACCGTCAAGGACGCAGCGCCGCGCGGTCGCGTGAAGAAGGGCGACATCTACAACGCCGTCGTCGTGCGTACCGCCAAGGGCGTGCGCCGCGCTGACGGTTCGCTGATCAAGTTCGACGGCAACGCCGCCGTCCTGCTGAACAACAAGCTCGAGCCGATCGGCACCCGTATCTTCGGGCCGGTGACTCGTGAACTCCGTACCGAGCGCTTCATGAAGATCGTGTCGCTCGCTCCGGAAGTGCTGTAAGGAGCCGCCATGAACAAGATTCGCAAAGGCGACGAAGTCATTGTGCTGACCGGCAAGGACAAGGGCAAGCGCGGTACCGTGCAAGCCGTCCTGGGTGACAAGGTTGCGGTGCAAGGCGTGAACATCGCCAAGAAGCATGCCCGCCCGAACCCGATGCTGGGCACTACCGGTGGTGTGGTCGACAAGGTCATGCCCCTGCATATTTCCAACGTTGCGCTCGTGGATGCCAATGGCAAGCCGTCGCGCGTCGGCATCAAGGTGGAAGACGGCAAGCGCGTGCGCGTGCTGAAGACCACCGGCGCCGTCGTGGCAGCTTGATTCTGGGCACGTATAGGAGTTGAGCATGGCAGCACGTCTGCAAGAGTTTTACAAAGAACAGGTTGTGCCGAAGCTGATCGAACAGTTCGGCTACAAGTCGGTCATGGAAGTGCCGCGCATCACCAAGATCACCCTGAACATGGGTCTTGGCGAAGCCATCAATGACAAGAAGATCATTGAGAACGCCGTCGGCGACCTGACCAAGATCGCCGGTCAGAAGCCGGTCGTGACGAAGGCCAAGAAGGCTATCGCCGGCTTCAAGATCCGTCAGGGCTACCCCATCGGTGCGATGGTGACCCTGCGCGGCGAGCGCATGTTCGAATTCCTCGATCGTTTCGTTACCGTGGCCCTGCCGCGCGTGCGTGACTTCCGTGGTGTGTCGGGCCGGTCGTTCGACGGTCGTGGCAACTACAACATCGGTGTGAAAGAGCAGATCATTTTCCCCGAAATCGAGTACGACAAGATCGACGCACTGCGTGGTCTGAACATCAGCATCACGACGACGGCAAAGAACGACGAGGAAGCCAAGGCACTCCTCGGTGCGTTCAAGTTCCCGTTCCGCAATTAAGGGGTAACCGTGGCTAAACTGGCTCTGATTGAACGTGAGAAGAAGCGCGCCAAGCTGGTGGCGAAGTATGCCGCCAAGCGCGCCAACCTCAAGGCCATTATCGATGACCAAGAGAAGTCGGAAGAAGAGCGTTACAGCGCGCGTCTCGAGCTGCAACAGCTCCCGCGCAACGCGAACCCGACTCGCCAGCGTAACCGCTGCGCGATCACCGGTCGTCCCCGCGGTACCTTCCGCAAGTTTGGCCTGGCGCGTAACAAGATCCGCGAAATCGCCTTCAAGGGCGAAATCCCGGGTCTGACGAAAGCCAGCTGGTAATTACGCACAGGCTACAGGAGAAACAGTATGAGCATGAGCGATCCTATCGCCGATATGCTGACGCGCATCCGCAACGCCCAGGGCGTGCAGAAAGCGTCGGTTGTCATGCCGTCGTCGAAGCTGAAAGTGGCAATCGCCAAGGTCCTGAAGGACGAAGGCTACATCGACGACTACGCCGTCCAGGAAGATGGCGGCAAGGCACAACTGAGCATCGGTCTCAAGTACTACGCCGGCCGTCCGGTCATCGAGCGCATTGAGCGCGTCTCGAAGCCCGGCCTGCGCGTGTACAAGGGCCGCAGCGACATCCCGCAAGTGATGAACGGCCTGGGTGTGGCGATCATTTCGACCCCGCAGGGTCTGATGACCGACCGCAAGGCTCGCGCCACTGGCGTGGGCGGCGAAGTTCTCTGCTACGTCGCTTAAGGAGAGAACCATGTCCCGTGTAGGTAAGGCTCCCATCGCGCTCCCCAAGGGCGCGGAAGTGAACGTGGCGGCTGGCGTGCTCTCCGTAAAGGGCCCGCTCGGTACGCTGTCGCAGCCGATTCACAGCCTGGTCAAGGTCAATGTCGAGAACGACACGCTGACCTTCAGCCCGGCTGACGAATCGCGTGAAGCAAACGCTCTGCAGGGCACCATGCGTGCTCTGGTGGCCAACATGGTCAAGGGCGTAACCACCGGTTTCGAGCGCAAGCTGAACCTCGTCGGCGTGGGCTATCGTGCCCAGCTGCAAGGCGCTGCGCTGAAGCTCCAGCTTGGTTTCTCGCACGACGTGATCCATGAGATGCCGGAAGGCGTGAAGGCGGAAACGCCGACGCAGACCGAGATCATCATCAAGGGTGCGGACAAGCAGAAAGTCGGTCAGGTTGCCGCGGAAGTCCGCGCGTACCGCCCGCCTGAGCCCTACAAGGGCAAGGGTGTGCGTTACTCGGACGAGCGCGTCATCCTGAAGGAAACCAAGAAGAAGTAAGGGGTGCAATGATGAACAAGAAAGACGCTCGTTTGCGCCGTGCACGTCAGACCCGCGCCAAGATCGCGGAGATGAAAGTCAATCGTCTGACCGTGTTCCGTACGAATTCGCATATTTACGCCCAGGTTTTCTCGGAGTGCGGCACCAAGGTGCTGGCTTCCGCGTCGACCGCCGAGGTGGAAGTGCGCAAGGAACTGGATGGCAAGGGCGCTACCGCCGCTGCCGCCACCGTGGTTGGCAAGCGCATCGCCGAGAAGGCGAAGGCTGCCGGCGTGGAAACTGTCGCGTTCGATCGCGCCGGCTTCCGTTTCCATGGCCGCGTCAAGGCCCTGGCAGACGCCGCCCGCGAAGCCGGCCTGAAGTTCTAAGCGCATAGAGAGAGATACGTCATGGCAAAGATGCAAGCAAAAGTCCAACAGGACGAACGCGACGACGGCCTCCGCGAGAAGATGATCTCGGTCAACCGCGTCACCAAGGTGGTGAAGGGTGGCCGGATTCTCGGTTTCGCTGCGCTGACCGTGGTTGGTGACGGCGATGGCCGCATCGGCATGGGCAAGGGCAAGGCTAAGGAAGTGCCGGTTGCTGTTCAGAAGGCAATGGACGAAGCCCGTCGCAAGATGGTCAAGGTCTCGCTGAAGAACGGCACGCTGCAACATGAAGTCGTTGGCAAGCACGGCGCCGCCAAGGTGCTGATGATGCCCGCCAAGGAAGGTACCGGCGTGATCGCCGGCGGCCCGATGCGCGCGATCTTCGAAGTGATGGGCGTCACCAACGTGGTGACCAAGTCGCACGGCTCCACCAACCCGTACAACATGGTTCGTGCCACGCTGGACGGCCTTCAGAAGATGAGCACGCCGGGCGAAATCGCCGCAAAGCGTGGCAAGTCGGTCGAAGACATCCTGGGTTAAGGTGAACGCAATGTCGCAGAAAACCGTAAAAGTGCAACTCGTGCGCAGCCTGATCGGCACGCGCGAGGATCATCGCGCCACTGTTCGTGGCCTGGGCCTGCGCCGCATCAACTCGGTGTCGGAGCTGCAGGACACGCCCGCTGTGCGCGGCATGATCAACAAGGTCTCGTACCTGGTCAAGGTTCTGGCCTGATACCGGGAACTCGGAGAGCAAGATGCAACTGAACAACCTGAAACCGGCCGCCGGTTCGAAGCACGCCAAGCGTCGCGTCGGTCGCGGTATCGGCTCCGGCCTTGGCAAGACTGCCGGTCGCGGTCACAAGGGTCAGAAGTCGCGTTCGGGCGGCTTCCACAAGGTGGGCTTCGAAGGCGGTCAAATGCCGCTGTATCGTCGCCTGCCCAAGCGCGGCTTCACCTCGCTGACCAAGGCGTTCAACGCCGAAGTCACGCTGCGTGACATCGAGCGCCTGGAAGCGGCCGAAGTCGACCTGCTGGTCCTGAAGCAAGCTGGCCTGGTGGGCGAGCTGGTCAAGAGCGCCAAGGTCATCAAGGCTGGCGAACTGACCCGCAAGGTGACGATCAAGGGTCTGGGCGCCACCGCTGGCGCCAAGGCCGCGATCGAAGCCGCCGGCGGCCAGATCGCAGCCTGACAGGCATTTATCGCAGCATAGGCAGTTATAGTCGGAGCATCGTTTGGCCACGGCGAAACCCAATGCAAGCGCGCAAGCCAGGAACACGGCGAAGTACGGCGACCTCAAGCGCCGGCTGATGTTCCTGGTGCTGGCCCTGATCGTGTACCGCATCGGCGCTCATATTCCGGTGCCCGGTATCGATCCGGAGCAGCTTGCGAAGCTTTTCCAGAGTCAGTCGGGTGGCATCCTCGGGATGTTCAACCTGTTCTCGGGCGGGGCGCTGTCGCGCTTTACCGTCTTCGCGCTCGGCATCATGCCGTACATCTCGGCGTCGATCATCATGCAGTTGCTGACGATCGTGCTGCCGCAGCTGGAGGCGCTGAAGAAGGAAGGGCAGGCAGGGCAACGCAAGATCACGCAGTACACGCGCTACGGCACCGTGGTCCTGGCCACGTTCCAGGCGCTGTCGATTGCGGTGGCGCTGGAGTCGCAGCCTGGGCTGGTGCTGGATCCGGGCCTGATGTTCCGGGCCACGGCAGTGATTACGCTGGTGACCGGCACGATGTTCCTGATGTGGCTGGGTGAGCAGATCACCGAGCGTGGTCTGGGCAACGGCATCTCGATCATCATCTTCGGCGGTATCGCGGCGGGCCTGCCCAACGCGATCGGCGGACTGTTCGAACTGGTCCGCACGGGTTCCATGAGCATCATCGCGGCGATCTTCATCGTGGCGATCGTGATCGGTGTGACCTTCGCCGTGGTGTTCGTCGAGCGAGGCCAGCGCAAGATCCTGGTGAACTATGCCAAGCGTCAGGTCGGCAACAAGGTGTACGGCGGCCAGTCGTCGCACCTGCCGCTGAAGCTGAACATGGCAGGGGTGATTCCGCCGATCTTCGCATCGTCGATCATCCTGTTCCCGGCGACGATCGCGGGCTGGTTCACGTCCGATGCGACGGGCTCGGTTGGCGGGTTCATCAAGGACCTGGCTGCCACGCTGTCGCCGGGCCAGCCGGTCTACATCCTGCTGTACGCTGCTGCGATTGTATTTTTCTGCTTCTTCTACACGGCCCTGGTGTACAACAGCCGTGAAGTGGCAGACAACCTGAAGAAAAGCGGTGCCTTCATTCCGGGCATTCGTCCAGGCGAGCAGACGACGCGCTATATCGACAAGATTCTGGTGCGCCTGACGCTGGCTGGTGCGGTCTATATCACACTGGTCTGCCTGTTGCCGGAATTCCTGGTGCTGCGGTGGAACGTTCCGTTCTACTTTGGCGGAACCTCGCTGCTGATCATCGTGGTCGTCACGATGGACTTCATGGCTCAGGTTCAGTCTTACGTGATGTCGCAGCAATATGAGTCGCTGCTGAAGAAGGCGAATTTCAAGGGCAATCTGACCTTGCGCTGACTTCGGATCGGTACAGGCTAGGTATGGCAAAAGACGACGTCATCCAGATGCAGGGGGAGGTCCTGGAAAACCTTCCCAATGCGACGTTCCGGGTCAAGTTGGAAAATGGCCATGTAGTACTGGGCCATATCTCCGGCAAGATGCGAATGAACTACATCCGGATTCTTCCGGGTGACAAGGTGACGGTCGAGCTGACCCCATATGATCTGTCGCGCGCACGAATCGTCTTCCGGACGAAGTGAGCGAACAGGAATTGAAGGAAGAGGAAAATTATGAAAGTGCTGGCTTCTGTTAAGCGCATTTGCCGCAACTGCAAAATCATCAAGCGCAACGGTGTCGTGCGCGTGATCTGCTCGTCGGATCCCCGCCACAAGCAACGCCAAGGCTAATCGGAAAGAGGATTGACGAATGGCACGTATCGCAGGGGTTAACATCCCGAACCACAAGCACACCGAAATCGGCCTGACGGCCATTTATGGTGTCGGCCGCTCGCGCGCTCGCAAGATTTGCGAGGCCACCGGTGTACCGTTTGACAAGAAGGTCAAGGATCTGACCGACGCCGACCTGGAAAAGCTTCGTGACGAAGTGGGCAAGGTCACGGTCGAGGGTGACCTGCGTCGTGAAACCACGATGAACATCAAGCGTCTGATGGACCTTGGTTGCTATCGTGGCATGCGTCACCGCAAGGGCCTGCCCATGCGCGGTCAGCGTACCCGGACCAATGCCCGCACCCGCAAGGGTCCGCGCAAGGCCGGCGTGGCTCTGAAGAAGTAAAGCCGAAGGCAGAGGAAGAAACTAATGGCAAAAGGTCCGAATAACGCCGCTCGCGCGCGTAAAAAGGTCAAGAAGAACGTTGCCGACGGCATTGCGCACGTCCACGCCTCGTTCAACAACACCATCATCACGATCACCGACCGCCAGGGCAACGCCCTGTCGTGGGCGACCGCCGGTGGCCAGGGCTTCAAGGGTTCGCGCAAGTCGACCCCGTTCGCTGCCCAGGTTGCTGCCGAGAACGCCGGTCGCGTGGCGCAAGACCAGGGCATCAAGAACCTGGAAGTGCGCATCAAGGGCCCCGGCCCGGGTCGTGAATCGGCTGTCCGCGCGCTGAACGCGCTGGGCATCAAGATCGCGATCATCGAAGACGTCACGCCGATTCCGCACAACGGCTGCCGTCCGCCGAAGCGCCGCCGCATCTGAGCGTTGGTGTGTCCGGGCCCGGTGGGTTTACCTGCCGGTTTCGGATATGGTAGTATCGCGCGTTGACCTGCTGCATTTTAATGCGGCAGGTTTTCGTTTTGCGTCGAGGGAGTGTCTCTTGCGGCACATTCCCATGCCGGCGCACTGTAAATGCTTGCAGCGTCGTACCCGGCAACGGGGCGCGCTTAATAAGCCCACCGTCCGTCACGGTCTCCCCGGGTGCAGAATTGCACTGCGGAAGTACTGCGTTGACGGACTCGCGGCGCGTCTTGAAGGCGTCGCGATCGATCAAAGGAAGACAACGTGGCACGTTATACCGGCCCGAAGGCCAAACTTTCCCGCCGTGAAGGCACCGACCTGTTCCTGAAGAGCGCCCGTCGCTCGCTCGCCGACAAGTGCAAGCTGGACAGCAAGCCGGGCCAGCACGGCCGCACCTCGGGTGCACGCACCTCCGACTACGGCAACCAGCTGCGTGAAAAGCAGAAGGTCAAGCGCATCTATGGTGTGCTCGAGCGCCAGTTCCGCCGCTACTTCGCCGAAGCCGACCGCCGCAAGGGCAACACCGGCGAAAACCTGCTGCAACTGCTGGAATCGCGCCTGGACAACGTTGTGTACCGCATGGGCTTTGGCTCGACCCGCGCTGAAG
The DNA here is from genome assembly GCF_016127575.1 of Cupriavidus necator. Lineage (NCBI taxonomy): Bacteria > Pseudomonadati > Pseudomonadota > Betaproteobacteria > Burkholderiales > Burkholderiaceae > Cupriavidus > Cupriavidus necator. Next base: position 1,825,946 of record NZ_CP066018.1, read on the forward strand.
CGCGCCAGCTGGTGTCGCACAAGGCGATCCTGGTGAACGGTCAGACCCTGAACGTGCCGTCGGCCCAGATCAAGTCTGGCGACGTCGTCACCATCCGCGAACAGTCGAAGAAGCAAGTCCGTATCGCTGAAGCGCTGTCGCTGGCCGAGCAGTCGGGCTTCCCGACCTGGGTGGCGGTGGATTCGAAGAAGTTCGAAGGTACCTTCAAGCAAGTGCCGGATCGCGCCGATATCTCGGGCGACATCAACGAAAGCCTGATCGTCGAACTGTACTCGCGTTAATCACGCGAGCGGAACGGCCCAGAGCTTGCGTTCGCCGCAAAGCTTCCCTTCCAGCCCGACGCGCTGTACGCGCGGTCGGGCTTCGCCCATCTCGCGATGGGATTTTCAGGTTCCAAACGTCAGCCTTATCGGTGTAACGAGCCGAGGGTATTGAAAAGGACAACCTAATGCAAACAGCACTCCTCAAGCCAAAAATCATCGCCGTCGAGCCTCTGGGCGACCATCACGCCAAAGTCGTGATGGAGCCGTTCGAGCGCGGCTACGGCCATACGCTCGGTAACGCCCTGCGTCGCGTGCTGCTGTCGTCGATGGTCGGCTATGCACCGACCGAAGTCACGATCGCTGGGGTGGTCCACGAGTATTCCACCATCGACGGCGTGCAGGAAGACGTCGTCAACCTGCTGCTCAATCTGAAGGGCGTGGTGTTCAAGCTGCACAACCGCGACGAAGTCACGGTGTCGCTGCGCAAGGATGGCGAAGGCGTGGTCACGGCTGCCGATATCGAGCTGCCGCACGACGTCGAGATCATCAACCCGAACCACGTGATCGCCCATCTGTCCGCCGGCGGCAAGCTGGACATGCAGATCAAGGTCGAGCAAGGCCGCGGCTATGTGCCGGGCAACGTGCGCAAGTTCGGCGACGAGTCGGGCAAGGTCATCGGCCGCATCGTGCTGGACGCTTCGTTCTCGCCGGTGCGCCGCGTCTCGTACGCGGTTGAATCCGCTCGCGTGGAACAGCGTACCGACCTGGACAAGCTGGTGATGAACATCGAAACCGACGGCGTGATCTCGCCCGAGGAAGCGATCCGCCAGTCGGCCCGCATCCTGGTCGACCAGCTGTCCGTGTTCGCCGCGCTGGAAGGCACCGAGTCGGCAGCCGAGGCTGCATCGAGCCGCACGCCGCAGATCGATCCGATCCTGCTGCGCCCGGTCGACGACCTGGAGCTGACGGTGCGTTCGGCCAACTGCCTGAAGGCCGAGAACATCTACTACATCGGCGACCTGATCCAGCGTACCGAGAACGAACTGCTCAAGACCCCGAACCTGGGTCGCAAGTCGCTCAACGAGATCAAGGAAGTCCTCGCATCGCGTGGCCTGACCCTTGGCATGAAGCTCGAGAACTGGCCGCCCGCAGGTCTGGAGAAGTAATTGTGGCGCGGGGCATTGGTCCCGCACCGCGGTAACCGCCCTGGCTTCGTGCCAGGACTCGTATGACTACCGGCCCGCGTCCAGCCGCATCGGACGATAGAAGAGCTGGTCAAACACTTAACTGAAAGGAATCATCATGCGTCACCGTCATGGTCTGCGGAAACTGAACCGCACCTCGTCGCACCGTCTCGCGATGCTGCGCAACATGTCCAACTCGCTGTTCCAGCACGAGCTGATCAAGACCACCGTGCCCAAGGCCAAGGAACTGCGCAAGGTTGTCGAGCCGCTGATCACGCTGGCCAAGAAGGACACCGTTGCCAACCGCCGCCTGGCTTTCGCCCGTCTGCGCGACCGCGACATGGTCACCAAGCTGTTCACCGAACTGGGCCCGCGCTACGCCACCCGTCCGGGCGGCTACACCCGCATCCTGAAGTTCGGTTTCCGTCAGGGTGACAATGCGCCGATGGCGCTGGTCGAACTGGTGGATCGTCCGGAAATCACCGAAGCCCCGGCTGAAGAAGCCGCGGAATAAGGTAGTTTCCCGCCCGCCGCTGCGGCGACGGGTACGGGCACACCGCTTACAATCGAGCCAGGCATCTGCCTGGCTCTTTTGTTTTTGGGCCGCCGCCGTGCCTGCCGCAAGGAGATGTCGATGCAAAGCCATGCCAGCCAGCCGGATGCCGGCGCCCCGGGCGATCCGGCCGAGGTGATCGTCGTGATCACCAATACTCCAGATGCCGAGACCGCGGCGCACCTGTCGCAGGTAGTGCTGGAGGCGCGCGCCGCCGCCTGCGTGAACCGCCTGGCGCCGGTCGAGTCCGAGTACTGGTGGCAGGGCAAGCTGGAGCGCGCGCAGGAGTGGCCGCTGCTGATCAAGACCACGCGTGCACGTTACGCTGCGCTGGAGGCCGTGATCCGGCAACATCACCCCTACGACGTGCCGGAACTCATAGCGTGGCCGGTGACGGCCGGTTACGCGCCGTACCTGGCCTGGGTCAGCAGCGAGACCGCCTCAGGGCCGGCAAAGTAGGGGCAACCGCGCCCGCAGCGCAGCAGCAGGTACGCCGCCCCCCCAGTTCAAGACAGACAGGAAACAGCGAGATGACAATCGGTTTGGCACTTCCGGAGCGCGCGCGCGGGCAGGTCTGGGCGCGGCATATTGCCGCAGCGCTGCTGGCGGCATTGGCCTGGGTGTGCCTGGCGGGCGGCGCGCATGCCGCCACCGAAGACGACTTCCTGCCGCCGGAGCAGGCCTTCCGCTTCGCCGCGAGCCAGCTTGACGACAAGACTGTCGAGGTGCGCTTCGAGGTTGCCCCCGGCTACTACATGTACCGCGAGCGCTTCGCCTTTGCCGCGCAACCCGCCGACGTGAAGCTGGGAATGCCGGCGTATCCGCCGGGCAAGGTCAAGTTCGACGAGACCTTCGGCAAGGAGATGGAGACCTACCGCGACAGCGTGGTCATCCGCGTGCCGGTGGAGGCGGCGCCGGCCGACGGCAAGTGGTCGCTGACGGTCACCTCGCAGGGCTGCGCCGACAAGGGCCTGTGCTATCCGCCGATGGAGAGCGTGTACAAGGTCGGCGGCAGCGGGCTGGCCGACCTGTTCGGCAAGCGCGGGCGCTCGGATGCGCCGGCGGCCGTGCCTGCCCCTGCGCCAGCCGCCCCCGCGGTGCTGCGCGCCGACGACAGCGACCGCATCGCCGGCGCGCTGGCGAGCCGCAACCTGGCCCTGATCGCCGCACTGTTCTTCGGCCTGGGCCTGCTGCTGACGTTCACTCCATGCGTGCTGCCGATGGTGCCGATCCTGTCCTCGATCGTGGTGGGCGAGCACGTCACGCGCGGCCGTGCGCTGGTGGTGTCGCTGGCCTACGTGCTGGGCATGGCGGTGGTGTACACCGCGGTCGGCGTGGCTGCCGGGCTGCTGGGCGAGGGCCTGTCGGCCGCGCTGCAGACACCGTGGGTGCTGGGCCTGTTCGCAGCGCTGATGGTGGCCCTGGCGCTGTCGATGTTCGGGCTGTACGAGCTGCAACTGCCGCAGCGCTGGCAGACCCGCCTGACCGAATCGTCGCACCGCCGCCAGGGCGGCCAGGTGGCGGGTGCGGCGGCAATGGGCGCGATCTCGGCGCTGATCGTCGGGCCCTGCGTCACCGCGCCGCTGGCCGGGGCGCTGGCCTATATCGCGCAATCCCGCGACGCCGTGATCGGCGGCGCGGCGCTGTTCGCCATGGCGCTCGGCATGGGCGTGCCGCTGGTGCTGGTGGGCGTGGGCGCGGGCAACCTGCTGCCGCGGGCCGGGCGCTGGATGGAGGTCACCAAGCGCTTCTTCGGCTTCCTGCTGCTGGGCGTGGCGCTGTGGATGCTGGGGCCGGTGCTGCCGGCCTGGGCCTCGATGCTGGCGCTGGCGGCGCTGCTGCTGGTGGCGGCGGTGTTCCTGGGCGCCTTTGACGGCCTGGGCCCGGATCCGCGCAACCTGGCGCGGGTGGGCAAGGGCGTGGGCGTGCTGTTTGCGATCGCAGCGGCGATCGTGCTGATTGGCGTGGCCTCGGGCGGGCGCGATCCGCTGCAGCCGCTGTCGCACCTGAGCGTGGCACGCGGTGGCGCGGAAGCCGCTGCCGGCGCACAGGCGGTGCGCTTCGAGCGCGTGCGCAGCGTGGCCGAGCTCGATGCCCGCGTGGCGCAGGCCGCCGCCGCAGGCAAGCCGGTGCTGCTGGATTTCTACGCCGACTGGTGCGTCAGCTGCAAGGAAATGGAGCGCATGACCTTCGTCGATCCGCGCGTGCGCGCGCGGCTGTCCGAGATCGTGCTGCTGCAGGCGGACGTGACCGCCAACAATGCCGACGACAAGGCGCTGCTCAAGCGCTTCGGCCTGTTCGGGCCGCCCGGCATCATCCTGTTCGGGCCTGACGGGCGCGAGCGCCCGGTGCGCGTGATCGGCTACCAGTCGGCCAACCGCTTCCTGGAAAGCCTGGAGCGGGCCTTCGGCACGCGTACCAGCACCTGACGCGTACCTAGTGCTGCGCGGTGGCTACCGTTCCAGCCGCCGCCCCAGCGCCCACAGCGCGGCCAGCCCCAGCGCCACGGCGCCCATCAGGCCGATCGACCACCAGAACCCGTGCGGCTCGCGCAGCCAGGGCATGCGGTCGAAGTTCATGCCGAAGACACCGGTGATCAGCGTCAGCGGCATGAACAGCGCCGTGATCAGCGTCAGCGCGCGCATGGTGCGGTTGGTCCGGTGCGCCACCGCGGAGAAGTGGATCTGCACCGCCGACTCGATCGAATCCTCCAGCCGGCGCGCGTGCGCCAGCACGCGCTGGATATGCTCCATCACGTCGTTGATGCGCACCAGCAGCACCTCGTCACGCCCCGGCGCATTGGCCGGGCCGCCGGGCTGGTCGCTGCTGAAGCGGTTGTCGAGCAGGCTGTCGCGGAATTCCTGCAGCGCGTCGCGTTGCTCTTCGCTCAGGTGCTCCAGCTTGCGCAGCTGGATGCGGGCATCCAGCAGTCCCTCCCAGCTTGAGAAGCTGCGGCGCGAATTGAGCAGCGCGCGCTGCCAGCGGTCGAGCTGGCGCGTCAGCGGCGCGCGCAGTTCCAGGTAACGGTCGACCATCGCATTGAGCAGGCGCAGCATCAGGTCCTCGGGCCGGCTGGGCGGGCGCACGCCGTGCAGCAGCGGCTGGCCATTGCCACGCACGGGCGTGGCCTGCGGGCGTGGTGCCTGGCATAGCTCGATCAGACGCTGGCGCACCTGGTCAACGGTGCGCGATTGCCCCGAGCGCACCGTGACCAGCACCGTGTCGAACACGAAAAACGTGACCGGCTGGGTGTCGATCTTGGCCAGTGCCGGGAGGAAGCCGGGCGGATAGCGCTTCTGGCGGGCGGCGGACTCGGCAGCGGACGGCTTCGCCGTTCCGGCCACAGGGTCCTGCGGCTCGGCCTCGGCGATGGCGCGGCTGGTCTCGAAGGTGAGCTTGCGGAAGATCACCATGTCGTACGCATTGGTCGTGTCGAAATACGACGGATGCGCGGCATTGGTGGCGTCGGCCAGGTGCAGGTCCAGGATCGGCGCGCCGGCAAGCTGGCGCACGCTCTCGCGCCAGACATCCGGCGCGGCGGTGACTTCTTCTGTGGAGAAATCCGCCCAGACGAACAGCGACGCGGCATTGCTGCCGAGGAAGTTGCCCGCCTCGGTGAGCGAGGCGAGCGGGTGTACCTGGCTGGCCGAGAAGCCTAGCAGTTCCATAGGCGCTCTGTCGGTTAGCCGCTCAGGCCGTCAGCAGCCGCGCGGCGTCGCGCGCGAAATAGGTCAGGATGCCGTCGGCGCCGGCGCGGCGGAAGGCCAGCAGCGATTCCATCATCACCTTGTCGTGGTCCAGCCAGCCGTTCTGCGCGGCGGCCTTGAGCATCGCGTATTCGCCGCTGACCTGGTAGACGTAGGTGGGGAAGCGGAACTCGTCCTTCACGCGGCGCACGATGTCCAGGTACGGCATGCCGGGCTTGACCATCACCATGTCGGCGCCTTCCAGGATGTCCTGTGCCACCTCGCGCAGGGCCTCGTCGGTATTGGCCGGATCCATCTGGTAGGTCATCTTGTTGCCCTTGCCCAGGTTGGCGGCCGAGCCCACCGCGTCGCGGAAGGGGCCGTAGAACGCCGACGCATACTTGGCCGAGTACGCCATGATGCGCGTATGGATATGGCCGTTGTCTTCCAGCGCGGTGCGCACCGCGCCGATGCGGCCATCCATCATGTCGGACGGGGCCACGATGTCGACACCGGCTTCGGCCTGTGCCAATGCCTGGCGCACCAGGATCTCGACGGTCACATCGTTGATGACGTAGCCGTTGTCGTCCAGCACGCCGTCCTGGCCGTGGCTGGTGTACGGGTCGAGCGCCACGTCGCAGAGCACGCCGAGCTCGGGGAAGCGGTCCTTGAGCGCGCGCACGGCACGTGGCACCAGGCCCTCGGGGTTGGTGGCCTCGATGCCGTCCGGCGTCTTCAGCGACGGGTCGATCACCGGGAACAGCGCGATCACCGGGATGCCCAGCTTGACGCAGTCTTCGGCCACCGGCATCAGCAGGTCGACCGACACGCGCTCGACGCCCGGCATCGACGCCACCGCCTGGCGCTGGTTCTGGCCGTCAAGGATGAAGACGGGGTAGATCAGGTTGTCCGGCGACAGGCGATGCTCGCGCATCATGCGGCGGGAGAAATCATCGCGGCGCATGCGGCGCGGGCGGTATTCGGGGAAGGTGGACATGGCGGGCTTCTTGACTGTAGGGCTGGACAGGAAAGCGGGCCGGCAAGCACGGCGCGCGCGGCAAAGCGCGGTCCAAAGCCGCTGGCCGAAGAAAAACTAAACTTTTGAGCGTGCCCGCTATCATACTCGCGGACACTTTGCGTTGCGCCCTGCGTGGCGCGGTGTCCCCCGCTACTCCTCCCTGAGCGGGTACCCGCCCCAGCGGCGGGAAAGTTTGTCCCCGTTGCTTGCAGCGGGGCTTTTTTTTGCGTGCTGACCTGGTGATTACTCTGCGGGATCGGCAGCAGGCGGCTCGCTCTTCTCCGCTGCGGACCGGGCTTCGGCCTTCTGCGCTTCCGGCAGGTTGAGCCAGCCGGCGATCACGCCCTGCGCCTCTTCGATGCCGCGGCGCTTCAGGCTGGAGAAGAGCTGTGCCGTCATCGGCACCGGTGTTTCCATCTGCTCGGCGTAGCCCTGCAGCATCTTGCGGGTCTCGCGCAGCGCCTTGGCGTTGTCGCTGTTGGTCAGCTTGTCGGCCTTGGTCAGCAGCACGTGGATGGGGCGCCCCGTCGGCAGGAACCACTCCACCATCTGGCAATCGAGATCCGTGAACGGACGGCGCGCGTCCATCATCAGGATCAGGCCGGACAGTTGCTGGCGCGTCTGCACATAGTCGCTCAGCAGCCCCTGCCAGTGGTACTTGGCCGAGCCCGAGACCTCGGCATAGCCGTAGCCGGGCAGGTCGACCAGGAAGGCGAGCGGGTCGGGCGCCTTGACCGGCGCCACCGAGAAATAGTTGATATGCTGCGTGCGCCCGGGGGTGCGCGACGAGAACGCCAGCCGCTTCTGGTTGCACAGGATGTTGATGGCCGTGGACTTGCCGGCGTTGGAGCGGCCGGCGAACGCCACCTCCGGCACGGCCGTGGCGGGCAGGTCGCGCAGGTGGTTCACGGTGATGAAGAAGCGGGCCTGGTGAAGAAGGGACATGCGCTAGAGCGGTGGGGCGGGCCGCGGAGGCTGTGCGCATTGCGCATGCCGGGGCCGGGGTCTCGCCAGGGTGGGATGGCTGGCGGCCTGGGCCGCCCGCCGGGGTTGATCTGGCGCAGCCCGAAAGGGGCATGACAAGGCGCAAGGCATCAATCCGGCACATAACTTATTGTACAATACGCCGGTTTACGGTCTCCTGAACGGGTGACGCGTGGCATCCATGGCCGCGTGCCTCGGCTGCCGTCGTCCGGGCGGGAAGCCTAGTGTGTCGTTCCATCGTGGGCAGGGCCTTTGCCCCGCATTGCGCGTTGCACCGGAGGGTGCGGCGGCTGCGGGAGCGGGCTGGCGGGGTCTGCCGCCACGGCCAGCGCTTTGCGGATCGGTCAGCCGCGCGCGGGTCGCCACGATACCAGCCTTTGCACCGGCGCGTCCTCACCGCCGGCAAAGCGCCGGGGCGGCACGCATCACGGTATCCAAAACAATTCAGAGAAGGTGTGCGAATGAACCGCATTGCGAAGATTCTGGGTGTCCTGGCTTTGGCCGTTCCTGCCGCCGCCCTTTCCGGAATGGCATCTGCCGCAGAGCAGGCCGCCGCAAAGGCTGACCCGGCCAAGGGTGAAACGCTGTACACGCAAGGTGCCCCCGACCGCAATGTGCCCGCCTGCCTGAGCTGCCACGGCGCCGCCGGCAACAGTGCCGCCGCCGCCAACCCGAAGCTGGCCGCCCAGCATCCCGAGTACGTCCACAAGCAGCTGGCCGACTTCAAGTCCAAGGCACGCAACAACGCGATCATGGTGCCGATGGCGTCGGTGCTGACCGACGAGGAAATGCGCAACGTCGGCGCCTACCTGGCCAAGCAGTCGCTCAAGCCGGCCACCGCCAAGAACAAGGACACCATCGAAGCCGGCCAGAAGATCTACCGCGGCGGCATTGCAGCCAAGGGCGTGCCCGCCTGCGCCGCCTGCCACGGTCCTACTGCGGCCGGCATCCCCGCCCAGTACCCGCGCATCGGCGGCCAGTGGGCGGACTATACCGAGGCACAACTGGTGGCATTCCGCCAGGGCACCCGCAAGAACAACCCGGTCATGACGACCATCGCCGCCAAGATGTCGGATGCCGAGATCAAGGCGGTGGCGGATTACGTCGCCGGCGTTCGATAACGATTCCGCGACTCCGCTGGCGCCCGCCAGGCGCCGGCGCGTTGGTTTGGCGGTCCCCCGTTCCGGCGGGGGGCCGCGGCATGCAACCGAACGCGCCTGTCACAATCGAAAAGGGTGGCCTGCTTGCCAAAGCATGTCCGCCCTTTTTTCATTTCCAGCCGCACGTTGTTTTAGGTTTCCCTGCACATGTCGACCGCTTCCACTTCAGGGCTGCACCTGAAGACCTCTCACCGCGTGCTGCGCGACGCGGTCGAATTGTTGTCCTCGATGCGCTTCGCGATCGCGCTGCTGACGGTGATCTCCATCGCCAGCGTGATCGGCACCGTGCTCAAGCAGAACGAGCCGTATCCCAACTACGTCAACCAGTTCGGGCCGTTCTGGGCCGATGTGTTCCACACGCTGTCGCTGCAGAAGGTCTACGGTTCCTGGTGGTTCCTGCTGATCCTGGCCTTCCTGGTGGTGTCGACCAGCCTTTGCCTGATCCGCAATGCGCCCAGGATGGTGGCGGACATGCGCTCGTGGAAGGACCATGTGCGCGAGCGCAGCCTGCGCGCCTTCCATCACCGCGGCGAATTCGACGGCGCGCGCCCGCGCACCGAGGCGGTGAGCCGCCTGTCGGCGCTGCTGCGCAACCGCGGCTACCGCCTCAAGGCGGTCGAGCATGACGGCGCCACCCTGCTGGCGGCCAAGGCCGGCGCGGCCAACAAGGCCGGCTATATCCTGGCGCACACCGCCATCGTGGTGATCTGTATTGGCGGCCTGCTGGACGGCGACCTGCTGATCCGCGCGCAGATGTGGCTGGGCGGCAAGACCCCGATCAGCGGCAACGCGGTCATCAGCGAGATCCCGCCGCAGCACCGGCTGTCGGCGAGCAACCCGGGCTTTCGCGGCAACGCCTACGTGCCCGAGGGCTCGACCGTCTCCACCGCTATCCTGAACATCTCGGACGGCGCGCTGGTGCAGGACCTGCCTTTCGCGATCACGCTCAAGAAGTTCAAGGTCGATTTCTACGAGACCGGCATGCCCAAGCTGTTTGCCTCGGACGTGATCGTGACCGACCGCGCCACCGGCAAGCAGACCGAGGCCACCATCAAGGTGAACGAGCCGCTGATCGTCGACGGCATCGCCATCTACCAGTCCAGCTTCGAGGACGGCGGCTCGCGCCTGAAGTTCGTCGGCTACCCGATGCAGGGCAGCGGCCACGCCACCTTCACCATCGATGGCGCGGTGGGCGGCAACAAGCCGCTGGCGGGCACCGGCACCAGCGCCGACAGCGATGGCCTGACGGTCGAGTTCAGCGACTTCCGGCTGATGAATATCGAGAACGTCACCGATGCCTCGGGCAAGCCCGACGCGCGTGGCGTGGCGCGCAAATCGTTCAACGAGACCCTGGAAAAGCACCTGGGCGCCGCCGCCAGCACCGACCGCGCCAAGACGCTGCGCAATGTCGGCCCGTCGGTGCAGTACAAGCTGCGCGACCGCACCGGCCAGGCGCGCGAGTTCAACAACTACATGGTGCCGGTGCAGATGGACGGCCAGTCGGTGTTCCTGGCCGGCATGCGTGAATCGCCCAGCGAACCATTCCGCTATCTGCGCATCCCCGCCGACGACCAGGGCAGCGTGGCCGACTGGATGCGCCTGCGCGCCGCGCTGCAGGACCGCGCGCTGCGCGGCGAAGCCGCGCGCCGCTTTGCGCTGGCGTCGATGCCGGGCGATGACAAGGCTGACCTGCGCCGCCAGCTGGCCGAAAGCTCGCTGCGTGCGCTCGATCTGTTCGCCGGCGCCACGCGGCCCACGCCGGATTCGCCCCCGGGCGGTTTCACCGCGATCGCCGCCTTCCTCGAGAAATCCGTGCCCCCGGCCGAGCAGCAGAAGGCCGCCGACGTGCTCCTGAAGATCCTGAACGGTTCGATGTGGGAGCTGTGGCAGCTGGCGCGCGCCCAGGACAAGCTGCCGGTGGTGGCCAACAGCGCCCAGAGCGGCACCTTCCTGCAGCAGGCCATCAACGCGCTGTCGGACAGTTTCTTCTACGGCGCGCCGGTGTTCCTGCAGCTCGACGACTTCAAGGAGATCAAGGCCAGCGTGTTCCAGCTGACCCGTGCGCCGGGCAAGAACATCGTGTATCTTGGCTGTCTGCTGCTGGTGCTGGGCGTGTTCGCGATGTTCTATATACGCGAGCGCCGGGTCTGGATCTGGGTGAAAGACAAGCCCGCCGAGGGCGACACCGAGCCTGGCAGCCATGTGCTGATGGCGATGTCGACCCAGCGCCGCACGATGGATTTCGAAAAGGAATTCACGGCGCTGCGTGACGATATCGGCCGCGCCGCAGGGGGCCGCAGCGAGGCGCCCGAGCCCGCCGGCACCCCCCACTGAATTGAGCAGGTACGCTATGTCCTCAAATGTGAACCAGGCCGGTCCCGCCATGCGCGGCACCACGCGCGCCGACACCGGCGCTGACGAGGCCTATCTCGAACCTTCCTTCCTGCGCCGTCTGACCTGGGTGGACTGGCTCTTTGCGCTGGCGCTGGCGGTTGGCGCCGGCGTGGCGCTGTCGCAATACGGGCAGTGGATGGATGGCTACGACAAGGCCGTGCTGATCGGCGCCGTGCCTACCTTCGCGCTGCTCGGCTGGCACTGGAAGGCGGTGCGCCCGCTGATGCTGGCGCTCACCGCGCTGTCGCTGTTCGCGATCCAGCTCTACCAGGGGCAGCTGGCGCGCGCGGACCAGGCCTTCTTCCTGAAGTACTTCCTGTCGAGCCAGTCAGCCATCCTGTGGATGAGCGCGCTGGTGTTCCTGTCCACGCTGTTCTACTGGCTCGGGCTGGCGGCGCGCTCGAACACGGGCTACAGCATCGGCAGCAAGCTGTGCTGGGGCGCGGTGGTGCTGGGCTTCACCGGCCTGCTGGTGCGCTGGTACGAGTCCTACCTGATCGGCACGGACATCGGCCACATCCCCATTTCCAACCTCTATGAAGTGTTCGTGCTGTTCACGCTGATCACTTCGCTGTTCTACCTCTACTACGAAGGCCGCTACGCCACGCGCGCGCTGGGTCCGTTCGTGATGCTGGTGGTGTCGGCCGCGGTGGGCTTCCTGCTGTGGTACACGGTCAGCCGCAATGCGCAGGAGATCCAGCCGCTGGTGCCGGCGCTGCAAAGCTGGTGGATGAAGATCCACGTGCCGGCCAACTTTATCGGCTACGGCACCTTTGCGCTGGCGGCGATGGTCTCGGTGGCCTACCTGCTCAAGCAGCGCGGCATCCTGGCCGAACGCCTGCCATCGCTGGAACTGCTCGATGATGTGATGTACAAGGCCATTGCAGTCGGCTTTGCCTTCTTCACCATCGCCACCATCCTGGGCGCGCTGTGGGCGGCCGAGGCCTGGGGCGGCTACTGGAGCTGGGACCCGAAGGAAACCTGGGCGCTGATCGTCTGGCTGAACTACGCGGCGTGGCTGCACATGCGGCTGATGAAGGGCCTGCGCGGCACGGTGGCGGCCTGGTGGGCGCTGGTCGGCCTGCTGGTGACGACCTTTGCGTTCCTGGGCGTCAACATGTTCCTGTCGGGCCTGCACAGCTACGGCGAACTGTGACGCGGCGCCATGCTGCAATGCAAGAACCTGCCTCCGGGCAGGTTTTTTTTCGTCTTTTTTCAATTTTTCTGGATGCCCATGGAATAAAGGCGTCACATCCGGTGTTTACTTGAGGAGCGGTGCCGGCTGGCGGCACCGGTTTGCATGGAGAACAAGATCATGGCACGTGTGCGTCTTACCACTGCAGCATCCCTCGTTCGTCCCGCCGCGCTCGCGCTCGGCTGTGCGGCTGTCCTGCTCGCCGGTTGTTCCGGCATGGGCCTGGGCGGTGGCGGCGGCGCCGGCAACTTGCCGCCCACGGTGAAGGTGACCAGTGGCGTGCTGACCGATCCGCAGGGCCTGACGCTGTACACCTTCGACCGCGACACCGCCGGCAGCGGCAAGAGCGCCTGCAATGGCCCGTGCGCCACCAACTGGCCGCCGCTGATGGCCGCGCCTGGCAGCAATGCGTCGGGCCAGTACACCATCATCACGCGCGATGACGGCGGCAAGCAGTGGGCGTACCGCGGCATGCCGCTGTACCGCTTTGCCAAGGACGCCAAGCCGGGCGACCGCACCGGCGACAACCTCAACAACGTCTGGCACGTGGCCAAGCCCTGACGCTTCGGCAGCCACCGCAGCCACAGCATGGAAGGGTTTGACGGCCAGCTCGTCGCGCTGGCGCCGCGGCTGCGGCGCCATGCGCGCGGCCTCACCGGCGACGCGGCGCTGGCCGACGACCTGGTGCAGGACACGCTCGAGCGCGCGCTGCGCTACCGCTGGCGCTTCCGCCTGCGCCCCGGCGCCTGGTGGGGCGACGGCGCCGATGGCCTGCTGCCGTGGCTGCTGACCCTGATGCACCGCCTGCGCCTGAATACCGTGCGCAGGAAGGAACTGGTGGTCACCACCGAGACGCTGCCCGAGGTCAGCGCCCCCGCTGACGACCCCGGCCTGCGCCGTGACCTGGTGCAGGCGCTGGCGCAACTGCCGGAGGCGCAGCGCGCGGTGCTGCTGCTGGTCAGCCTGGAACAACTGACGTACGCCGAGGCCGCGCGCGTGCTCGATATTCCGCAGGGCACGGTGATGTCGCGCCTGGCGCGGTCGCGCGAGCAGATGCGGCGGCTGCTCGACGGCAAGGCGCCCGCTGCCGTGCCGGCAGCTTCCGGCAAGCCCCTGCAGCGGGTGAAATGATGTCCGCCATCCACGAAGCCGATCTACATGCCTACGCCGATGGCCAGCTTTCCGGCGCGCGGCGCGCCGCCGTGGAGGCGTACCTGGCGCAGCACCCGGAGGCGGCGGCACAGGTCGCAGTCTGGCGCAGGCAGGCCGATGCCCTGCACGGGGCGCTGGATCCCGTACTGAACGAACCCGTACCGCTCGCGGCCTTGCCGCCGGGGCTGCACGGAGATCGCAAGCGCAATGCCGCGCGAACCAGGCCGCGCTGGGCGATGGCGCTGGCGGCCACCTGCGCGTCGGTGGCGCTGCTGGCGGTGGGCGGCGCTCTCGGCTGGCGGGCGCATGACCGCCTTGGCGGCAGCACGCTGGTGCTGGCGCCCGGCGAGCGCTTTGCGCGCGAGGCGCTGGCGACGCACGCGGTCTACGCTCCGGAAATGCGCCACCCGGTTGAAGTCGCGGCGACGGAAGAGGCCCATCTGATCGCATGGCTGTCCAAGCGCCTGGGCACGGCGCTGCAGGTGCCGGACCTGCGCGCGCAGGGCTTCCACCTGATTGGCGGCCGCCTGGGCGTGGCCGAAGGCGGCCCGTCGGCCATCCTGATGTATGAAGCGGACGACGGTACGCGCCTGTCGCTGCAGTTGCGGCGCATGGCACAGGGCACGCCCGATACGGGCTTCCGCGTCGAGCGCATGCCAGGCGCAGGCTCCAGGCGGCCAGCCGCCGGCCGCGACCCGATGATGGCCTTCTACTGGATCGACCGCGACCTGGGCTTTGCGCTGGCGGGCCCGCTGGAGCGGGCGCGGCTGCTCACGGTGGCTCAGATGGTGTACCAGCAATACCAGGGCGGATAGCCGCGCGCGAGGTGCAGGCGGCACATTGCGTGCGCCTGGCGCCTCATGACCCGCGGCATTCCGACGCAGGCACAAAAAACTGTCAGGACTGGCCAGCACTCTCCGACCAAGGCCAGAGTCCAATCCTGCAAGCGTGTGGGCGCGACCGGCGCCGGCACGGCCAGGCAACGAGGAAAACCATGCTGATCCCTTCCCCCAAATGGCTGCGCGGCGGCGATATCGCCGCCGGCGAGGTCACGCCCCGTCACGTCTTCGAAGCGCGCCGCCGCATGCTGGCGCTGGCCGCGGCCGGCGCAGCCGGCAGCACGCTGGCGCCGTGGTTTGCGCGCCAGGCCCTGGCGCAGGGGCAGCACGGCCAGAAGCTGGCCGCCACGCCCAACAACGCCTATGTCATCACCGACAAGCGCACGCCCTTCGAGGACGTCACCACCTACAACAACTTCTACGAATTCGGCACCGACAAGTCCGACCCGGCGCGCAACGCCGGCACGCTGCGCCCGCGCCCATGGCAGGTGTCGGTGGAGGGGCTGGTGAAGAAGCCCAAGGTCTATGACCTGGACGAGCTGATGAAGCTGGCGGCAATGGAAGAGCGCGTCTACCGCCTGCGCTGCGTGGAGGGTTGGTCGATGGTGATCCCGTGGGTCGGCTACCCGCTGGCCGAGCTGATCCGGCGCGTCGAGCCGCAGCCTGGTGCCAGGTACATCCAGTTCATCACGCTGGCCGACAAGAAGCAGATGCCCGGCGTCAGCAGCGGCGTGCTCGACTGGCCGTACAGTGAGGGCCTGCGCATGGACGAGGCCATGCACCCGCTGGCGCTGCTGACCTTCGGCCTGTACGGCGAGGTCCTGCCCAACCAGAACGGCGCGCCGGTGCGCATGGTGGTGCCGTGGAAGTACGGCTTCAAGAGCGCCAAGTCGATCGTGAAGATCCGCTTTGTCGACAAGCAGCCGCCCACCAGCTGGAACCTGGCCGCGCCGCAGGAATACGGCTTCTATTCGAACGTGAATCCGGACGTGGACCATCCGCGCTGGAGCCAGGCCACCGAGCGCCGGATCGGCGAGGAGCGCGGCAGCGGCTTTGGCGCGTTGTTCGCACCCAAGCGCAAGACCCTGCCGTTCAATGGCTACGGCCAGCAGGTGGCGTCGCTGTACCAGGGCATGGACCTGAAGAAGTTCTTCTGATGCAAGGCGAGCGCATGGCTACCTCTTCCACCAGCGCCGCCGCCGTGGCGGCGCGCAAGCCGGCCGGCCTGGCCACGCTGTCGCCGCAGCGCGTGCGCGCGCTCAAGCTTGCGGTCTGGCTGCTGGCGCTGCTGCCGTTCGTACGGCTGCTGTACCTGGGTGCCACGGAGCAGTTCGGCGCCAATCCGCTTGAATTCGTGACGCGCTCCACCGGCACCTGGACGCTGGTGATGCTGTGCCTGACGCTGACCATCACCCCGATGCGCCGCCTCACTGGCTGGAACTGGCTGATCAAGCTGCGGCGCATGCTGGGCCTGTTCGCGTTCTTCTACGGCCTGCAGCACTTCCTGCTGTGGATCGGGGTGGACCGCGGCTTTGACCTCGCCTACATGATCAAGGACGTGTACAAGCGGCCCTTCATCACGGTGGGTTTCACCGCCTTCATGCTGATGATTCCGCTGGCGCTGACTTCCACCAATGGCATGGTGCGCTGGCTGGGCGGCAAGCGCTGGCAGGCGCTGCACAAGCTGGTCTATGCGATTGCGGTGCTGGCCATCCTGCACTACTGGTGGCACAAGGCGGGCAAGAACGACTTTGGCGAAGTGTCGATCTATGCGGCGGTGGTGTTCGTGTTGCTGGGGATGCGGCTGTGGTGGCGGCTGCGCAAGCCCGCGGGGGCGCGCCAGCCCGCCGCGTAGGCGGGCCGGGCTTGGGGTCTTAGTCCTGCAGCAGGCGCTCGTCGCGGAACAGGTCCTCGACCAGTTCGCGCTCGCGCACCAGGTGCACGCTGGCGCCATCGACCATCACTTCGGCGGCGCGCGGACGGGTGTTGTAGTTGGAGCTCATGGTGAAGCCGTAGGCGCCGGCCGACATCACTGCCAGCAGGTCGCCCGGCTGCACCGCGAGCGCGCGGTCGCGGCCGAGCCAGTCACCGGATTCGCACACCGGGCCGACGATGTCGTAGGTCGCCGCTTGCGCGTCGCGCAGCACCACCGGCTCGATGCGGTGGTAGGCCTCGTACATGGCCGGGCGTGCCAGGTCGTTCATGGCGGCATCGACGATGCAGAAGTTCTTGGCCGCGCCGGGCTTGAGGAACTCCACCTGCGTCAGCAGCACGCCGGCGTTGCCCACCAGCGAGCGGCCCGGCTCGAACAGCACCTCGCGGTGGCCGTGGCCGCGCGCGGCCACGCGTTCCAGCAGCGTGGTGGCAAAGCCGGTGATGTCCGGCGGGGTTTCGTCGGTGTAGGTGATGCCCAGGCCGCCGCCCACGTCGATATGCTCCAGGCGGATGCCGTCGCGCTCGAGCGCCTCGACCACGTCCAGCACCTTGTCCAGTGCTTCCAGATAGGGCTCGACCTCGGTGATCTGCGATCCGATATGGCAGTCGATGCCAGTCACTTCCAGGTGCGGCAGCGCGGCCGCGGCGCGGTAGGTCGGCAGCACGTCCTCGAAGGCGATGCCGAACTTGTTGCCCTTCAGGCCGGTGGAGATATACGGGTGCGTCTTGGCATCCACGTCCGGGTTGATGCGCAGCGACACGCGCGCACGCTTGCCCACGCGGCCGGCCACTTCGTTGAGGCGGTCCAGCTCGGGGATCGACTCGACATTGAAGCAACGCACGTCATGTGCCAGCGCCAGTTCCATTTCCGCCGCGCTCTTGCCCACGCCCGAGAACACTACCTTGCGCGGGTCGCCGCCGGCGGCCAGCACGCGCTTGAGTTCGCCGCCCGAGACGATGTCGAAGCCGGCGCCGAGCTTGGCAAACACCTGCAGCACCGCCAGGTTGGAGTTTGCCTTCATGGCGTACTGGACCTGCGCCTTGCGGCCCTGGCAGGCGGCGGCGTAGGCCTGGTAGGCTGCGGTCAGCGCCGCGCGCGAGTACACATAGGTGGGCGTGCCGAATTCAGCGGCGATGCGCGCCAGCGGCACCTGCTCGACGGCAAGCGCGCCGTCCTGGCGATGGAAAAATGCGGTCATGGTTATCGGGTGGTGGGGGCGGCAGGAGACGAGGCTGGCTGCGCGGCGGGGGCAGGGGTGGCGGGCGGGCCCGGCATGGCATCGGCGCGGCCCAGGCCCGGATCCGTCACGGTCGGCGGGGTCGGCTCGGGCGGCACTTTGGGCATGGTCAGCGGCCCGCGGATGCCGCATCCGCCCAGTAGGGGCATCGCAAGGGCGGCGGCAAACGCCGATACAATCGCAACACGACGCAGCATCGGGTCGTCCTTTAGGCTGTTGGCAAGGCGTTGGATGGTCCGACGCGCAACGGCCGGGCATCCGAAGGATTCTTAACAAAAAAGCCGTTCGCGCCACGTACGCCCGGTCCGGGCAGCGGCGGCAACGGCGGTCTCGGAGTTTAGCATGCCCCCCTTGAGCGAAAGCGAGTTCCTGGCCCTGGCCACGCAGGAGCTGGACCGCATCGAAGCCACGGTCGAGGCGGCCGCCGACGCGGCCGACGCCGATATTGAGATCAGCCGCACCGGCAACGTGATGGAGCTGGAGTTCGAGAACGGCACCAAGATCATCATCAACAGCCAGGCGCCGATGCAGGAACTGTGGGTGGCCGCGCGCGCCGGCGGCTTCCACTTCCGCCGCGACGGCGAGCGCTGGATCGACACCCGCAACGGCGGCGAGCTGTACGCGGCGCTGTCGGGCTACGTCAGTGAGCAGGCCGGCGCGGCCCTCACGCTGGGCTGACGCAAAGCCTGCCTGGCGGGCAAAAGAAAAGCCGGCCTCGTGGGCCGGCTTTCTGCTGTCTGGCGGCCGTGATCAGGCGCCGCCGAACATCTCCAGGATCTTCTTCTTCTCGGTCTCGGTGTCGGCCGGCGCGTTGGTCGACTCCTCCGGCTTGCCCGGCCACGGATCGCCCAGGCCCACCGAAGCCACCCCGGCGCCGCCGGCGTTCTCTTCGAAGGTCCAGTCGCCGCCCACCATCAGCACGCCTTCCGGCGCCGGGCGCTCGGGAGACTCCGGCACGCCCTTGAGCGCCTTGCTCATGTAGCCGACCCAGATCGGCAGCGCCAGGCCGCCACCGGTTTCGCGCACGCCCAGGCTCTTGGGCTGGTCGTATCCCATCCAGGCGATCGCCACCAGGTTGGGCGTGTAGCCGGCGAACCAGGCATCGACCGCGTCGTTGGTGGTGCCGGTCTTGCCCGCCAGGTCGTTGCGGCCCAGGCGCTGCTTGGCGCTGTTGGCGGTGCCTATGCGCACCACGTCGCGGAGCATGGTGTCGGCGAGAAAGGCGGTGCGTGCATCAAGCACGCGCACGGCGTCGGTGCCGGCGCGTTGCGGCTGGGTTTCGGAGATCACGTTGCCGCGCGCGTCCACCACCTTCTGGATCAGGTACGGGTTGATGCGGTAGCCGCCGTTGGCGAACACCGAGTACGCGCCCGCCATCTGCAGCGGCGTCACGGCACCCGAGCCCAGCGCCATCGGCAGGTAGGCCGGGTGCTTGTCGGCCTCGAAGCCGAAGCGCGTGATGTAGTCCTGCGCGTACTGCGTGCCGATCGCGCGCAGGATCCGCACCGAGACCAGGTTCTTGGACTTGGCCAGCGCGCGGCGCATGGTCATCGGGCCCTCGAAGCGGCCGTCATAGTTCTTCGGTTCCCACACCTGGCCGCCGGTATCGGGGCCGATCGTCAGCGGTGCGTCGTTGATCACCGTGGCCGGCGAGAAGCCCTTTTCCAGCGCGGCCGAGTAGATGAACGGCTTGAAGCTGGAACCCGGCTGGCGCCAGGCCTGGGTCACGTGGTTGAACTTGTTGCGGTTGAAGTCGAAGCCGCCCACCATCGAACGGATCTCGCCGTCCTGCGGGTTGATCGACACGAACGCCGCGGCCACTTCCGGCAGCTGGGTCACCGACCAGTTGCCTTTCTCGTCCTGGGTCACGCGGATGACCGCGCCGGGGCGCATCTTCATCTTGGGTTGCGCGTTGGACGACAGCGACGGCGCGATAAAGCGCAGCGCCGAGCCCTCGATGGTTGCCACTTCGCCCGACAGCAGCGTCGCCTTCACCTGCCTGGCCGACACGCTGGTGACCACGGCCGAGCGCAGGTCGCCGCTGCCCGGGTGCTCGACCAGCGCATCGTCGATGGCCTGCTCGCGCTCGGCCGGGTCGGAAGGCAGGTCGATAAAGGCCTCGGGGCCGCGGTAGCCGTGCTTGCGCTCGTAGTTCATGATGCCGGAGCGCACCGACTCATAGGCGGCGTCCTGGTCCGGCTTGGTCAGCGTGGTGTAGACCGTCAGGCCGCGCGTGTAGGTTTCTTCGCGGTACTGCGCGTACATCAGCTGGCGCACGATCTCGGCGACGTACTCGGCGTGGGTCGAGAACTCGTTGCCCTCGGTGCGCACCTTCAGCTCGGCATGCACGGCCTGCTCGTACTGGTCGGGCGTGATATAGCCCAGGTCGCGCATGCGCTGCAGGATGTACTCCTGGCGCACCTTGGCGCGGCGCGGGTTGACCACCGGGTTGTACGCCGACGGCGCCTTGGGCAGGCCGGCCAGCATGGCGGCCTCGGCCGGCGTCACGTCGCGCACCGACTTGCCGAAATACACGCGCGCGGCGCTGTCGAAGCCGTAGGCGCGCTGCCCCAGATAGATCTGGTTCATGTACAGCTCGAGGATCTGGTCCTTGTTCAGGTTGGCCTCGATCTTGTACGCCAGCAGCATCTCGTAGATCTTGCGCGTGTAGGTCTTTTCGCTGGACAGGAAGAAGTTGCGCGCCACCTGCATGGTGATGGTGGAGGCGCCCTGCGACAGCCCGCCGCGCAGGTTGGCCAGCCCGGCGCGCAGCACGCCGACGAAGTCGACGCCGCCGTGCTCGTAGAAGCGGTCGTCCTCGATCGCCAGGACCGCCTTTTTCATCACGTCCGGAATCTCGGCGATGGGCACGAAGTTGCGTCGCTCTTCGCCGAATTCGCCGATCAGCACATTGTCCGCGGTATAGATGCGAAGCGGGATCTTGGGCCGGTAGTCGGTGATGGTGTCCAGCGAAGGCAGGTTGGGCGCGGCCACCAGCAGCGCGTAGCCGAGCAGCAGCGCAATCACGACGGCACCGGCGACAACCAGTCCGACCGCCCAGAACATGAGCCGCGTCCAGATCGGACGGCGGGCAGGGTGGGACGGCTTGTGTTGTGCGGTGGCCATAAGGGAAATACCTAGTCAGGGGTGCCCGGGATTATATCTTCCGGCATCGGCCCGCCCGGGCGTACAGTGGTGCGGGCGCCGCTATCGCGCTGTTACAAGATGTAATGTGGCGAATGCGTGCACGCACGGCGCTGTTGCGTGCAGCTAAAGGGGTGCGGGCAGGCGCACAAGCGCCCACGGAAGGGAACCCGACGACCGTGGGGTTTTGGCAACGGATTGGTGAGGGGCTTCTCAAAAAGAACTCGGCGCCAGTTCGGCACATTGCCACCGATGCTGGATTTTGTGAGAATCGACCAACATAAAAGAGCAAACGTTTCATTCAAGAAACAAGGCTCGCCCGATTAGAGCGTTCAAGCCAGGGGCGAGTTCAAAAGTCAGGGGGTCACCTTGCGTCGGGGCATTTTGTCGGGGCTTCTACGCCGGACTACGGTCGGTGTGGATATCGGGTCGTCCAGTGTCAAGGTAGTCGAGCTGTCCGTAGGGGGCAGCAGGCAAGACTATCGGCTGGAAAAATGCGCCAGCGAACTGCTGGACCGCAACGCCGTTGCCGATGGCAACGTCATCAATATCGAGGCCGTCGGGATCGCGCTCAGACGCGCGCTGGGCAAGGCCGGCATCCGTTCGAAGGACGTGGTGCTGGGCGTGCCGTCCATGCTGACGGAGTCACAGACGGTCAGCCTGCCGGACAACCTGTCCGACGACGAGCTGTATTCCCAGGTCGAATCCGAGGCGCACCGGCTCTATCCGCCGTCGCAGGCGGTCAACTTCGACTTCGCCGTGATCGGCCCCAGCGAGACCGAGGGCGGTATCGGGGTGCGCGTCACGGCGGCCAACAGCGACCGCGTGCAGGAGCGCGTGACCGCGGCCGAGATGGCGGGGCTCAAGCCCCAGGTCATGGATGTCGAGGAATACGCGGTGCAGCGCTCGATCGTGCAGATGCTGGGCGTGCCGCACGAGATGCCCGAGGCCGATGCGCGCGCGCTGCCGGTGGTGGCGGTGATCCATCTGGGCGGCAGCCGTTCCAAGGCGATCTTCTACCAGGGCTGGAAGGAACTCTACGAGCAGCCGCTGAACAGCTACGGCGACCAGCTCACGCAGAGTGCGGCGCGCATGTTCACCCTCGACGCGCTCAAGGCCGAGATCAAGAAGCGCAAGAACACGCTGCCTGAAGCCTGGCGCGCGCAGTTGCTCAAGCCGTCGCTGGATGCACTGGCGATGGAAGTGCAGTCCGCGGTCGGCAACTTCATCGCCAGTTCCAGCCTGGGCCGGGTCGACGAGATCCTGCTCTCGGGCGGACATGCGTCGCTGCTCGGCGTGCAATCGGCAATCCAGCACCAGACCAAGATCACCACCACGCTGGCGAACCCGTTCGCCAACATGGCGACCAACGCCAAGGTCAACGAGCGCTACCTGCAGCGCGACTTGCCGGCGTACATCGTCAGTGCCGGCCTGGCCTTGCGCGGCCTGCAATAACGCACCGGAGGCATCAGATGTCTACGAACACACTGCCTTCGGTCAACCTGCTGCCTTACCACGAAGCCCGCAAGGCAGCACGCCGCAAGAAGGTCTATACGATGCTGGCCGGTGCCGCGGTGGCTGGCGCTGCCGTGGTGCTGCTGGGCGGCTTCTATATCGACGGGCGCATCGCTTCGGTGGTCGCGCTCAACCAGGTATTGAGCACTGAGAACGCCAGGCTGGACGGGCAGATCCGCGAGGTCAACAGCCTGAAGAAGGACATCGACGCGCTGCTGCAGCGCCAGAAGGCGGTTGAAAGCCTGCAGACCGAGCGCAACCGCCCGGTGCAGCTGCTTGAGGAACTGGTGCGGCAGGTGCCGGAGGGCGTCTACCTGACCAGCCTGAAGCAGACCGGCGAGGCCTTCACCATCGCGGGCGTGGCGCAGTCCAACGAGCGCATTTCCGAGCTGCTGCGCAACCTGAGCGGGGTGGCCTGGCTGGACAAGGCCGAACTGGTCGAATCCAAGGCCGTCACCATGACCAACAACCTGCGCGAGCAGCGCCGCTTGTTCGACTTCTCGATGCGCTTCGCGTACCGCGCGCCGGAAGCGGCGGCCGACGGCAAGAAGACCGTGCCGGGCGCCTCCGCACCCGCAGCCGCCCCAGTTCCCGCACCCGCAGCCGGAAAGGCCTGACCATGGCGCTCAATACTGAAATCAACCTGGCCGACCTGACCGGCCAGTTCCGCGGGCTCAACCTGAGCGAACCGGAGACGTGGCCGGCCGCGCCGCGTGTGCTGTTCGCGGTGCTGGCCGCGGCCGTGGTGCTGGTGCTGGGCTGGCAGTTCTACTGGAGCGCCAGGTTCGACGAACTCGACCGCCAGCGCCAGGAGCAGGAAAGCCTGAAGCAGGCGTACCAGTCCAAGGTGGCGCAGGTGGCCAACCTGGACGCACTGCGCGAGCAGAAGAAGCAGGTGGAGCAGCGCGTGGCGCTGCTGGAGCGGCAGCTGCCCAACAAGGCCGAGATGGATGCACTGCTGGCCGACGTCAATCACGCCGGTGTCGCACGGGGGCTGCAGTTCGAGCTGTTCAAGCCGCAGGGGGCGGTGATCAAGCCCTACTTCGCCGAGATCCCGGTGAACCTGCGCGTGACCGGGCGCTACCACGAGGTGGCGCAGTTCAATGCCGACGTGGCGGCCCTCTCGCGGATCGTGTCGATGCAGAACCTGCAGCTGGCCAATACCAAGGAAGGCGGGATGTCGATGGAGGCGGTGGCGATGGCCTACCGCGCGCTCGACCCGGACGAGCAGGCCGCGCAGCGCAAGGCCGCGGCAGCCGCTGCGGCAGCCAAGGCAGGAGGTGCCAAGTGAGCCGCACCGCCCGTACCCGCAGCCTCGCCTGGACCACGGCGCCACGCACATTCGCGGCGGCGGCGCTGGCTGTCGGCCTGCTGGGCGCCTGCGGCGCCAGCGATGAAGACGCCTTGCGCCAGTGGATGGATGCCACCCGCAGCGCGCGCGCCAAGCCGCCCGAGCCGCTGCCCGACGCCCGGCCCTATGTGCCGCGCGAGTACGCCGCAGCCAAGGCGCCCGAGCCGTTCGCGCAGGCCAAGATCGGCGAGCTGAACAAGACGCTCGCGGATTCGCCCGAAGCCGGGCGGCGCCGCGAGCCGCTGGAGGACTACCCGCTCGAGAACTTCAAGATGCTCGGGATGATGAAGAAGCACGGGGAGACCTTCGGCATCGTGCGGGTTGATAACAAGATCCACCATATCAAGGTGGGTCAGTATCTCGGCCAGAGCTATGGCCGGGTGGTCCGCATCACCGATCAGGAGATCGTGCTGCGCGAATTGGTCCGGGAGGGGGTATCAGAGTGGAAAGAGAAAATGACCAGCCTGAAGCTGGAGGTGGCGGCATGACCCTCGCGCGCTGGTACCGTGCGCTCGCGGGCGCCGCAAGAATGGCGATGGCGCTGTTGCTGGTGATTGCCGCACCGGCCGCGCTGGCACAAAGCAACCGCATCAAGTCGGTTGACGTCAGCATGGTCGGGGAGCAGACCGTGTTCACGATCGAGCTCGAACGGCCGCTGGCGCAGAAGCCGGCGGACTTCACCACGCAGAACCCGGCACGGCTCGCGATCGATTTCTTCGATACCGGCTTTGCCAACCGGCGCGCGCAGTACGACTACGGCGGCAAGCTGGTCAAGTCAGCCAACGTGGTGCAGATCGGCGACCGTACCCGCGTGATCCTCGACCTCACGCGCAACGCCACCTATCGCACCGACCAGCGCGGCAACTACTTCGTGGTGGCGCTGGATAACGTGGCGCCGGCGCTCAAGAACGCTGCGCCCACGTTTGCGCCGGCTGCGACGCCTGCGGCCGCGGCGGCGCGGCCGTCGGTGCGCAATGTCGACTTCCGCCGCGGTGCCGATGGCGCCGGGCGCGTGGTGGTGGACCTGTCCTCGCGCGACTCGGGCATCAACATCGCGCAGCAGGGCAAGAATATCGTGGTCGATTTCCTCGGCACCACGCTGCCTGACAACCTGCGGCGGCGTTTCGACGTCAGCGATTTCGGCACGCCGGTGCAGGGCATGCACGCCTCGGACACCAACGGCAACGCGCGCCTGACGATCGAGCCGCGCGGCAACTGGGAATACAGCTCGTACCAGACCGATACCCAGTTCGTGGTCGAGGTGCGCCCGGTCAAGGAAGACCCGACCAAGCTGATCAGTGGCCCGGGCTACCGCGGCGAGCGCCTGTCGCTGAACTTCCAGAACATCGACATCCGCTCGCTGCTGCAGGTGTTTGCCGATTTCACCAACCTGAACATCATCACCAGCGAAAGCGTGCAGGGCAACCTGACGCTGCGCCTGAAGGATGTGCCGTGGGACCAGGCGCTGCAGATCGTGATGGATGCCAAGGGCCTGGCCTCGCGCCGCAACGGCAATGTGCTGTGGGTGGCGCCCAAGGCGGAGCTGCAGACCAAGGAGAAGCTGGAGCTGGAGTCGCAGCAGCAGATCAATGACCTGGAGCCGATCCGCAGCCAGGTGTTCCAGCTCAACTACCAGCGTGCCGAAGACGTGCGCAAGATGCTGCTCGGCATGGGGGCGGGCGGCGGTGCCGTGGCCGCCGTCAGTACTGCCGGGTCGGCGGGCGCCAGCGCGCGCATGCTGTCCAGGCGCGGTTCGCTGACGGCCGATGCGCGCACCAACCAGCTCTTCGTCTCGGATATCGCCAGCAAGCTGGAAGAGGTGCAGAACTTCATCGGCAAGATCGACATCCCGGTGCGCCAGGTGATCATCGAGGCGCGCATCGTCGAGGCCACCGACTCGTTCAGCCGCAACCTGGGTGTGAAGCTGGGCTTTGCCGGGCAGTACAACAACGCCCGCGTCGGCAACACGTACAACAACGTGCTGCCCGGGGCGACTTCCGACAACGGCCCGTTCCTGAGCCTGCCTGCCGGCGCCATCAACGGCACCAACCCGGCCAATATCGCGGTCAGCCTGTTCAACAGCGCCGCCACCAAATTCCTGGCACTGGAGTTGTCGGCGCTGGAAGCGGATGGCAAGGGCAAGATCATCTCCAGCCCGCGCGTGGTCACGGCCAACAACATCAAGGCGCTGATCGAGCAGGGTACCGAGCTGCCATACCAGGCGGCGACCTCCAGCGGTGCGACCTCGGTGCAGTTCCGCAAGGCCAACCTGAAGCTGGAAGTGACGCCGCAGATCACGCCCGAAGGTAATGTGCTGCTCGATGTGGACGTGAACAAGGACAGCGTCGGCATCCAGACCACTTCCGGCTTTGCCATCGACACCAAGCACGTGCAGACCCAGGTGCTGGTCGAGAACGGCGGCACGGTGGTGATCGGCGGCATCTACACCCAGACCGAGTCCAACGAAACCGACAAGGTGCCGCTGCTGGGTGATATCCCGGTGCTGGGCTACCTGTTCAAGAACAACGCCAAGGTGCGCAACCGCACCGAGCTGCTGGTGTTCCTGACCCCGCGCATCCTGAACGAGAGCGTGTCGCTCCGGTAGGGACATGGCGTCCGGAGGACGCCGGATACAGTAGACTGGCAGGCCGCATCGAGGGATGCGGCCTTTTTTTGCGCGCCGCGGGGGGCGGAGACGGCCCGGGACGGGCCAGCCATGTGGGCCATGCCGCATTCGCCACTTGCCGGCCGCGCCACAACATAAGAAGATGATGCAGTTCCCAACCGGGGAGGACGGCCCGCATGCCGCGCTCCCGAACGACAGTCCAGTGACAGCCTCAGCGACAGGCCCGGCGGCACAGCGCCAGGCCCAGGATCGGCGCGATGCCGATCGATCTGACTCCGAGCGACCGGAATCCGATCGACCCAACCTCTTTTTCGTCGGCCTGATGGGCGCCGGCAAGACCACCGTGGGCCGCACGGTGGCGCGGCGCCTGCACTATCCGTTTTTCGATTCCGACCATGAGCTGGAGGCCCACTGCGGCGTGCGCATCCCGGTGATCTTCGAGGTCGAGGGCGAAGCCGGCTTCCGCGACCGCGAGGCCGCGATGATCCGCGAGCTGGCCGCGCGCCAGGGCATTGTGCTGGCCACCGGCGGCGGCGCCGTGCTGCGCGCCGAGAACCGCGAGGTGCTGAAGGCCCGCGGCACGGTCGTGTACCTGCGCGCCAGCCCGCACGACCTGTGGCTGCGCACCCGCCACGACCGCAACCGGCCGCTGCTGCAGACCGAGGACCCCAAGGGCAAGCTCGAGGCGCTCTATGCCGAGCGCGACCCGCTCTACCGCGAGGTTGCCGACTTCATCATCGAAACCGGCAAGCCCTCGGTGGCGCAGCTTGCTAATATGGTGTTGATGCAACTTGAAATGGCCGGTTTCCCGATCGATCCCCCGCAGCCGGCCTCCGTGCCGCCGGAAGCGTCGGAGCCGCCGGCGCAGGACCCCAATCCATGATTACGCTTGAAGTCGACCTGGGCGAGCGCAGCTACCCCATCCATATCGGCACCGGCCTGCTGGACAACGCCGAACTGCTGCGCCCGCATGTACGCGGCCAGCACGCCGTCATCGTCACCAACGAAACCGTCGGCCCGCTCTACGCGGCGCGGGTGGAGGCGGCCCTGGCCGCGCTCGGCAAGACCGTGCGCACCGTCACGCTGCCCGACGGCGAAGCCTTCAAGCACTGGGAAACGCTGAACCGGATCTTCGACGCGCTGCTGCAGGCCGGCGCCGACCGCAAGACCACGCTGGTCGCGCTGGGCGGCGGCGTGGTGGGCGACATGACCGGGTTTGCCGCGGCCTGCTACATGCGCGGCGTGCCCTTTATCCAGATGCCGACCACGCTGCTGGCGCAGGTGGATTCGTCGGTGGGCGGCAAGACCGGCATCAACCACCCGCTCGGCAAGAACATGATCGGCGCGTTCCACCAGCCCAACGCGGTGATTGCCGACATCGACACGCTGCGCACGCTGCCCGCGCGCGAGCTGGCCGCCGGCATGGCCGAGGTCATCAAGCACGGCGCCATCGCCGATGCCGAGTACTTCGGCTGGATCGAGCGCAACATCAAGCCGCTGAATGCCTGCGACCCCGACCTGATGGCGCTCGCCGTGCAGCGCTCCTGCGAGATCAAGGCCGGCGTGGTGGCCCAGGACGAGCGCGAGGGCGGCCTGCGCGCCATTCTCAATTTCGGCCACACCTTCGGCCATGCGATCGAGGCCGGCATGGGCTACGGCGCCTGGCTGCACGGCGAGGCCGTCGGCTGCGGCATGGTGATGGCCGCGGACCTGTCGCACCGGCTGGGCTTTATCGACACCGAGACCCGCGCCCGCATCCGCGAGCTGACGCAGGCCGCCAACCTGCCCGTGGTGGCGCCGGAACTCGGTGCCGACCGCTATATCGAACTGATGAAGGTCGACAAGAAGGCCGAGGCGGGCAGCATCAAGTTCATCCTGCTGAAGCAGCTCGGCGAAGCGTTCATCACCACCGTGCCGGACGCTGACCTGCGCGCCACGCTCGCGCACGCCGTGCTCAAACCACCCACCGAGGCCCCGGTCGCCTGACCGATCGGTTATGCCTCGCCACCCCGCCCCAGCCACCGGACGCGCCGCATGACCGACTTTGAAAGCCATCTCGCCCCTTACGCCGCCCGCTCTGCGCAGACGCGCGGGCGGGTGCATGCAGAACCCGCATCGCTGTCGCGCAGCGAATTCCAGCGCGACCGCGACCGGGTCATCCACAGCACGGCGTTCCGGCGGCTCGAGTACAAGACCCAGGTCTTCGTCAACCATGAAGGGGACCTGTTCCGCACCCGGCTGACCCACAGCCTGGAGGTGGCGCAGATCGCCCGCTCGATCGCGCGCAACCTGCGCCTCAATGAAGACCTGGTCGAGGCGATCTCGCTGGCGCACGACCTGGGGCACACCCCCTTTGGCCACGCCGGGCAGGATGCGCTCAATACCTGCATGAAGAACCACGGCGGCTTCGAGCACAACCTGCAGAGCCTGCTGGTGGTGGACGAGCTGGAAGAGCGCTACGGCGGCTTCAACGGGCTGAACCTGACCTTCGAGACGCGCGAGGGCATCCTCAAGCATTGCTCGCGGGTCAATGCCTCGGCGCTGGGCGAGCTGGGCCGGCGCTTCCTGGAGGGCACGCAGCCGTCGCTGGAGGCGCAGCTGGCCAACCTGGCCGACGAGATCGCCTACAACAATCACGATATCGACGACGGCCTGCGCTCGGGGCTGCTGACGCTGGAGCAGCTCGACGAGGTGCCGATGTGGGCCCGCCACCGCGCCGAGGTGGCCGAGGTCTTCCCTGGCGTCAACGGCCGGCGCGCGATCAACGAGACGGTCCGGCGCATGATCAATACGCTGATCGTCGACCTGATCGAGACCACCAGCAGCAATATCGCCGCAGCCAATCCGCGCAATATCGACGCGGTGCGCGCCGCCGGCCC
The DNA here is from genome assembly GCF_016127575.1 of Cupriavidus necator. Taxonomy (NCBI): domain Bacteria; kingdom Pseudomonadati; phylum Pseudomonadota; class Betaproteobacteria; order Burkholderiales; family Burkholderiaceae; genus Cupriavidus; species Cupriavidus necator. The sequence goes on from NZ_CP066018.1 coordinate 1,855,062, forward strand.
GCTGGTCGGCTTCAGCCCGCAGATGCATGAAGAAGCGGCCGAACTCAAGCGCTTCCTGTTCCGGCACCTGTACCGGCACTACCTGGTGATGCGCATGTCGGCCAAGGCGCAGCGCATTGTCGGCGACCTGTTCCAGGCCTTTATGTCCGATCCGCGCCTGCTGCCGCCGCAGTACCAGGCCAGCCATGGCGGCGACCAGTCGCGTCTGATTGCCCACTACATCGCGGGCATGACCGACCGCTACGCGATCCGCGAGCACCGCCGCATCTTCGCGGTCAGCGAAGGCAACTGACGGCCGCGTTCCGGCTGGCCCTCCAATCGGCGCGCCAGCCTGCCGCATAAGTGGGGACGGATCAGGCTATGATGCGGGCATCAATGCTCGCATGACCTGTCATGGCACGCCTTCCCCGCTTTTCCCCCGCCGGTCTGCCCGCCCTGGTGTTGCAGCGCGGCAACAACCGCCAGCCCGTATTCCTGGGGCCGGACGACTACCTGCACTACCTCGACTGCCTGCGCATGGCCGCGCGCGAGCATGACCTTGCCGTCCACGCCTACGCGCTGCGGCCTAACCACGTGCACCTGGTGGCCACACCCAAGGAGTCAGACTCGCTGAGCCTGACCATGCAGGCGGTGGGGCGGCGCTATGCGCGCTACTTCAACCGGGTGGCCAGCCGCACCGGCACGCTGTGGGAAGGGCGCTTCCGTTCCGCGGTGTTCGATCCGGCCCGGTGGATGCTGCCGGCGATGCTCTATGTCGAGGGCAACGCGCTGCGCGCGGGCGAGGTCAGCGCCCCCGAGGGTGACCGCTGGAGCAGCTACCACCATCACGCCGGCATCGAGGCCAGCCCGTTTGTGAGCGACCACTCCGCGTACTGGGAGCTGGGCAATACGCCGTTCGAGCGCCAGTCGAACTACCGGATGCTGACCGCCGAGGGCCTGGCGGGCAAGACCCTGGAAACCCTGCGCGCCCATGCCCACAGCGGCTGGCCGCTTGGCGACGAAGCGTTCCTGGCCCAATTGGAGCGGCACGCAACCCGGCGCGTGCAACCGCTGCCGAAAGGGCGCCCCAAAAAGGTGCAAACGGCACCGTTGAATGCGTCAGAGCCGTCGCATAATTAATGTGTCCCCATTTAAATGGATCACCGAAACGGTGCGCAACTTAATATGATCTGACCCCATTTAAAAATTTTGCGAGGCGAACGCGATTCCCATATAGTTGCTCCACCCACAGTCATTGTGCGGCGCGTCACGCTCGTGTACGCCGCTGCGGCCCGCTGACAGCTTCGTCCCCATTTTCCGTCCCGCCGGTTTCCGGTTTGGGTGGAGGAATAAAGAAAACGAGAAAGCGCGCGGTCCCCGTTCCGGTACGCCCAGCCAGTTCGCGCAGCCTTCACCGGAATTCAGCCCGTGGACCAAACGAAAAATCTTTCGGCCCAAGCTCAGGCACAAGCGCAGACCAGCGAGTCTTCCCACGCCATTGACCTGCGCCCGCAAGCGCAGGGCATGTACGATCCCAGCAACGAGCATGACGCCTGCGGCGTCGGCATGGTCGCGCATATCAAGGGCAAGAAGTCCCACGAGATCATCTCGCAGGGCCTGAAGATCCTGGAGAACCTGGACCACCGGGGTGCGGTCGGCGCCGATGCGCTGATGGGCGACGGTGCCGGCATCCTGATCCAGATCCCGGACCAGTTCTACCGCGAGGAAATGGCCGCGCAGGGCGTGAGCCTGCCGCCCGCCGGCGAATACGGCGTGGGCATGATCTTCCTGCCGAAGGAACACGCCTCGCGCCTGGCCTGCGAGCAGGAACTGGAGCGCACGGTCCGCCTGGAAGGCCAGGTCGTGCTGGGCTGGCGCGACGTGCCGGTCGACGCCAAGATGCCGATGTCGCCGACGGTGCGCACCACCGAGCCGGTGATCCGCCAGATCTTCATCGGGCGCGGCCGCGACATCATGACCACGGACGCGCTGGAACGTAAGCTCTACGTCATCCGCAAGACCGCCAGCCATGCCATCCAGGCGCTCAAGCTCAAGCACGGCAAGGAATACTTCGTGCCGTCAATGTCGGCCCGTACCGTGGTGTACAAGGGCCTGCTGCTGGCCAACCAGGTTGGCGAGTACTACCTGGACCTGCTGGACCAGCGCGCCGTCTCGGCCCTGGCCCTGGTGCACCAGCGCTTCTCGACCAACACCTTCCCGGCCTGGGAACTGGCCCACCCGTACCGCATGGTCGCCCACAACGGCGAAATCAACACGGTCAAGGGCAATGTCAACTGGATCAACGCGCGCACCGGCGCGATCTCGTCGCCGGTGCTCGGCGACGACCTGCCCAAGCTGTGGCCGCTGATCTACCCGGGCCAGTCCGACACCGCATCGTTCGACAACTGCCTCGAACTGCTGACGATGGCCGGCTACCCGCTCGTCCACGCGATGATGATGATGATCCCGGAAGCCTGGGAACAGCACACGCTGATGGACGACAACCGCCGCGCCTTCTACGAGTACCACGCCGCCATGATGGAGCCGTGGGACGGCCCGGCCGCGATCTGCTTCACCGATGGCCGCCAGATCGGCGCCACGCTGGACCGCAACGGCCTGCGCCCGGCACGTTTCTACGTGACCGAGGACGACATCGTGGTGCTGGCTTCGGAAGCCGGCGTGCTGCCGTTCCCCGAGTCGCGCATCGTTGAGAAGTGGCGCCTGCAGCCGGGCAAGATGTTCCTGATCGACATGGAACAGGGCCGCATCATCGACGACAAGGAACTCAAGGACAACCTGGCCAACGCCAAGCCGTACAAGAGCTGGATCGACGCCGTGCGCATCAAGCTCGACGAGCTCGACGCCAAGCCTGAAGACGTTGCCGCCGAGAAGAAGCCCGTGGCCAAGCTGCTGGACCGCCAGCAGGCCTTTGGCTACACCCAGGAAGACGTCAAGTTCCTGATGGCGCCGATGGCGCTGGCCGGCGAGGAAGCCACCGGCTCGATGGGCAACGATTCGCCGCTGGCCATCCTGTCGTCCAAGAACAAGACGCTGTACCACTACTTCAAGCAGCTGTTCGCCCAGGTCACCAACCCGCCGATCGACCCGATCCGCGAGAACATGGTGATGTCGCTGGTGTCGTTCATCGGCCCGAAGCCGAACCTGCTCGAGCTGAACAACATCAACCCGCCGATGCGCCTCGAAGTGTCCCAGCCGGTGCTGGACTTCAAGGACATCGCCAAGATCCGCAATATCGAGCACTACACCGGCGGCAAGTTCCGTTCGTACGAGCTGAACATCTGCTACCCGAAGGCCTGGGGCAAGGAGGGCATCGAAGCGCGCCTGGCCTCGCTGTGCGCCGAAGCCGTGGATGCGGTGCGTTCGGGCTTCAACATCCTGATCGTGTCGGACCGCCGCGTGGATGCCGAGCATGTTGCGATTCCCGCGCTGCTGGCCACGTCCGCCATCCACCACCACCTGGTGGAGAAGGGCCTGCGCACGTCCACCGGCCTGGTGGTCGAGACCGGCACCGCCCGTGAAGTGCACCACTTCGCGCTGCTGGCCGGCTATGGCGCCGAAGCCGTGCATCCGTACCTGGCGATGGAAACGCTGGCCGAAATGGCCCAGGGCCTGTCCGGCGACCTGTCGCCCGAGAAGGCGGTCAAGAACTTCGTCAAGGCGATCGGCAAGGGCCTGTTCAAAGTGATGTCCAAGATGGGCATCTCCACCTACATGTCGTACACCGGCGCGCAGATCTTCGAAGCCATCGGCCTGTCGCGCGAACTGGTGCAGAAGTACTTCCATGGCACCCCGTCGAATGTCGAGGGCATCGGCATCTTCGAAGTGGCCGAGGAAGCCCTGCGCCTGCACCGCGACGCCTTTGGCGACAACCCGGTGCTGGAAAGCATGCTGGACGCCGGCGGCGAATACGCCTTCCGCATCCGCGGCGAAGAGCATATGTGGACCCCGGACTCGGTCGCCAAGCTGCAGCACTCGGTGCGCGCCGACGACGGCAAGGGCGCCTACCAGACGTACAAGGAATACGCCAACATCATCAACGACCAGAGCAAGCGCCACATGACGCTGCGTGGCCTGTTCGAGTTCAAGGTCGATCCGGCCAAGGCGATTCCGCTGGAAGAGGTGGAGTCGGCCAAGGAGATCGTCAAGCGCTTCGCCACCGGTGCGATGTCGCTCGGCTCGATCTCGACCGAAGCCCACACCACGCTGGCGCTGGCGATGAACCGCATCGGCGGCAAGTCCAACACCGGCGAAGGCGGCGAGGACGAGAAGCGCTACCGCAACGAGCTGCGCGGCATTCCCATCAAGCAGGGCGATACCCTCAAGGGCCTGCTGGGCGACAACGTGATCGAACGCGACCTGGAACTGCAGGAAGGCGATTCGCTGCGCTCGAAGATCAAGCAGGTGGCGTCGGGCCGTTTCGGCGTGACCGCCGAATACCTGGCTTCGGCCGACCAGATCCAGATCAAGATGGCGCAGGGTGCCAAGCCCGGCGAAGGCGGCCAGCTGCCCGGCCACAAGGTCTCGGACTACATCGGCAAGCTGCGTTACTCGGTGCCGGGCGTGGGCCTGATCTCGCCGCCCCCGCACCATGACATCTATTCGATCGAGGATCTGGCACAGCTGATCCACGACCTGAAGAACGTCAACCCGGTGTCGGACATCTCGGTCAAGCTGGTGTCCGAAGTCGGCGTCGGCACGGTGGCCGCGGGCGTGGCCAAGGCCAAGGCCGACCACGTCGTGATCGCCGGCCATGATGGCGGCACCGGCGCTTCGCCGTGGTCGTCGATCAAGCATGCCGGCACGCCGTGGGAGCTGGGCCTGGCCGAAACGCAGCAGACGCTGCTGCTCAACGGCCTGCGCAACCGCATCCGCGTGCAGGCCGACGGCCAGATGAAGACCGGCCGCGACGTCGTCATCGGCGCGCTGCTGGGCGCCGATGAATTCGGCTTCGCCACCGCGCCGCTGGTTGCGGAAGGCTGCATCATGATGCGCAAGTGCCACCTGAACACCTGCCCGGTGGGCGTGGCCACGCAGGATCCGCAGCTGCGCAGGAAGTTCCAGGGCAAGCCTGAGCACGTGGTCAACTTCTTCTTCTTCGTTGCGGAAGAAGCCCGCGAAATCATGGCCCAGCTGGGCATCCGCAAGTTCGACGAGCTGATCGGCCGCGCCGACCTGCTCGACACCAAGCCCGGCATCGAGCACTGGAAGGCGCGCGGCCTGGACTTCGGCCGCATCTTCCACCAGGTCTCGCTGGGCGCGGACGTGCCGCTGTACCACACCGACGTGCAGGACCACGGCCTGTCGGCCGAGGCCGGCAAGGCGCTGGACCACGTGCTGATCGCCAAGGCCCGACCGGCGATCGAGAAGGGCGAGCGGGTCTCGTTCATCCAGCCGGTGAAGAACGTCAACCGTACCGTCGGCGCGATGCTGTCGGGCGTGGTGGCGCGCCAGCATGGCCACGAAGGCCTGCCTGACGATACCATCCACATCCAGCTGCAAGGCACCGCCGGCCAGTCGTTCGGCGCGTTCCTGGCGCACGGCATCACGCTGGACCTGGTGGGCGACGGCAACGACTATGTCGGCAAGGGCCTGTCGGGCGGCCGCGTGATCGTGCGCGCTCCGCATGAGTTCCGCGGCGACCCGACCCGCAACATCATCGTCGGCAACACCGTGCTGTACGGTGCTATCGCCGGGGAAGCGTTCTTCAACGGCGTGGCCGGCGAGCGCTTCGCGGTGCGCAACTCGGGTGCGGTGGCAGTGGTGGAAGGCACCGGCGACCACGGTTGCGAGTACATGACCGGCGGCACGGTGGTGGTGCTGGGCGGCACCGGACGCAACTTCGCGGCCGGCATGTCGGGCGGCGTGGCCTACGTCTACGACGAGGACGGCCTGTTCGACAAGCGCTGCAACACCTCGATGGTGGCGCTGGAAGCAGTGCTGGCTTCGGCCGACCAGGAGAAGGGCCAGCCCGAGGCTTCGTGGCACAAGGTCGACGGCAAGCGCCAGCTGGATGAGGTCATCCTGCGCAACCTGATCGAGCAGCATTTCCGCTACACCGGTTCCGAGCGCGCCAAGGCGCTGCTGGCCGACTGGACCACGGCACGCCGCAAGTTCGTCAAGGTCTTCCCGACCGAGTACAAGCGCGCGCTGGGCGAGATGTACGCCAAGGAACAGGCCGCCCGCGACAGCGACCGCGAAGCCATCGCGGCCTGAGCGAGCGCAACGCAACCACGCAGAGGGGCCGCGGCAGCCGCCGCGGCCCTGACAAGATTCTGACCCCACCGCAGGGCTGGCGACGCCGCCGGTCCCGCGCAGCATGACCAAGGACGCAACATGGGTAAGGCGACTGGCTTTCTCGAATTTCCGCGCCAGAACGAAGGCTACGAACCGGTAGTCAAGCGCGTGAAGCACTACAAGGAATTCGTGTTCGCGCTGTCCGACAGCGAAGCGAAGATCCAGGGTGCGCGCTGCATGGACTGCGGCATCCCGTTCTGCAACAACGGCTGCCCGGTCAACAACATCATCCCCGACTTCAACGACCTGGTGTACCGCCAGGACTGGAAGTCGGCGATCGAGGTGCTGCACCAGACCAACAACTTCCCCGAGTTCACCGGCCGCATCTGCCCCGCACCGTGCGAGGCCGCCTGCACGCTGGGCATCAATGAACTGCCGGTGGGCATCAAGTCGATCGAGCACGCCATCATCGACAAGGCCTGGGAAGAGGGCTGGGTCAGGCCGCAGCTGCCGCGCCACAAGACCGGCAAGACCGTGGCCGTGGTCGGCTCCGGTCCCGCCGGCATGGCTGCCGCGCAGCAGCTGGCACGCGCCGGCCATGACGTGACCGTGTTCGAGAAGAACGACCGCATCGGCGGCCTGCTGCGCTACGGCATCCCCGACTTCAAGATGGAGAAGACGCTGATCGACCGCCGCATCGAGCAGATGCAGGCCGAAGGCGTGACCTTCCGTCCGGGCGTGATGGTGACCGACGGCGAACTGCCGGCCGGCATCAAGAACTACGCCCGTGAAACCATCTCGGCCCAGGCCCTGATGGACCAGTTCGACGCCGTGGTGCTGGCGGGCGGCTCGGAAGTGCCGCGCGACCTGCCGGTGCCGGGCCGCGACCTGGCCGGCATCCACTTCGCGCTGGAATTCCTGATCCCGCAGAACAAGGAAGTGGCAGGCGACGGCGAAAACGAGATCCGCGCCGAAGGCAAGAACGTGATTGTGATCGGTGGCGGCGATACCGGCTCCGACTGCGTGGGTACGTCCAACCGCCATGGCGCCACCTCGGTGACGCAGTTTGAACTGCTGCCGCAGCCGCCGGAAGAAGAGGACAAGCCGCTGGTGTGGCCGTACTGGCCGATCAAGCTGCGCACCTCGTCGTCGCACGATGAAGGCTGCGAGCGAGACTGGTCGGTCGCCACCAAGGAATTCATCGGCGAGAACGGCAAGGTCACCGCACTGAAGGCCTGCCGTGTCGAATGGAAGGATGGCCGCATGCAGGAAGTCGAAGGCAGCGAGTTCATCCTGCCGGCCGACCTGGTGCTGCTGGCGATGGGCTTTACCAACCCGGTGGGTTCGATGCTGGAAGCGTTTGGCGTGGATACCGATGCGCGCAAGAACGCCAAGGCCTCGACCGAGGGCGAGCGTGCCTACCACACCAACGTGCCCAAGGTGTTCGCCGCTGGCGACGTGCGCCGTGGCCAGTCGCTGGTGGTGTGGGCGATCCGCGAAGGCCGCCAGGCCGCGCGTTCGGTCGATGCCTTCCTGATGGGTCACACCGAACTGCCGCGCTGATTCACCCCGGCAGGAACAAGAAGCCCGCCTGGCGCAAGCCGGCGGGCTTTTTGTCGTCCTCGCGCCGGCGCAGCGCTCAGTCGGCCAGCGTGCGCTCCATCAGCACCGCACTGGCGCCGTAGCTGGCCAGCTTGGGCGCATGGGCGGTGGCCGTGTGCGCCGCCACCGGGACGTATCCGAGCCTGTGCCACCACGGCGCCGCCGACTGCACCGCGATCAGCCGCGAACGCCGCAGCCCCGCCGCGCGCGCGGCCGCCTGTGCCGCGGCGTACAGGCGCGGCGCCAGGCCGGCGCCGCGTCCGGCGGGCGCCACCGCCATGTCGTGCACGAACCAGGTGAGGGCGTCCGGCGCGGCGCCATGGCGCCAGCCGTGGTCGAGCACGCCGTCCAGCGGCGGCAGCGTGGCTTCGGGCCAGGCGTGGGTAAAGAGATAGGCGGCAAGCGCGCCGGGATGTCCGGGATCGTCCGCGACCCAGCAGGTGGCGGGGGACAGCGCCAGCCGGCTTGCCAGCGCGGCCTGGCTCTCCAGCAGGACTTCGGTATAGCAGCTGGCTTGTACCGCCAGCACGGCCGGCAGGTCGGCTGTGACCATCGGCCGCACGGTGAAAATCGTCATCGGCCGATTATAGCCGGCGAGGTCCGTGCATCCTGGCCGCCATGGCGCGTTTGGCAAGGCCTGGCGGGGCCTTCAGGGTTCTCCCGGCTATGGTTTACGTGCCTGTGGTGCCCTGGGCAATGTCCTTACAATTTTCAAAAAACAACTAACGGAAACTGCCTCGCAAATCCTTTTTCCCCAGAACCAGCTTGCCGCCTCCTCAGGGGACCGGCCGGAGGAAATTGATGCCCGAAGTGCGCAATTTGTCGCGGCTTTGGCGAGGTAAAGCGAAGTTCGCGCCGCGCCCCCCAATGGGCGCAGTCCGGCGCTGGCTCCGGTCTTTCCTGTGCCTGTACGCCCTGGGGTGTGCCACGCTGGCGCTTGCGGTGCCAGCCATGCCGGCGCATGCGGGGACCCAGCAGCTCGCCCGCAGCATGTCGTTCCCCGACCGCCCGATGCGCCTGATCGTGCCATTCCCGGCCGGCGGTGTTGCCGATGCGGTGGCGCGCATGCTGGCCGAGCGCCTCTCCGTCCGGCTGGGCGTGCCGGTGGAGGTCGACAACCGGCCCGGCGCCGCCGGCACCATCGCCGGCGACGTGGTCGCCAAGGCCAGCTCCGATGGCCACACCCTGTTGTTGCACCAGGCCAATATGCTGATCCAGCCCGGACTGGAGCCGGTGCCGTACGACGTCGTGCGCGATTTCACGCCGGTTGCGCGCGTGGCCACCACGCCGCTGTTCCTGGTGATCGATGCCCGGCTGCCCATGCGCACGCCGGAGCAATGGATGACCGCGGTCAGGTCGAACCCGGGCTCCTACAGCTATGGCTACGGCCAGCCGGGCAGCCCCTCCCACCTGTACGCCGAGTACGCGGTGCGCGGCATCCGCAGCGGCGTGCCGCTGGTCACCGCCAAGGGTGAGGCCGCCGTGGTCCAGGAGATGCTGGCCGGCCGCGTCAGTGCCTGTTTCTGTTCGTTTGCCGCGGTCCAGGGCCAGGTCAGAAGCGGCGGGCTGCGCCTGCTCGGGGTGACGGGCGTGGCCCGCTCGCCGCTGGCGCCGCTGGTGCCGACGCTGCAGGAGTCGGGGCTGGAAGGCTATGCCGCGGCTGCCTGGTTTGGCGTGATGGCGCCGGCCAAGACCCCGCGCGCGATCGTCGCCAGGCTGGCGGTCGAACTCGACGCGGTCATGTCCGAGCGCGAGGTGCGTTCGCGTCTGCAGGCGGCGGGGGTCACGCCGCTGCGCGATTCGCCGGAGGCGTTTGCCACCGCGATCCGCTCGGAATCTATCCAATGGCAGGTGATCCTGAAGGACGTCTCGCCGATACAGGAGCCTTGAGCAGCAAAGGGATGGGCAGGTTTGGGGGGCTAGGGCAAGTCTGAGAGGCTCCCCCGACGGGGGCATGTGGCGCGGGGCACACGGGCGCCAGCAGGGCTAGGTAGTACACCTTATAATGCGCGACTGTCCTGACCGGTGCCAACGTGACCGATTCTGCTCAAAACCTCGTCGAACTGACTGCGGTGGACTTCGCCTATGCGGACCACGGCAAGCCGATCCTGTCCGGCCTGACCATGCAATTCCCGCGTGGCAAGGTGATTGCGGTGATGGGCGGCTCGGGTTGCGGCAAGACCACGGTGCTGCGGCTGATCGGCGGCCAGGTCCGTCCTCAGGCAGGCACGGTCAGCTTTGCCGGCACCGATATCCACACGCTGGATACCCGCGGCCTGTACGCGGTGCGCCGCCAGATGGGCATGCTGTTCCAGTTCGGTGCGCTGTTTACCGACCTGTCGGTGTTCGACAATGTGGCGTTCCCGCTGCGCGAGCACACCGACCTGCCCGACTCGATGATCCGCGACCTGGTGCTGATGAAGCTCAACGCGGTCGGCCTGCGCGGCGCGCGCGACCTGATGCCGGCGCAGATCTCGGGCGGCATGGCGCGGCGCGTGGCGCTGGCGCGCGCGATTGCGCTGGACCCGGCGCTGCTGATGTATGACGAGCCCTTTGCCGGGCTGGACCCGATCTCGCTCGGGCTGACCGCGCGCCTGATCCGCAGCCTGAACGACGCGCTGGGCGCCACCACGATCATCGTCTCGCACGACGTGCACGAGACCTTCCAGATCGCCGACTACGTCTATTTCATTGCCGACGGCCGCATCGTCGCGCAGGGCGAGCCCGAGGCGCTGCGCGCCTCCACCGACCCGTTCGTGCACCAGTTCGTCCATGCCGAGGCCGACGGCCCGGTGCCGTTCCACTACGCCGGACCTTCGCTGGCCGAGGATTTCGCCGGAGGTGTGCGGTGACGGACTTCTTTATCACCATCGGCGCGGCCGTGCGCCGCAGCGTGTCGGGGCTGGGCCGCGCCACGCGCATGTTCCTGACACTGCTGGGCCTGTCGCCGGCGCTGCTGCGCCGCTTCCGCCTGGTGACCGACCAGGTCTTCTTCGTCGGCAACCTGTCGCTGGTGATCATCGCGGTGTCGGGCCTGTTCGTGGGCTTCGTGCTTGGCCTGCAGGGCTACTACACGCTGAACCGCTACGGGTCCGAGCAGGCGCTGGGGCTGCTGGTGGCCTTGTCGCTGGTGCGCGAGCTGGGCCCGGTGGTGACCGCGCTGCTGTTCGCCGGCCGCGCCGGCACCTCGCTGACGGCCGAGATCGGCCTGATGAAGGCGGGCGAGCAGCTGACGGCCATGGAAATGATGGCGGTGAACCCGCTGCAGCGCGTGATCGCGCCGCGCTTCTGGGCAGGCGTGATCGCCATGCCGGTGCTGGCGGCGATCTTCAGCGCGGTCGGCATCCTGGGCGGCTACGTGGTGGGCGTGCAGTTGATCGGCGTCGACGCCGGCGCCTTCTGGTCCCAGATGCAGGGCGGCGTCGACGTGCGCGCCGACGTGCTCAATGGCGTGATCAAGAGCTTTATCTTTGGCATCGCCGTGACGTTTATTGCCCTGTACCAGGGCTTCGAGGCCAAGCCCACGCCGGAAGGCGTCTCGCGCGCGACCACCCGCACCGTGGTGATTGCGTCGCTGGCCGTGCTGGGGCTGGATTTCCTGCTGACCGCGCTGATGTTCAGCAACTGACGCGGGCCATACCAACGACAAGACAGCGACAAGAACACTACGGGGTTGAAGAAAGAGATTCCAATGAAAAAGAACGCACTCGATTTCTGGGTGGGGCTGTTCGTGGCGGCGGGGTTCGTCGCCGTGCTGTTCCTGGCCCTCAAGGCGGGGAACATGAGCGCCTTTTCCTTCCAGGACACCTACAGCGTGCAGGCGCGCTTTGACAACATCGGCGGGCTCAAGCCGCGCGCGCCGGTCAAGAGCGCGGGCGTGGTGGTCGGCCGCGTGGCGGCGATCCGCTTCGACGACAAGACCTACCAGGCCACCGTCGAGATGAGCCTGGAGAAGCGCTACCAGTTCCCCAAGGACACCTCGGCCAAGATCCTGACATCCGGATTGCTCGGCGAGCAGTACATCGGCCTCGAAGCCGGCGGCGACACCGCCATGCTGGCCGAAGGCGCGCGCATCACCATGACGCAGTCGGCCGTGGTGCTGGAAAACCTGATCGGCCAGTTCCTGTACAACAAGGCGGCGGATGCCGGCGGCGGTGCGCCGGCCGGTGCCAGCGCGCCGGCGCCGGCAGGGGACCTCAAATGAGCGCTGCGCCATCGTTCTGCAAGGGCCTGGCCGCAGTCGCTGCCGCGGCCGTGCTCGCCGGTTGCGCCACTGGCCCCACCGCCAATCCGAAAGACCCGCTGGAGCCGTTCAATCGCGAAGTCTCGAAGATCAACGAGGACTTCGACAAGGGCATCCTGCGCCCGGTGGCCCAGGTCTATGCCGACTACATGCCCACGCCGGTGCAGCGTGCGGTGGAGAATTTCTTCTCCAACGTGAGCGATGTCTACTCGGCGGCGAACAACCTGCTGCAGGGCAAGCCCACCCGCGCCGCCGAGGACACCATGCGCGTGGCCATGAACACCGTGCTGGGGATCGGCGGCCTGATCGACATCGCCACCCCGGCCGGCCTGCCCAAGTACAAGGAAGACTTCGGCCAGACGCTGGGCGTGTGGGGCGTGCCGCCCGGGCCGTACCTGGTGCTGCCGCTGTTCGGGCCCAGCACCGTGCGCGACACCGGCGGCATGCTGGTGGACCGCAGTTTCGACCCGTCGGCCTATCTCTATCCGGTATCGCTGCGCAATTCACTGACCGGCGTGCGCATCGTCGCCGGCCGGGCGCAGCTGCTCGGCGCCAGCAACCTGCTGGAGCAGGCGGCGCTGGACAAGTACTCGTTCCTGCGCGATTCCTACCTGCAGCGGCGCCAGTACCTGATCTACGACGGCAACCCGCCCGACGGCGACGAGGATGCGGACAGCGCCCCGGAGACCCCGACGGCGCGCCCTGAAGCCCCTGCCGGGACCGAAGGTGAAAAGCCCGCCACGCCCGCCACGCCCGCTACGCCCGCTACGCCCGCTACGCCCGCTACGCCCGCTACGCCCGCTACGCCGGCGCAGCCCGCAGCACCGGCTCCTCCCGCGCCGCCGGCCGACGCCTCGGCCCCGGCCGCCACCCAGGCCCAGCCTGCGCAGACGCCCTCGGGCGACCTGCAGCCTGAGAGCCAGAGCCTGCCGATACCACCCATGGACCCGATGCAGCGGATCGTGCCGGGGGTCCGTATCCGCTGACCCTGCGAGGCGCGGGCGGCTCCAGGCCCACGCCAGGCTGTGAATGCCCTGTGAGGGCTGAAACAATTTGTTTGTAAGTAGCGGAAAAGGCGCTTGTGGGTGCAACCACCGCCCCGCGCTTATGTTCCAATCTCCGCAAGGCCGCGCGCCAGCCATGGCGCCTGGCCAGTTCGCCCTCGGCGAAGAACGTCTTTGATAAAGAAGGAAAATCCATGATAAAGCGACTGTTGGTCCCCTTCCTTACGGTAGTTGCCTTCGCAGGCGCGGCGCATGCCCAGGTGGCGGCCCAGGACGCGGCCACCCCGGACGGGCTGGTCAAGGCCGTGGTCAGCGACGTGATGACCACCGTCAAGGCCGACAAGGACATGCAGGCCGGCAATATCGGCAAGATCACCGCGCTGGTCGAGCAGAAGATCATCCCCAACGCCAACTTCCAGAAGACCACGCAGATCGCCATGGGGCGCAACTGGTCCAAGGCCACGCCCGAGCAGCAGAAGCAGATCACCGAGGAGTTCAAGACCCTGCTGATCCGCACCTATGCCGGCGCCATTGCCCAGATCCGCGACCAGACCGTGCAGTACCGCCCGTACCGCGGCACGGCTGAGGATACCGATGCCACCATCCGCACCCAGGTCGTCAACAAGGGCGAGCCGATCCAGATGGACTACCGTCTGGAAAAGACCGCCCAGGGCTGGAAGGTCTATGACATCAACGTGCTGGGCGCCTGGCTGACCGAAGCCTACAAGGGCAGCTTCAACACCATCGTCGGCCAGCAGGGCGTCGAGGGCGTGATCAAGACGCTGCAGGACCGCAACCGCCAGCTGGCCAGCGCCAAGAGCTGAGGCGCCTGCCCAACGGTGCGCCGCTGCAACGCAGCACGGCGCACCGATCTGCTCTACAATGGCCGCTCGCGGCACAGACTCCCGCCTGACGTGCGGGAGTCGTCGTTTTTGCCACTGTATTCAAGCTACCGATCCCCAGGCCACGCATCCATGCTCTCGCTAGGTACCTCGCTGACCAACCAGAACGCCGCCGCCGTGCTGCGTGACGGGCTGGCGCGCCTGGCGCAGGGCGA